>CAMZFO010000104.1 GCA_947306125.1 uncultured Clostridia bacterium | reverse complement strand
TTGAAGATTTTTTATCCTTTTTTCCCGCTCCCTTCCGCCCCCGATTTTCCCTTTTTCCCATTGGCTTTTTCGAGCCTCAATACCCCCTATTTTAGAACGCATATTCCTATTATATTTAAAAGTATATCATAGATTCAAGCCTTTTTTTGAGCTTTTTTCCTTTTCTTTCCGAAGTAATGGTATTACTATATACGCTCCCCAAAGAGAAGAAAAACTGCGGAAACCGCCCGTTACAGCAGTTTCCGCAGCAACAGCTTCAAACCGATTCCGTTTACTTCGTATCGAACCAGCTTCTGCCCTCCGCGACCTCGGCGACGAGGGGAACGCTGAGCTCGAGCATGCCGCCTATCAGAGTCGTTTCGGGCCTCTCGCCCTCGACGGGTCTGCCCGTCATGCAGTCGTGCAGGAGCGTCTTGACCTGCTCCACCTCGTGCTCGGGGCAGTCGATTATGAGCTCGTCGTGTATCTGGAGCACGAGCCTCGCCTTAAAGCCGCCCCTTTCGAGCGCGTCGTGTACGCGAAGCATGGCGAGCTTTATGATATCCGCCGCGCTTCCCTGCACGGGCATATTCATCGCCACGCGCTCGCCGAAGGCGCGGGTATTGTAATTGCCGCTTTTGAGCTCCGGCAGATCGCGCCTGCGTCCGGTCATCGTGACGGCGTAGCCTCGCTCCCTGCCCTCGGTTTTGGCGCGGTCCATATAATCGCGCACGCCGGTGCATCTTTCAAGATAGCGCTTTATGTACTCCCCCGCCCTTTTGCGGGATATGCCGAGCTGATTTGCGAGACCGAATTCGCTTATGCCGTACACTATGCCGAAATTGACGGCCTTTGCCGCCGAGCGCATCTCCTTCGTGACCTCGTCCTGCGGGACTCCGAAAACCTCCGCCGCCGTGCGCGCGTGGATATCGCCGCCGGATATGAAAGCGCTCTTCAGCGCCTCGTCGCCGGAGAGATGCGCGAGCACGCGAAGCTCTATCTGCGAATAATCCGCGCCAACGAGCACGCAGCCGGGGCTGGCTATGAACGCCTTGCGTATCTCGCGGCCCTGCTCGGTGCGGACGGGGATGTTCTGCAGATTGGGTTCCGCGGAGGATATGCGGCCTGTTGCGGTGACGTTCTGATTGAGCGTCGTATGGATGCGCCCGTCGGGAGTCATCTTTTTGAGCATGGCCTCTATGAAGGTCGAGCGGAGCTTGGTCAGGAAGCGGTACTCGATAATCGTGCCGACTATGGGGTTCATGCCCTGCAGCGACTCGAGCACGTCGCTGTCGGTGGAATAGCCCGTTTTGGTCTTCTTCTGCGGGGGAAGCCCCAGCTCATCGAAGAGCACCGTGCCGAGCTGCTTGGGCGAAAGGATATTGAAGCTGTGCCCGGCAAGGGCGTAGGCCTCCTTTTCAAGCGCGTCTATGCGTTCCTTCATGGAGCCGCCGAGCGTACGGAGCGCCTCCGCGTCCACGGCGAAGCCCTCCTGCTCCATATCGAAGAGCACCGTGACCAGTGGAAGCTCGACGCCGTAATAGAGCGTTTCGACGCGCTTTGCCTTAAGCTGCTCCCCGAGTATGCCCTTCAGGCGCATCACGGCCGCCGCGTCCCTTTCGGGTATGCCGACGGTCTCCGCAAGCGACGTGAGATCCTTTGCGGGAGAGAGGGCGTTTATGAGGTAATCCGCGACGGTGATATCGAATTCAAGCCCCGCAAAGCCGACGCCGTAACGCTTGAGCTCGGTCATCAGCCCCTTGCCGTCGAACACTATCTTGCGCACCCCGGCGCTTTCGAAAACGGGCTTGAGCCCCGTATAGATCTCCTCCGGAGTTAAGCCGGGCTCCAGCAGATCCCCGCCCGTCTTTATAATATAGTAGGAACCGCCCTCGGTGAGCGCCGTAAGCGCCTCTCCGACGTGCAGAGAAACGAGCTTTTCCCCGGCGAGCGCCTTCGCGGCCTCGTCGAGCGCTTCGGTAGTCGATATCTCCTCCGTGCGCTTTATCTCCACGGGAGGAGCGCCTTGAGGAGCCTCCTCTTCGGGCTCGGGAGCCCCTTTGCGGTATGCCTCCCTGCCGCCCTTATTGGCGTCCGCGATGGCCTTGAGCCTTGCGCCGTTCGCGCGGAGGCCGAGCTTTGCCATCATGGGCACGCCGCCCTCTATGGCGCCGGGATCGAAAGCGCAGTCCTCAAGCTCCTTGTCGATAGGAGCCTCGCGGCAGATGGTGCCTATGCGGTAGCTCATGCGCGCCGAATCCGCGCCCTCCAGAAGCTTCTTCTGCAGAGCGCCCTTTTCATTGCCGGCGTTTGCGAGCACGCCCTCCAGGTCCCCGTATTTTTCGAGCAGGCCGCGCGCGGTCTTTTCGCCCACGCCCTTTATGCCGGGGATATTATCGGAGCTGTCGCCCATAAGCGCCTTGAGGTCTATCATGTGCGCGGGGGTGAGCCCGTAATCGCGCATGAGCGCCTCCTCGTCGTAAGTGACGGTCTCGGTGATGCCCTTTTTGGTGAGCATGACGCGGGTATCGTCCGAAATGAGCTGCAGCGCGTCGCGGTCGCCTGTGACTATGAGCGTTTCGACGCCCGCCTCGGAAGCCTTTTTGGAGATGGTCCCCAAAATATCGTCCGCCTCATAGCGGTAACACTCGCAGACTGCGACGCCCATAGAGCGGAGAAGCTCCTTGAGAGCGGGGATCTGCGGTATGAGATCCTCGGGCGTTTCGCGTCTGCCGGCCTTATACTCGGAATACGAATCGTGACGGAACGTGCCGCCGTGCATATCGAATGCGACGAGCATATAATCCGGCCTCTGCTCGATGAGCTTCAAAAGCATCGCCGTGAAGCCGTGAATGGCGTTCGTGGGCGTGCCGTCGCGGCTGGTCATAGCCGTCTGTATGGCGTAATACGCCCGGAACAGCAGTGAATTTCCGTCTATCGCGATCAGTTTTTTCATATCCTTTTCCTTTTCCGTTCAGCGAAGCCGCCCGGTATGCGCCGGACGGCCGTGATCATTCTTCGTCTTCTGTTTCTATCTCCGGCATGGGAGGCAGCTCGTCTATGGAATGCAGGCCGAACCTGCGCAGGAAGGCGTCGGTGGTGCCGAAGAGCATGGGGCGGCCGACGACCTCCTTGCGGCCGAGCTCCTTTATGAAGCCCTGCTTCAATAGCTGAGACACCGCGTACTCGCACCTGACGCCGCGCACCGCCTCGATATCCGCCCTCGTTACGGGCTGGCGATAGGCGATGACCGAGAGCGTCTCCATCATGGAATCGGAGAGATTCTTTTCCTGAGGGGGCGCGAGCAGCTTTACGAGCCATTCGTTATACTCCGGGGCGGAGACGAGCTGTACCGTGTCGTCGGTCGTAAAAAGCCTTATGCCGCGGCGGTTTTTCTCAAGCTCGCCCTCGAGCTCGGAAAGCAGCACGTTCAGTTCAAGCTGGTTCAGCGAGAACGCCCGCGCTATCTCCGGCTTGGGCAGGGGCTCACCCGTGACGAAAAGCACGCTTTCCAAAGCTCCCATGAGCTCCTCGCGGCTTGCTTCGGGCCTTTCCGCGGTATCGACCCTCTTTTCGGTCTCTTCCATACCCTTTAATCCTCCGTCTCGTCGTCGTAGCTGATGTTTTCGTCGTCGGTTATCAGCTCGGCCTCGATTATCGAAATATCCCCGAAGCCCTTGGGCTGCGCGAGCCGCACCTCGCCGCGCCTGACCATCTCAAGCAGGGACATGAAGGTGACTATTATCTCCATCTTCCCCTTGCCCTCGACGAATTTTAAGAAGGTCAGCCTTCCGCCGTTCGCCCTGAGCCCCGCGCGGATGGCTCCCGAACAGCCTCTTATCGTGAATTTATCCGCCTCCACGCTGCGGACGGGCTTATCCTCCTCGTCCTCGGGCAGGCGCTTCAGGGCGGTCAGCAGAGCGTGATACAGCCCCTCCACCGTCGTATCCTTCAGCACTATCTCACGCGGGGGGAGCGGGAACTCCATGGGCAGCCTGCCGTGCATGAGCGCGGCTCCGCCCATCAGCGTGCGGAGCTCCTGCGAGGCCTCCTTGAAGGCCTTGTACTCGCGGAGCTGGCGGATGAGCGCCTCGCCGGGGTCCTCCTCCTCTTCCTCGTCCTCGCGCTTGGGCTTGGGCATGAGCGAGCGGGACTTCATGTAAACGAGCGTCGCCGCGACTGAAACGAACGACGAGGCCTGATCCATGTCGAGCTCGTCGAGCTCGGAAAGGTAGCTCAAAAACTCGGAGGTTATCTCCGATATGAACACCTCGCGGATGTCGACCTCCGCCTTTTCGATAAGGAAAAGCAGCAGGTCAAGCGGCCCGTCGAACTGCTTTATGTGGACGTGATAGCCCTTTTCTTCGTTTATCTGCTCCTGCATATCAGGCGAATACTAAGCCGAATATCGAACCGAACAGCTTCAGGAACAATGTGTAGATCCAATACGCCGCGTCCGAAATGAGCGAGAAATCGGAAACGTAGGAGAGCGCCGCGGAGAGTATGAGTATGCCGTAGAGTATGTAGGTGCCGTTCCTGTGCATCCACATGAGCACCTTCGGGCCGACGAGCCTGCCGAATATGAGGTCGAAAATGTGCGAGCCGTCGAGCGGAAATACGGGGATGAGATTGAATACCGCAAGGGAGCAGTTGAGGATACCCATTATCTGCAGGAACATGGAGAGCTTTTCGGGAGGCTCCGAGCCCTTGATGACCGCGTTATACAGGAGCAGCACGTACACCGCGGCCGATATGAGCGCGAGCACGAGATTCATGAATATTCCCGCGAAGCTGACCGTGAACTCGCCGAGGCGGTATTTCTTGTAATTGCGGGAATTTACGGGCACGGGCTTTGCCCAGCCGAAGCCGATTATGAGCAGGAAGAGCAGACCCTTGGGATCGATATGCGCTATGGGATTAAGGGTCATTCGTCCTACGTTCCTCGCGGTGTCGTCGCCGTTCAAATGCGCGGCGAAGGCGTGCGCCCACTCGTGAACGCTGAGCGAGAAGAGTATCGCAATGAGGAACATCACGATATAGGTGAGCTTATCGGCAAGGCTGCCTTCGCCCAACAGAATGGAAATCAGCATTTTATTGCTCCTTTAGTCAAATTTCCGCGGGCAAACGCCCGCAATACCCTTATTGTATTATTATATCCTATTCTCCCTCCTTTGGCAACAGTAATGTGCGGGTACGAGAAAGCGGCCCACCATTGGGCGCATTCACTTAAGGATACACAGCCTCAAAAGGTATCTTTTTGCGCCGGGCTTCGTCAAAAATGCTCGAAAGACTCTCCGAGTATTCCTGCGCTTTTTTCCTTGCCGGGCACAAAAATCTCCGCTTTTGAGACGCTTCGCGGTTTTCAGCCGTCAAAATGAAAACAGATCCGAGGATCGTTCCATCCCCGGATCTGTTGTTTTTTTCTGTTGGTCTTATCGGCTGAAAACCTGCATCTCCTTAAATGAATGCACCCTTGGGCGGGCCGCTTTGGAGAAAAGCTCGGATCAGCTGTTGGCGATCATCGCATAGATAGCCGCGATATCTCGGATATCCACGCCGCCGCTGGCGTTCGCATCGGCATTCCGGAGGCCGGCGGAGGTGATGCTGGGATTCTCGCCGTTCAGATACATGGCGAGCAGGGTGACGTCCGCCATTGTCACGACGCCGTCGCCGTCAACGTCGCCGGGAATGGGATCCGCGACGAAGTCATAATAATAGGTAACGGTGACGGTGCGGTCGCCGGCGGGCATTATGCCGTAAACGTCGGTGATGTCGGGGGAAGCATCGGGAACGTCGGGGCTGGTGACGTAATAGGTCTCGCCGACGGCAAGCTGCGCCACGTAGGGCTCCGCCGCCTGAAGGCCGTCCTCATACACGTATTCGATGGTCAGTGTATAGAGATTGGCAGTGTACTGCGCGGTGACGGTGAGATTGCTCTGCACGTTGGTGAAATCCTTATCCCAGCCGGTGAAGGTATAGCCGGGGCGGGTGGGATTTGCGGGAGCGGTCGCGGACTGGCCGGGTTCGACCTCCTGAGTCTTCAGCACGGTGCCGTCCCAATCCTTGAAGGTAACGGTATAGGTAGTTGCAAAGAGCACCCAGTCGCAGTTAACGGTCTGAGCGGAATCGGGATTGGAGGGGAAGGGATCGACGGCGGACATGACGATGGGCCACGCTGCGCCGGAAGAGGAGGAGTAAGCGGGATCCCAATTGCCGTGGGTGGACTTCATAGTGGCAATAGCCTGAGCAACGGTCTTGCCGCTCTTCATCTGGGTCCAGAAGGTGGCCTCATACTTATAGTCGCCGGTGAAGGAGACGGACTGAGAATAACCGTAGACGCCGCCCGCGCCCGCAGCCAAGAGAGCGGTACCGGTGGTGCCCTTACCGGCCTTCTTCATGCCTTCGCAGATAGCCATCCAGACGAAGCAGTTGGAGAGGGTGCCGGAAACGTGGTTCTGAATGTAACGGCCGTCGATGAAGGCGGCGGAACCGGACTTGACCGCCCAGCCGTTGCTGTAGTCGGTGGTGGTGATGCCGGAGTTGGTGGTCAGGCACAGATAGGAGGAGGTGCCGGACTGAACGCCGTGGGAGTCATAAATGACGACGCCCTTGTTCAAATAGTT
>CAMZFO010000103.1 GCA_947306125.1 uncultured Clostridia bacterium | reverse complement strand
GTGGAATGGTATTCGGATTTTGAGCCAAACGTTGTGTTTATGAGCGGATAGCATTCTCTATACAGCGGCCCGCGTAAGCCGCGAGCGACTTCCCGCGGGACGGGCTGTAGGTGGAAACGGCCTTGATGAGCCCCAGCGAGCCTATGGAGATGAGGTCGTCCAGGTCTCGTACGCTCGTCCGATACTTCTTCGCTATATGCGCCACGAGCCGGAGATTGCGCTCTATGAGCTCGTTCTTCGCCTCCGCGTCGCCCTCCATGAGCCGCGAAAGGAGCGCCGCCTCCTCTTCCTCCGTCAGCTTCTTAGGGAAGCCGCCCCTGCCCTCCACGCAGCCTATGAATACGAAAAGCTCCCGCAACAGATCTATAAGCGCCGCAAACATCAAAATACCTCCCGCTTTTTTGATAACAAAATATGCGGGAAGGGCTGTGATTATCAGCGCTATATAAAATAGGATGGAATTGCTGCGAGGGCGCTCCGCGTCACCCTCCGGTCATACTCTCTGCGCCCGTATGACAGCCTCCCTTTACAAGGGCGCCTTTTGGTCGGGAGCCCGGGGGAGATAAAAAAAAAAAGGGGGGCAAGCCCCCCATGGTCGTTTGCTGTCAGCCCATCCCGAGCGCCATGCGAAGTATCATGAGCGCGTCGGAGGAATCGAGCACGCCGTCGCCGTTGACGTCGGCATTGGCGAAAACGGGTATATGGTCGATCAGGCCCATAGAATACCTCAGCACGAGCAGGGCGTCCGCCGAGTCGACCGCGCCGCTGCCGTCCGCGTCGCCGGGCATGAGCGCCGCTCCGCCGGAGCAGCTCACGTTATCCACCCACACGCAGTCGCTGCCGGAGGCCACGCTGTAGTCCTTTCTGTATTTCCAGGTGAAGGTATGGACGCCGGACTCGCCGACGGTGTAAGTGAAGGTCTGCCAGTCCTGCTCGCCGTCGGCGGTGAGCATCGTGTAGGAGTCGACCTCGAACAGGAGCTTGTCGTAATCGCGCTCGGTGCTCACCTTGTAATCGAAGGAAATGCTCTCCCCCGCACGCATGGATACGGTCAGAGTGACCGTGCTTTCGGAGCTGTTTACGCCCGAATTGCCCGAAGCCGCCGCCACGCGCCCGTCCTTCACGACTCCGCGGAAGGGATGATCGCCGTCGGACGAAAAGCCGAGAGCGCCGCCCGCCGCGTTGAGGGCATAATCGAGGTCTATCGTCTCCGCGCCGAGCCATTCGCCGTCGAGCCATTCGACTCTGGATCCGAGCCAGTTATAAAGCTGGGAGAAGCCCTCCCCGAAATCGTGGTTCCACTTGGCCTCGTCGCGCGGCATGGCGGAGGCAAGATAGGCGGCGCCGCCGTTCAGCAGGCGGAACATATGCGGCACGACCGTGCGCCTGCAGCTCGCGTAGCGGCTCTTGAGGAGCTCGCGGAACTCGGCGTGATCGTCGTAGAGATGATCGAACCACGGGCAGGAGCTGTTGATGGCCATGAACTCCGCGGGGCTCTGCGCGTCGGGGCAGTCGTAATAATCGTTATGCGTGTGATCGGCGTTGTTCCAGGTGCAGGAGGGGCTGCCGTAGGCCAGGTCGAAATCCCACGGGGCCGTCAGATAAAGCTTGTCGTCCCCGGCTTTTTTGACCATGTAGCAGCTCGTTTTGAGATTGCCGTCGATGTTCTTGGCAAGCTCCTGTATTATCATGAAATCCGCCCACGAGGGCTCGTCGACGTACTTGTCATAGGGCTCGGAGCTCAGGCCCAGTATGGATCTGTGCACGGACTGCATATAGCTCTCGAGATACGAAAGCATCTGCGAAACGAGCGCGGGATCGTCGGGCTCGGGAGTCTTCAGCACGAAATAATCCCTGCTCTGGTTCGCCCAGTAGGGGCAGTTGAACCACTGATCCTCTGCGTAATCTATCTTGCCGTCTATATCCTTTTCGATAAGGTAGCCGCCGGTGAGCTCCTCGGCCGTGGCTTCCTCTATATCTATCTTGTTCTTCTCTATATCCACGCGCTCCACGAGCAGATATATGCCGTTATAGACGCCGTTGAAATACGCCTCAACAAACTCGCACTTGGGAACGTAGCCGATCCCGTCGAAGCCGAGGCAGGCCTTATAGGTCATATAGTTGCGCAGTATAGTGCTGTCGGACCACGAGGGGACTATCGCGTACTTCTTGGTCTTGGGTATATCGAGCAGGGACGCCTTGGAGGAAAGCTTTATGGAATAAGGCTTTTTAGGCTGACCCCAGGAGGTGTTGCCCCTGCCCTTGACGGCGCCCGTGCCCTCGTAATCGCCGCTCGAATACCGCTTGGTGCCGAGCGTGAGCGTGAAGTCCGCGTCCACCCACTCCTTCTTGCCTATCTGCGAGAACGGGATAGAGGTGGTGATATCGAGCCTCGGGAGCTGCGCGGCAGACGCGTAGACGCCGATCGAGTCAAGCTCGTCCCTCGTCAGCACGTCGCCCCTTACGGCGCTGAACACGAACGTGACCGAGCCGTCGGGGTTTGCCGTTTCGGTGACTCTTTCGGGGTGCGAGTGGAAGAAAACCGTGTATTCCGGGCAGTACGTCCAGCCCTCCGCGAAGCGCGCGGTGAGCGTGAGCGTCCTGTTCTCGGCGACGGCGAGCACTCCGTATTGCTCGCTGCACCTTATCGCGAACTCGCCGGGATCGTATTCAAGCTCCACGCCCTCATTGCAGTCCGGCTGAACGGCGATGAGCTCCGAATCGACGGAAGGGAGCGCCGCCGCAGCCATGGGCAGCAATGCCGGAGCAAGCATAATGAGCGCCGCAAAAAGGCTTAATAAAGCTTTCTTTTTCACGTATTGCCTCCTTGTTTATCCAACTCTTTCCGCCCGGCGGCGTTTTCCTTCGCCGCGAGGGAATTCGTGTCTATCGAGTTCCTGAACACCACGAAGCGCTGGAACGGGAACTCCGTGCAAAGATTCAGCGCCATATTGATGAGCGTCACGAGATATTCGTTCCACCCGAGCCTGCGGGTGAGGAAATGCTCGAGCATGGTCGAAAGCGGCGTGAACACACAGTAGTAGGCGAAAACGAGGAGCATCGCCTTGGGCACGTTCGAGGCCGATTTGAACGTGTACTTGCGGTTGAACGTGAAATTCCACAGCACCGAGAGCACGAGCGCGATGAGATAGCTGATCCAGTAATCCCAGCCTATTATCTCGTTCATCAGAGTGAAGCTGATGATCTGTATGAGCCCCGCCGAAGCGGCTATGAGCACGTATTTGACCGTGCGCTTCAGCTCCTTATTCACGAGTCCTCATCTCCCTTCAGGCCCGCGGCCTCGGTAAAATGCCGTATGAACGCCCTGCGCGCCTCCTTCGAGACCCGGTTCATGGGGAACATCACGTCAAAAGCGTGTATATCCACGTGGTAAACGTCCGCTTCGGCTTGAACTCCGGCCTTTTTGAGGTCCTCGACGTATTTTACCGTCTCGCAGTAGAACGGCTCGCCGTCGCCCACGAAGGTGTAGCAGGGCGGGAGCCCCGAAAGATCCTCGCGGCGCGAGGGGGAAGCGTAAGCCGGGACTTCGCCGCCCCAGAGCGGCCCCAGATACCTCTGCCAGCCCTCGTGATTGCGGCGGGTATTCCAGAAAAGGCTGTGATTATCGCGTGAGGAATCGGTGTCGTAACAGTCGAGCATGGGGTATATGGGGAACTGGAAGCGTATCTCGGGCCCTCCCCTGTCCTTCGCGAGCATGCAGAGCGCCGCCGTCAGGCCTCCTCCCGCGCTCTCGCCGCCCACTATAAGCATCTCGGGGTCGGCTCCGAGCTCCGCGGCGTGCTCTTTGAGCCACAGAAGCGCCGTGTAGCAGTCCTCCAGCGCGGCGGGATAGGGCTCGCTGACGGAGAGCCTGTATTCCGGCGAGACCACGAGCGCGCCGCACTGCGCGGCGTCCCGCGCGCGGGAAAAGAGCGCCATCTCCGCCATGCCCTCGTAATAGCCTCCGCCGTGTATCCAGAGCACCGCGGGCGTCTTCCCGCGCGGCTCCCTCGGACGGAGCAGGAGCAGCTTCATGCTCCCCCAATCGGTATCTATATAGCGTATCTCCCTGTCGAACTTCATGCGGACGCGGGGCTCGGGCCCCTGCTCTCCTTTCGGCTTTTTAACACCGCGATTATACCACAGGCCGGCCCGCTCTCGCAACAGCCAAAACCCTCGCTCCGGATATTCGTATAGTCGTACGACGCTATCGGCCGTTCGTCCGACAAAAGGGCGAAAAAATGAGCGCGGCGCAGTATTTTTGCACCGTGCTCACAGGTTTTGCCGGGCCGATCACTCAGCGCTGAACATATCCTTGCCCACGCCGCAGAGGGGGCAGGCGAAATCGTCGGGAAGGTCTTCGAACCTGGTGCCGGGGGCAATGCCGTTTTCGGGATCGCCGAGCTCCTCGTCATATACCCAGCCGCATGCATCGCAAACGTACTTCATGATTAAGCTCCTTTCTTTTGTTGATTGTATTTCGGTATCAGTAATTCTTCTCGTTTATCTCGAAATAGGCCTGAGGATGAGCGCATACGGGGCAGATCTCGGGCGCCTTGGTGCCTATCACGATGTGACCGCAGTTGCGGCACTCCCAGACCTTTACCTCGCTCTTCTCGAACACCTGCGCGGTCTCGACGTTCTTCAAAAGCGCGCGGTAGCGCTCCTCATGCGCCTTCTCGATCATGGCTACGCCGCGGAATTTCTCCGCCAGCTCGGGGAATCCCTCGGCCTCGGCGGTCTTGGCGAAGCCCTCGTACATATCCGTCCACTCGAAATTCTCGCCGTCGGCGGCGGCGGTCAGGTTCTCGGCCGTGGTGCCGATGCCCTCAAGCTCCTTGAACCAGAGCTTTGCGTGCTCCTTCTCGTTCTCCGCCGTCTTCAGGAAGAGCGCGGAGATCTGCTCATAGCCCTCCTTCTTCGCCTTGGATGCGAAGTAGGTGTACTTGTTCCTTGCCTGGGACTCGCCCGCGAAGGCCTCCCAGAGGTTCTTTTCGGTCTGTGTTCCTGCGTACTTGTTCATTTTGGTTCTCCTTATTATTTATTCACGAGCTCGAGGAGCTTCTGCTTGGGAACGAATCCGACGGACTTTTCCGTTACCATGCCGTTCTTGATGACGAGCACGGTGGGAATGCCGGTCACGTTGAACTGCTGTGCGAGCTGAGGCTCTTCGTCCACGTTCACCTTGCAGACCTTAATATCGGGGTTCTCCTCCGCTATCTGCTTGATGAAGGGAGCCAGCATGCGGCAGGGGCCGCACCAGGTCGCCCAGAAGTCCACGAGGACGGGCTTGTCGGACTGCATTACCTCTTCGTCGAAGGTATTGTAGGTTAAGTTGATCTCCATGATGGTACCTCCTTGGGATGATTTACAGGCTTATTCTAACCCAAACCGGAGCCGTGTACCGTGACCGAGTCACATTCAAATGATATATTTATTGCTTCGCCCGCAGGCCGTCTATATCTATGAGTATGAGCGAGCCGCGGCGCTTCCTTACGAGCCCCTCCCGCTCGAATTCGCCGAGCATCCGGGCAACGACCTCGCGCGCGGAATTGACCCGCTCGGCTATCTCGCTCTGGGTCATGCGAAGCTCCGTCTCCCCCGTCCGCTCATGCTCCGCAACGAGGAACGAAGCGAGGCGCGAATCGAATCTCGAGAAGAGTATCCGCTCCATCGTGTGCATTATAGAGGTGAGATTTTCCGAGGCGAGCTCGAACAAAAAGCTCCTTGCCCAGACGTTCTCGTCGGTCAGCCGTCCGAAAGCCTCCGCGTTCATAACGAGCAGCTCGCAGTCGGTCTCGGTCATCATGTGCGTATCCAGACTGATCTGGCGCACCACGCAGGCGGCGGAGAGCACGCAGGTCTTCCCCGCGCCGAGGCGGAAGAGCGTCACCTCCCGTCCCTCGGGCGAGAGCAGGTAAATGCGCACGGAGCCGGATATGACGTGCACCATGCCCACGCACGCACAGTCGAGGCTGTAGAGCAGCGACCCGGCGGGCGCCCTGCGGACGGCGGAATTGCGCCTTGCGAAATCCTTTTCGGAGTCGGAGAGCCTGTCCCAGAAGGGCAGGGCTTCAAGTACGGATTTGACTTCGGTCATACGCGCGCCTACTGTGCGTTAAGGAGCGAGACTATAATGCTCTCCCACTCCCCGTAGCTCTTTGCGCCCACGTAGGTCTCCGGGTCGATCCGCTCGCCCGCGCCGTTGAAAAACACCGTGGTCGGCACGTACTGGGTGGAATAGGGCCTGAACGAGGCGTTGGTCGGTATTATGGGGTACGTGATGCCCAGATCCGCTGCGGCGGAGAGCACCTTTTCGCGGTCGGACTGCGAGTAGACGCCGAGTATAATGAAGCCGTTCCCGCTGTATTTCCTGTAAAGGTCCTCGAGATCCGGTATCTCGCTGATGCAGGGCGGGCACCATTCCTCCCAGAAATTGACCATTACGACCTTACAGCTCCCGAAGGTCGCCATCGAGACGGGGTTCCCCTCGACGTCCTCGGTATCAAAATCGAGCCTCTGCGCGCCGTCAGCGCCGGGCAGAATCTCGTTCGCGACCTTTTCGCAGGAGAGCGCCGAAGCCGCAAAAACAAGCAGCGCGAGCAACAGCGCAAAATACCTTCCCGATCTTTTCACGTCAAAATATCTCCTTGTTTTTTTCCTGCTGCAAGTATATCATCGCCCGCCGCGCAAGTCAACGAGCAGAATGCGCGGAATATGGGCGGAAATGCACGCTTGGGCCTTCCCCGCCGGCGGAGAAGCTGTCAACGGAGCGAAGCGGAGTTGATAACTGACAAC
>CAMZFO010000102.1 GCA_947306125.1 uncultured Clostridia bacterium | reverse complement strand
GCTATCTCACGGCCGATCTTGGTGAAGATCTTGCCCCTTGCGTTATCGGTCTTTTCCTTCTTGTTTTTAATGTTAGCCCATTTGGAATGTCCGGACATATATAACCTCCTGAATAATTATACTGATTTAGTCGATGGGTTTGCAGACGGCGACGACCCTCGTCAGCGACATCTGCGCGTCGTAATCGAAATCGCCCATGCAGGTGATTAGAGTCAGCCTGCGCTCGCCCCCCGGAGCCATGACGGACTCCGGAACGGCGTCGTAACGGTAGTTTTCGATAGACTCAACGGTGTAAAAATGATCCTTGCCGTCCTCGGTGGTGACGCAGACCCTTTCGCCGACCTTGAGCCCCTTGTGGAGCACGGCGAAGAGCCCCTTCTGACCGTGGTACCGGTTATGCCCCGCGATGATGCAGTTACCGTCCTGCGCGGGAGCGGGACCGTACATATACCAGCCCGCGATATCGTGGCGGGGGATGGTGTCCATCTCGCCCTTATCGTTTACTCCGACGGGGATCACCGCGACGGAGATGCCGTGGCCTTCAAAGAACACGCTGACGGGCGCGGACTCGGCCCCCTGTGACGGGGCGGGAGTTTCATCCGGCGGCGGAGGCTTCGTAGGCTCCGCGGGCCTGGAATTCGCGGTCGCAGCGGGAACAGGGGTCTCGATCGTCACGTCCGGCGGGAACGGCGCGTCCGGAACGACGCCCGTGTTCCTGTTGAACAGATCGGTCTGATCCCTGAGTATTATGAATATGCCGAAGAGTATGAGGCAGGCGGAAACCGCATAGAGCACTGCGTTGAACCTGCGGTTCTTGCGGCGGCGCTCCTGCCTTGCTTCTTCTTCCTGTTCGGTTGTATGCACATTCTTTTCCATACTGCGCTATTATAACAAATAAATTCGCTATTGGCAAGGGTCAAAATCTGTGGTATAATAATAATGTTGTATTTATACTGGAGGTTTATGGCCATATGACTATAAGAGATGCGATCGCGAACAAGGTCTGCGCTTATTCCGGCGTTTCCGCGGAGGAGCTGCTCTCGTGGATGGAGGTCCCCCCCACTCCCGACAAGGGCGATATCGCCCTGCCCTGCTTCAAGCTTGCAAGGACTCTGCGAAAGGCTCCCCCCGCTATCGCGGCGGAGCTGGCGGCGGAATTTGCAGGCTTTGACGGGATCGTCAAGGCGGAGCCCGCGGGCGGCTACCTCAATTTCTTCCTCGACCGCTCGGACGAGGCCAAAAAGCTCGTGCTCAAGGTGCTTGAAGAGGGCGAAGCCTTCGGCTCCTCTGACGAGGGCGGCGGCAGGAACGTCTGCATCGATTTTTCCTCGATCAATATCTGCAAGCCCTTCGGCATCCATCACATCACCACCACTGTGCTGGGGCACTCGCTCTCGCGCGTGTTCAGGCATCTGGGCTTCAACCCGGTCCGCATAAATCACCTGGGCGACTGGGGGACCCAGTTCGGCAAGATGCTCGTCGCCTACAAGAAATGGGGCGACAGGGAGACCATAGAGAACGCCGACTCCCCTACCCGCGAGCTCGTCGCGCTCTACGTTAAATTCCATCAGGAGGCGGAAGCGGATCCCTCGCTCGACGACGAGGCAAGGGCGGCCTTCCGCTCCATAGAGCTGCACGATCCCGAGAACTGGGAGCTTTATCAGTGGTTCAAGGAGCTGACCCTCAAGGAGGCCAAGAGGGTATACGAGCTGCTGGGCGTTGAGTTCGACAGCTACAACGGAGAGGCCTTCTATGAGGACAAGATGCCCGCCGTCATAAAGGAGCTGCAGGATAAGGGCGTGACCACGGTCGACAACGGCATGACCATAGTCGATCTTTCCGCCTACGATATGCCCCCCTGCCTCATACTGAAATCCAACGGCGGCACCATTTACCCCACCCGCGACATCACCG
Organism: uncultured Clostridia bacterium; assembly: GCA_947306125.1. Lineage (GTDB taxonomy): Bacteria > Bacillota > Clostridia > Christensenellales > CAG-138 > UBA3857. The sequence continues at coordinate 5,249 of CAMZFO010000102.1, read as the reverse complement.
CCGCCATCTACCGCAAGAACACCTACGATTTCTATAAGAACCTTTACGTCGTCGCCTATCAGCAGAATCTGCACTTCAGGCAGGTCTTCAAGACCCTTGAGCTCATGGGCTACGATTGGGCGAAGGACTGCGTGCACGTCAACTTCGGCATGATATCCATGGCGGATATGACCTTCTCAACGAGGAAGGGCAACGCCATTTATCTCGAGGACGTGCTCGTAAAGTCCATCGAAAAGACCAAGGCCATAATGCAGGAAAAGAGCCCCGACCTCGAGAACATGGACGAGGTAGCGCGCCAGATAGGCGTGGGCGCGGTCGTCTGGGGCCCGCTCTATTCCTCGAGGATAAAGGATTTCACCTTCTCCTGGGAAAAGGCGCTCAATTTCGAGGGCGAGACCGCTCCCTACGCGCAGTACACGCACGCAAGGTGCTGCTCCGTGCTGCGTAAGGCCGGCGGATACGATATCGGGAAGGCCGACTGGAGCTGCCTCGATAACGAGAGTACGGCGAATCTCATTAAGGCGATCAAAGCCCTGCCCGATTCGATCGAGAGCGCCGCAGAGAAGTATGAACCGTATCTCATCTCGAGGAACGTGATTGAGATCTGCTCCGCCTTCAACAAGTTCTATTTCGAGAACCGCATCATGGACGAGGACGATGGCGTGAGAGCCGCCCGCCTCGCCGTGACCGAGGCCGCGAAGACCGCGATAAAGACCGGGCTGTACCTCGTCGGGATAGAAGCGCCGGAGAGGATGTAAACTGATAACTGACTACTGATAACTGAAAGTTAACGGATCGGCAGTCATCGACGCCGGATCAACAAAACAACACTACTACACCGAAAGGAAGCAATATCATGATAATCATGGATGAGTACCGTCAGCAGTTGACGGCAACCATTGCTGCCCTCAAGCAGGCGGGTGAATCCCTTTAAGGTCGCCGAGCTTGCAGAGGAGAAGAAACAGCTCGAGGCCGAAATGGGCAGGGAGGGCTTCTGGGACGACGTTGAAGCCGCCAATAAGGTCAATATCCGCATGAAGTCCATTTCATCCAAGCTCGACAAGTACGAAAAGCTCAACGCCATGTGCGAGGATTTCGAGGTGCTCATGGATATGGGCGAGGAGGACGAGGACATGGCGGCGGAGGTGCCGGAGGAGTTCGAAAAGCTCAACCGGGCCGTGGAGGATTTCCACCTTGCGGCGCTGCTGACCGGCCCCTACGACAGCTACAACGCCGTGCTTTCGCTGCACGCGGGCGCGGGCGGCACCGAGGCGCAGGATTGGGTGAGCATGCTCTACCGCATGTACGTCCGCTACTGCGAGCGCCAGGGCTACACGGTCAAGGAGCTCGACCTTCTTGACGGTGAGGAAGCCGGCATCAAGTCCGTCACCTTCGAGGTGCAGGGCGAGAACGCATACGGTTACTTAAAAGCCGAAAAGGGCGTGCACAGGCTCGTCCGCATAAGCCCCTTCGATTCCTCCGGAAGGCGTCACACCTCGTTCGCTTCTCTGGACGTTACGCCGATTTTGACCGAGGACGATAACTCCATCGAGATCAAGCCCGAGGATATCCGCATAGATACCTACCGTTCCGGCGGCGCGGGCGGACAGAACGTCAACAAGGTCTCCTCCGCCATCCGCATCACGCATTTTGCGACGGGCATAGTGGTGCAGTGCCAGAACGAAAGGAGCCAGCTCCAGAACAAGGAAGTCGCAATGCGCATTTTGAAGGGTAAGCTGCTCGAGATAAAGGAGCGCGAGCGCATGGAGAAGATGGCCGATATCAAGGGCGAGCTCAAGAAGATAGAATGGGGCAGCCAGATCCGCTCCTACGTTTTCCAGCCCTACACAATGGTGAAGGATCACCGCACCGGCTGCGAGACCGGCAATATCCAGGCCGTGATGGACGGCGAGATCGACGAGTTCATCCATCAGTATCTTATTAAGATGTGATAAGACCGTACCCCGGGCACGCTCCCGGGGTATTTACCTTAACAAAAGGAGGCGGATCGAATGAAGGTCTGCGTAATAGGCGGCGGAAATATAGGGACCGCCCTCGTCTGCCATATCAAGAAGACCCGCGGGGACGCCCGCGTCTCGCTGCTCACGCGGCGTCCGGAGGCCTTTTCGGAAGCCATACGGTGCAACGAAACGGAGCGCGGCGTTTCATACAGCATAAAGCCCGACTGCATCTCTTCCGATCCGCGCGAGGCCGCTTCGGGAGCGGATATCGTTTTCATCGCCCTTCCTCATTTTGCGGTCGAGGACGCCTTCGGAAGCATCTCCCCCTTCGTTTCGGAGAATGCGTTCATAGGCGTTATCCCCGGCTACGGCGGATGCGAGTTCTTCTTTGAGAAATACTTCGGCAGGAGCAGATCCCTTTTCGGTTTTCAGCGGGTGCCGTTCATCACAAGGCTTGAGGAATACGGCCGCGAGGTGAACATACTGAGCTGGAAGCCCTTCAGCGTGGTGTCGGCGCAGTATCCTGCGAGGACCGACGCGGCCTGCGAGCTTATCGAAAGCTGCGGGCTCAAAACGCAGAAGGCCGCGAATTTCCTTTCCGTGGCGCTTACCCCGACCAATCCGATACTGCACACCTCGAGGATATACGAGCTTTTCGGTAAATACCCGCGCGATCACGTTTACGCTTCGCGTGAGAAGCTCTACGTGGGCTGGTCGGATCTGGCGTCCGAGACTTTGTTCGCAATGGACCGCGAGCTGCACGAGCTGCTTGACAGCATCCCCGAGCTCGACACCTCGGCGATACGCCCCCTTTCGGAGCATTACGAATCACAAACCGTTACCGAGCTCAACCGCAAGATCAACGGCATCCCCTCTTTTCAGGGCATATACGCCCCCATGGTCGGGCTGCCGGACGGGAGCGGCTATACGGTGGATACCGATTCGAGGCTGTTTACCGAGGATTTCCCTTTCGGGCTTGCGATAATCAAAGCCGACTGCGAGCTCTGCGGCATAAGCACGCCCACTATGGACAAAGTGCTCAAATGGTATTCCGATTTTACCGGCAAAAACTGGTTCGTGAACGGCGAATTCCGCGGAAGCGATCTTGCCCTCACCGGCATACCGCAGCGATACGGCGTAACTGCCCGCGAAGCTCTGCTTTCATACTATCTGTAAAAGGGCTTCCGCCGGCACGGCTCCCGGAAGCATATACGCAATGAACACCCCCGGAGAATATATTTTCAGCGCAAGCGAGAAAACGTCTTCTTCGGGGGATATATATATGAAGAAGCGGGAACCGAACCGCACTCATGCACGTTATATAAGTGAAAGCCGGTGAACGACGTTCACTATGATACAGGAGGTCATTATGAAACGCATCATATCATTCGCACTCATTCTAATGCTTCTTATTTCGTTTGCGGCCTGCAGGAGGCCCGACGCGCCCGTTTCGGGGAACGAGCCTGTGGCTCAGCCGACGGCCGAGCCCACAGAAGCGCCCACCGAGGAGCCCACGGCCGAGCCCACCGAGGCGGCGCCCACGGAGGATCCCTTGCCCACTCCCATGCCGGATATGAACGACGGCGACGACGATAATACTCCCGCGATCTATGCGGGAAACAACGTGTTCTTTGCGGTCAGGCCCGAGGGCGCGGTATACGCCTGGGGCAATAACGAATACGGTCAGATACCCGGCAGGGACGGCGACGCATTAAGGCCCGTATATGTCGGCTCCGGCTTCACCCCCGTTATCGTCGGCGACACGGTGTTTGCGCTCGACAGCGAGCACACCCTTATCGGCTGGGGCAGGAACGACCGCGCTCAGCTCGGTCAGGGCGACGCCGAAAAGCACGACGGGACAGTTAAAATACTTGAAAACGTCAAGAAGGTCCTCGACCGCTGGGGCACTTATTACGCGCTCACAGAGCAGGGCGAGCTTTACGCATGGAGCTATTCTCAGTATGACGAGCTTGAAGGCGCGGAGCTCGTTTCCGCCATGACTCCGCACAAGGTATTCGAGAACGTAAGGGAGTTCGATAAATACTTCATTATCACGAACGACGGCGAGCTCTGGGAAAGCTGCGGCACAGGCGAAACGAGCAAATTGGCCGACGGCGTTCAGGAGGCATGGGGCGGAGCCTATCCCATGGCGGTATGCGATACGGACGGCAGGCTTTACGCGCTGACCCCGAACGGCATGGAGCTCATCTGCGACTCCTATGCCTACGGCGACGGCACGACGGGAAGGGGCTTTCTCAAAGTGGAGGTCTCCGACGGCGTCATCTGGTTCCTCACGGTCGACGGCACTCTTAAAAGGTACACGGCGTCCGAAAGCGACGTGCTCGCGGAAACGGATAACCTCGGCGAGCTCGAGACGATCATGAACGAGGTGGTCGATTTCGACACCGCGACCTATATGGACGAGGATTGGGGCTATGATTACAAATTCGCTCTCAAGGCGAACGGCGAGCTCTGGTCCTGGGCCATCTACCACGGGCCCATACTCGGCAAGGCGAGCTATGAGACCTGCAAAACTCCCGAATGCGTGCTGACCGGCGTCACCTCCTTTACCTGCAGCGGCGCGGAGACTTACGCCGTGACCGCGAACGGCGAGGTCTGGGCCTGCGGCATGGGCGGCGAAGAGGGCTTCATTTACGGCAGCCTCGGCGACGGCACAGCCGAGGAAAGCTATACCTTCGTCAATACGGGGCTCACCGACATTACGAGGGTTCTGACCCATCTTGAGCTGGTGTTCATCGATTACGATGACGGCACCGACGGAGTCCGGCTTTACTGCCGCACTTTTGCCGTGAATAAGGACGGCAGGCTCTTTGCCTGGGGCTGGAACGGCGACGGCCTGCTCGGCGCGGGAGCGCTGGACGAGGTGGTCCTCTCGCCTATGGAAGTGTATTTTACAAGGTAAACGCTGATAAAATCGAAAGGCTTGGGCCTCGCGGCTCAAGCCTTTTTACTTGTTCAGATATAGGGGGATCACTCGAACTCGTCGCCGACGGTCTCGGCAATGTGATCGAGTATATCCGGATCCTTTGCCTCGGCAAGGAGTTTCGCCGCTTCCTCACGCGCTTCGCGCTGCTGCTCCTCGCTCAATATCCGCATGAAGCCGGCTGTGATGATGCCGGATGGGAGCGCGATTATGGCGATCCCGAATACCGCGGAGAGCATCGTTATTATCCGCCCTATGGAGGTCACCGGCGTGATGTCGCCGTAGCCCATGGTGGTGAGCGAGACGGTGGCCCAATACACCGCGTCGAGGAAATTGCCGAACAT
>CAMZFO010000101.1 GCA_947306125.1 uncultured Clostridia bacterium | reverse complement strand
GCGAAGCGATCAGTCCGCCCCGGCAAGCTGTCAGCGTTAGCTGACTGAGGGGTGACCTTTTGGTACGGGTCGACTTCATTCCCGCTGCGGAATTGACTCGCAGGTGCGATCCTACGGCTGGTGTTGACGAGGTTCCGCACCTAACGCGGTGCGGCGACGGCCTCAGAAAAATTTGCATGCATTTTTCTTCGGCCTTACGGGCTCGCGCTGCTCGCCTGAGGTGTTCCCTCCCCGGGTTGGTTTGCGTTGCTCGCCTGAGGTGTTCCCTCCCCGGGGGACATTTGCCCGAGGGAGCCTTTTGGCCGGTCGCAGGTCTCAGCCTTCCCCGGGCTCCAGCTCCTTTAATCTTTCGAGCCAGCGCAGCACGGAGCCGTCCTCAAGGAGCTCGAGCAGCGTGCCTTCGCTGAACCTGTCAGCCCTTACGGCGCCTATGAGCAGGGCGATCACGCATTTGGCGTCCAGACGGCCCGCGTCCGCGCCGCTCATGGAGTCCATGCCCCATTCGAGGCCGTTCTCCTCAAGCGTGCGCTGGTAGGCGGTATGCTCGAATTCGGGATGCGAATCGCAGAAGGCATACAGGTCGTGCAGATAATCCGTGACGGAGCTGCTGTAAGCGACGTAGGGGAAGCTGAACGGACGCTCGGGAGTCCCGTCGCCGCTCCTGTTCGAAACAAATTTCCCGAAGCCGCCTTCGCGGAAAACGGGGACGTATTTTGTAAGCTCTTCAAACATATCGGTATCACTTATGCGGACGGGCCGCGGCATTTATTCCGCGAACACCAGATCCGTCCTCTCCCAGGGCAGATCGACGTCGGTGCGGCCGAAGTGGCCGTAGGCGGCGGTGGGCTTGTATATGGGACGGCGCAGGTCGAAGCGCTCTATGATCGCGGCGGGGCGGAAATCGAACGAGCGGAGCACCATCGCCTCGAGCTCGCGGTCGGAGACGCGGCCGGTGCCGAAGGAGTCGATGCGCACCGAGACGGGGCGGGCGACGCCGATGGCGTAAGCGACCTGCAGCTCGCACCTCCTGCAATAGCCCTGCGCGACAAGGTTTTTGGCGACGTAGCGGCAGGCGTAAGAGGCGCTGCGGTCGACCTTCGTGGGGTCCTTGCCGGAGAAGCTGCCGCCGCCGTGGCGCCCGTAGCCGCCGTAGGTGTCGACTATTATCTTCCTGCCCGTCAGGCCGCTGTCGCCCTGCGGGCCGCCTATGACGAAGCGGCCTGTGGGGTTGACGAATATGCGGGTATCCTCGTCCATGAGCCCGGCGGGGATGACCTTCATTATGACCTCGCGCTTCACGTCCTCGGTGAGGCGGAGCATATCGACGTCCGGATCGTGCTGCGTGGAGAGCACGACCGCCTCTATGCGGACGGGCCTGTCGCCGTCGTATTCGACCGTTACCTGGCTCTTTCCGTCCGGGCGGAGGTAGGGCAGGAGGCCGCTCTTGCGGACCTCGGTCAGGCGCCTCGTCAGCTTGTGGGCGAGCGAGATGGGCATGGGCATGAGCTCGGGCGTCTCGTCGCAGGCGTAGCCGAACATCATTCCCTGATCGCCCGCGCCTATGTCGAGGGGGTCCGCCTCGCCCAGCTTGGCCTCGAGGCTCTTGTCGACTCCCATCGCGATATCGGCGGACTGGCTGTTGATGGCGCATATGACGGCGAGGCTGTGCCCGTCGAAGCCGTACTCGGGCTTGTCGTAGCCTATGTCCAGCACGACGTCCCGCACGAGATGGGGGATGTCCACGTAGCAGTCGGTCGTCACCTCGCCCATCACGACCACCATGCCCGTGGTCGCGGCGCACTCGCAGGCGACGCGGGAGTTTTTATCGTTGGTCAGCATCGCGTCCAGCACCGCGTCGGCAATGTTGTCGCAGACCTTGTCGGGATGCCCCTCCGTGACCGATTCGGAGGTGAATAAACGGCGGAAAGTGTTCATATCTTTATCTCCTTTGCAAGAAAAATTTGCGGTAAAGCCCATTGGGCGCGAAAGCGGTAAAAAGGACGCTCCGACGAGCGCCCTTCAAATGCCTTCTGAACGCTCATCTTTACGGGCGGGCGGGCAGAAAGCTCGCTCCTTCCGTCGGAATTGGCACCTTGCGCCCCTTAAAGGGGAACAGGTTGCCGTGGCATCACAGGGCCGGTCCCTCAGCCACTCTCGATAAGACGTATTCTGTTGAATACAATATAGCACATCGGAAGCGCTTTTGCAAGGGGGAAATTTGGATAGTATTCTCCTATTGACTTCCGTGTGCATTTGGTGTATAAATGTACGTATGAAAGTATCGCTCAAAACAATCAAGATCCTCACCGCCGCGCTGCTGCTGACGGCATTGCTTTTCGGCTCCTTCGGCTGCGTGAGGCATACGCATATAGTCATGGAATCCCGCAGGATAGGGGATTTTTTCTGCTCCGTATATGAGGACGGCACCGTGGACATCACCGCGTGGTCCGGCACGGACGAGGAGCTCAGGATCCCTTCCAAGCTCGACGGGCTCTCCGTCGTCGGCTTCGGCATGAAGACCTTCGACAGCTTCGAGCACCTCAAGGCCGTCTATATTCCCGGCACGGTCACGAGCCTGCCCGCCAAGCTCTTCAACGCCTGCCCCAATCTGGAGAAGATCTATATCCCCGCCTCGGTCAAGAGCATCGGCCAGAACGTGATATTCAACTGCCCGAACCTCAATACCGTGCTCTACGGCGGCACGCAGGCGCAGTGGGACGAGATCTACGTCGGCGCCGTGCCCTGGACCGATAATTATGACCTCATCAATTCCGAGATAGTCTACGAGTATAAAATGCAGTGACGAAAGCAAAAAAAGCCTTCCGAAAGGTAGGCTTTTTTGTTGTCGGCGCTCCACGTCACCCTCCAGTCATCCTCGCAATGCTCGGATGACAGCTTGCCGGGGCGGACTGACAGCTTCGCTCCCAAGCCCGCCCGTTCTCCGCCTTCCCAACCATCCACCGGATGGTCGGGATCGCCTTCGGCGACCGGCTTCGAACCCCTTAACAAGGGAGGCCAATCGTCGGCACGATCTGCTCCCGGGGAGGGAACGCTTCAGGCGAGTGAAGCAAACCAACCCGGGGAGGGAACGCTTCAGGCGAGTGAAGCAAACCAACCCAGGGAGGGAGCACCTTAAGCGAGCGAAGCGAGCGTCGCCCACGTGGCCGAAAAATAATCATTTTTCGCGCCGAGTGGGCGCACGCGCCGCGATAGGCGCGGAACGCGATCACTGGAGAAAGTAGGATCGCTCCCGCGAGACAATTCCGCGGCAGGAATGAAGTCGCCCCATACCAAAAGGTCACCCCTCAGTCAGCTAACGCTGACAGCTCCCCTTAACAAGGGGAGCCGGACGTTGCATGACCTGCTCCCCGGGGCGGACCCTACCGCCCGTTCATCGCCTTTCAAACGATTCACAGGATCGTTTGAATTGCTTTCCCGGATCCGGAAGCCGCAGCTGCTTTTGAATGCCCCCTCATCCGTCATTTCTCACTTCGTTCGAAATGCCGGCAGCCGCGCAAAGCCTTAAGCCCTTAAAATGCGCTCAAGCGGAAGAGGATCGCCGGCCCCCGGCTTCCCCTTGGTGGGGAAGCTCCGCCGCAGGCGGTGATGAGGGGATCTTCCGCACATTTTTTCGAAAAATTAAAAGCGCCCTGGCCTCACCCGTGCGCTTTTCAGCTTTCAGCTATCAGTTATCAGTTCTCAGTTTTCAGCTCTCCGTCATATCCCGTGTCCCAGCAGTTCTCTTGCGTCGTCCACGCGGCCCTCGAGGAGGAGGGAGCGGATGAGGGTGGAGGAGATGCGGCGGCCGCGCAGGGCGACGGGGGGGATGACGGTGAGCGCGCAGCCCGTTTCGCGGCAGATGGAGTGAAGGAGCGCGGCGTCGCCCCGGCCACCCGCGCCGAAGCGGTGGTCGGAGCCGCAGACTATGTGCCTCGCGCCGAGGCGGCGTATGAGTATTTCGCGGGCGAATTCCTCGGCGGGTATGGCGGCGGTCTCCCGCGTGAAGGGGGGAGCGAACATCAGCTCCGCGCCAAGGGCCTCTATGAGCGCGGCCTTTTCGCCGAAGGCGGTGAGCGGAGTGACGCGCAGGGGCTCGGGCAGGAAGGCGTTTTTGGGCAGCCCGGAGAACGTGAACACGGAGGGGATGAGCCCCTCCTTTTTCGCGCTTTCGCAGGCGGAGAGTATCACGGCGCGGTGCCCCAGATGCACCCCGTCGAAGGTTCCGAGGGCGATGGCCTTGGGAGCCGTATCGAGCTCGGGTATTTCGGTGATTATCTGCATTTTATGTCCTTTCGGCCTCCTCGCGCTGGGAGGGGCGGCGCGTCCTTTTCAGCGTGAATGCGAAGCGGGTCTCGCCGTTGGCGGAGCTTGCGGTGATCTCCTGCCCGTGCTGGTCGATTATGAGCTTGGCGATGGAGAGGCCGAGGCCCGTGCCGGAGCTGCCCGAGGGGGTATGCGCCTTTTCGGCCTTATAGAAGCGGTCGAACACGTGCGGCAGATCGGCGGCGGGTATGCCGGGGCCGCTGTTTGTGACGGCGACGCGGGCGGTATGCTTCTCCGCCGAGCACTCCACGGCGAGCCTTCCGCCGTCGGGAGTGTATTTCACGGCGTTGTCCACGAGGTTGTGGAGCACCTGAGTGATGCGCGCGGAGTCGGCCTCGGCGAAAACGGGGTCCTCGGGCAGGCTTATCGAGACCTCTATGCCCTTCGCCTCTATGCGCGTTTCGAATGTGAGTATGGTGCGGGCGATGAGCTCGTTGAGCTCGAACACGCTCATGTTGAGCTTGTACTGCCCGGATTCGATCCTCGCAAGATCCAGAAGGTCATTCACCATCACCGTCATTCGGCGGTTTTCCGCGAGCACTATCTCTATATAGCCGTCGCGGTCCTCGGGCGGTATAGTGCCGTCGGTCATGGCCTCGAGGAAGCCGCGCATGGACGTGAGCGGCGAGCGGAGCTCGTGCGAGACGTTCGCAACGAAGCTGCGCCGGGCCTCCTCGAGCGTGTTGAGCTCGTCCGCCATAGTGTTGAACGAGGCGCCGAGCCGCCCGAGCTCGTCATGTCCCTTCACCTCCACGCGGCGGGAGAAATTGCCCTTCGTGAAATCCTGCACCACGTCCGTCATATGCGATATGGGCTGCGTGACGCCGCGCACGAGCAGAGTGACCAAGGGTATCGCGGCGAGTATGGCTATCGCGGAGAACATGGCGACCTTCTTGAGCGTCTCGCGTATGGAGCTGTTGACGCCCGTCATGTCGTAATGGAAGAATATGACGCCGAGCACCTCGCCCTCCTCGGTCTCGATGGGGCGCATTACGGTCAGCGTGTAGAAGCCGGTGTATTTTGTGAGCAGCCCGTAGCGGAAGGTCTCGAACCTGCCGGAATGCACCTCGTCAATGTACTGGTCGAGGTTCGCTTCCTCCGCGTTCGCCCAGCGGTCGCCCGAGGCGCCGTTATAGACGCTGTACCTGCCCAGCTCCTCCGAATCGAAGCAGAGCTGCAGATATGCGTCGTAGAGGCGGACTATGACGCCGAACTCCTCCTGCGCGGTGGGGCGCTTGTCCACGTCTATGTAGTGGGTGACGGCGAGCTCGTTCACGTCGTCCACCTCCCGCATGAGGCGGTTCTCGATCTCGTCCAGATAGAAAGCGCGGAAGGCGACGGAGACCGCTATGCCGAACACGACCAAAAGTCCCAGCACGAGTGCAAGGACGAGCGTCAGCATTCTCGAATAGACGGTCTTGAACATAGCTTAAAGTGAAAAACGACTATATTTTACCGGGAAAAACGGGGGGGTACGCTCACTGTTCCTTCCTGATATTCAGCCTGTAGCCCACTCCCCATATGGTCTCGATATCCCAGTAGGGGCTTTCGCCGAGGCGGTCGCGCAGGCGCTTTATGTGCACGTCCACCGTGCGGCTGTCGCCGTAGAAGCCGAAGCCCCAGACGTTAGAGAGTATCTGCTCGCGCGTGTAGACGCGGTTGGGGTGGGTGGCGAAGAAGTGCAGGAGCTCTATCTCCTTGGGGGGCATCTCCTGCTTTTTGCCGCCGAGGGTGACGGTGTAATTGTCGAGCGATACCGAAAGATCGCCTATCTTCACCGTGCGTATCTCGTCCGGGCTCACGGAGGAGCGGCGGAGCACCGCCTTTACCCTCGCCAAAAGCTCCTTGGGCTCGAAGGGCTTTACTATATAGTCGTCCGCGCCGCAGTCGAGCCCCTGCACGCGGTCGGTGATGTCGCCCTTGGCGGTGAGCATTATGACCGGCACGCTGCTCGTGCGGCGTATGTTCTCGAGCACCTCCCAGCCGTCCAGACCGGGAAGCATTATGTCGAGTATGACGAGGCCGAGCTCGGAGTCGAGCGCCATATCTATGGCGTCGTCGCCCCGCTCGCAGGTCACGACCTCGTAGCCCTCCTTGGTGAGATAGAGCCTCAGTATCTGCAGTATGCGCGTGTCGTCGTCAACGACGAGCACTTTGATCTTTGAATTTTCCATTGCAAGCTCCTTTATCTTGTTTCGACCGTTATGCCGTTTGCCTTGAAGAGCGCGGCGGTCACTCCGTCGCCGGGGACGATGCGCCCCGAAAAGCTCCCGTCGTATATCTCGCCCTGCCCGCAGGAGGGGCTCCGCGCCTTGAGCACGGCGCGCGTGCAGCCCGCTTCCTTCGCAAGCCGCAGCGCCTCGTAAGCGCCGGAAACGTATTCGCGGGTCACGTCGCGCCCGTCCTTCGTCACCGCCCGCTCAAGGCCAATGAGCACCCTTTCGCCGGAGCCCGTGAGCTCCGAGGGCACGCGGGGAGTGGGGAGCCCGCCCAACTGCTCCGGGCAGACGGCGACCGCCTCGCCCGCCTCGACGAGCGCGGCTATCTCCGGATCGGGCTTCGACCTGCCGTCGTAGCGGCAGCATTCGCCCGTAAAGCATTTCGATACCACTATCATGGCCCCGTTTCCTCCCACATATAATTACTCATTTTGCATTATACCGTATTTCGGGCGGAAAATCCATAGGGATTTGAAAAAGACCGGTCCCGGGGCGGACTGACAGATTCGCTCTCAAGGCCGCCCGGCTCATACCTTTCAAACCGTCCACCGGACGCTTTGAATTGCTTCGCAACCGGTCCCGGGGCGGGCTGATCGCTTCGCTCTCAAGGCCGCCCGGCTCATA
>CAMZFO010000100.1 GCA_947306125.1 uncultured Clostridia bacterium | reverse complement strand
CCGTAGGCAATTTCAAGCATCCGGTGAATGCTTGAAAAGGTATGAGCCGGGCGGCGGCCTGTTCCGGAGGAACAGCAGCCCGCCCCGTGTTGCACGCAACAATTACTGCGGATATGTCTCGCGGGAGGTTCAGCGCCGGTTGCGAAGCAATTCAAACGATCCTGTGAATCGTTTGAAAGGCGATGAACGGGCGGCAGGGCCCGCCCCGTGTTGAACGCAGGAATTACCACGGAATTGTCTCGCGGGAGCGATCCTACTTTCTCCAGTGATCGCGTTCCGCGCCTATCGCGGCGCGGCCGAGAAAGCATGAGGGACGGCCCGAAATGCTTTCTCGATTAGCAAAACCAAAGGTTTTGCGTTGCTCGCCTGAGGTGTTCCCGCCCCGGGACCGGTCGCAGCGTCCGGCTTCCCCTTGGTGGGGAAGCTCCGCCGAAGGCGGTGATGGGGGGAGCTTCCGCGCAAATCCTTTTTCTAAGCATGAGGACGCTCGTTTGGGAACACCCGTAAAATTCCTTCATTAGCGCAGCGTCTTCATTCCTTCATTAGCGCAGCGTCTTCATTCCTTCGCGCTTCCCGCCTTCTGCGATCCTCGAGCGCGGCGAGCTTTACCTTGAGCACCTCATACGGCACCTTATCGAGCGTGCCGTAGGGATAAATGATCTCGTCTATCTCCTCCGGGGTAAACGGACGGAACCGCACGGGCTTCGCGGGCGCGGGCTTCGCGGGCGCGGGCGGGATGGGCCTTGAGGGAACGGGCGGCTCGAAGCACGGCTCGGGAAGACTGCTCTCGCTCTCGAGCTCGTCCATAGTATCATCCATAGTATCGTCCATATTATTGTCAATACTATTGTCCATATTATTGACCATATTATTATCCATATTATTGTCCATATTATTGTCAATACTATTGACCATATTATTATCCATATTATTGTCCATATTATTGTCAATACTATTGACCATATTATTATCCATATTATTATCAATATTATTATCAATATTATTATCCATATTATTGTTAATATTATTTATATTATTATGGGCGGCCTTCCTTTGGGGGATCCTGCCGCAAACGCAGGCCTTGTAGTTCATCCGCTTATAAGGCCCGCAGAAGCTCGTTACCACGCCCTTTGAAATGAGCTGATCGAGTATCTGTCCTATGCTTGAGATGCTCGTACCCGCCCATTTTGCAAGAAAGCTCAGGTCGCCGCTGTACGAGCCCTTGAAATCCGTGTAGGACTTGATGAGCGCGAACGCCAGCAGCTCGGAGGGACTCAGGCCCAGATCGAGCATCCAGGAGTAAATTATCGTGTATTGTTCTTTCATGCTGTTTTCCTTTCTGTTGCCGGGGTGTTTTTGGCCCCTAATATTATTATAGCACAAATGTTCGGGTAAAGCAATACAAAAAAGCCCCATACCGCTTTCGGCGGTACGGGGCCTTGACAATAACGGAACAAATGTGCTATAATATAACTGTGGGGAAACGGGGAGGCTCAGCGCTTGACGGCGCGCATGGCGAGCATTGTGGGGACGTTCAGCTCATGCAGGAGGGCGAATACCGATTGCCGAAGGCAATTTCAAGCATCCGGTGAATGCTTGAAAAGGTATGAGCCGGGCGGCATTGAGAGCGGATCTGTCAGCCTGCCCCGGGGGAGATTCCCGCGCAAATACTTCTTCTCAACATGAGGAAGGGCAAACCCTTCCGTCTTTACGCCATTGATGGGCGAAAAGACGCCTCCCCTCGCGGGAGGGGAGGCGGTGCGCGGCATATCACCCGATGGTTTTCACTCGACGCTGAGAAGCACTACGTGCACCTTTTTATCCCAGCGGATCATTACATAAACGCTGCCGTTATCCGAAAGATCGAACCCAACGAAACCGGGCTCCGTTGTTTCGGGCGTTTCGCCGACGATCGCGCCGTCATACCCTATCAGGAACACCTTTCGGGGAACGGGCAGGTCGTCGCTCATTCTGAGGGCTTCGATATAAACGCCGCGGTCATCTATGCCGAGTATGCTGAGGAATACCCAATCGCCCAGATCAAAGCTTATTTCGGCGCCCGTTTCGCTGCTGCGGAGCACTGCGGCGTGCTGCAGGCTCGCTCCCGTCATAGTTCCGCTGAAGCCGTATTCATCCGTGCGCGTGACGCCTCCTGCGGTGGGGTCGTATACGTATGAAGAGATCAGCCGACTCGATTCACGGAGAACGAAAACGAGTTTATCGCCGCGCTCATACATGAGTATTATAGAGCCCGCAAAGCCTTCGCCGCTGTACCATTGGCCATTGTCGAAGCGGTCAAGGGGATCGACGGAATCCCTGAATACGGGCAGCTCGACGATGCGGTTTTCGCGGGTGTAGGGATCGAATACGTGCAGTCTTCCGAGGTTTTCGTCGATTATGTATATCCCGTTCTTTCCGACTAAGAACTTTGTTGCCGTGTCCATATGCTCGGGGAAGGGAAGGGACTCGAGAAGGCCGCCTTCGCTGTTGAAACGGAGCACGTTCTCCGCCGCGGAGTTCAGCACGTACAGCTCGTTCCCGATCACGGCAAAGTCCTCGGGCTCGTTCGAGACGTCGTCGATGATCTCATCTCTGAAATAAACTTCGCCGCTCTTTTCGCCGACGGAGATAGACATAGCCCTTTCGATCAGCTCATCCAGCCTCGACTCATACTCGGTCCCGAGCCTGATCTCATAAACGCGGAGGCCGTCCTCTTCGACGGCTATGTGATAAAGCGCGCCGTCCGGGGCAAGCTTAACGCTGCTGAGCATGGGGCAGTAAACGTAGTCCTCTATGGGCAGGCGGGAAATGCCGGTCAGCTCGCCCTCCGGCGATATCCTCTGCACCGTGGTCTCGCCGAGTATTACGCTCGTATCCTCCAGCGGGTCGGTGACGGTGAAATATGCGTTCCCGCCCTTGTCACAGCCGAGGAAGCGGATATAAACGTCGCTGAACCGCTGCTTCTTTCCTGTGAATTTCGTCCGCCAAAGCGTTGTCCGGTGCTCCGCGGTGCCGTAGGATTCGATCTCGATGGGCTGCGCGGTGCTTCCGCCCGTGATATCCGTGAGCTGATATTTGCGGTTCCAAAGCCACACGGTTTGCCCGTCGGAGGTCATATCCCAAACGGGATCCTCGTTAAAGGCCTCGGGCAGCTCAAGCTCCCTCAGGAGCTCGCCGGTGCGATAGTCGAGCTCATAGAGCCTATCCAGCGTTACGTTGTATACGTAAATGCTTTCTCCCAGCTTTGCCATGCGTGCGGCGTAACCGAGGAAGGGCAGCTCAATGCTGCGAATAAAGCCCTCCGCGCCGTAAAAGTTTATGCGCCCGTTTACAGAATCGAGCACGGCGGCGGTATCGCCATCCACGAAGAAGTCCTCCGGGCCGAGGGGCTCGCTTTCATTGCCGGGATCAACGCCCAGCTCGCCCTCGCCCGAGCCATAGGGCACAGCGGGCGTCAGCGGTATGAATTCCGCATAGCTTTTATCGAGCACGTAGTAGACGTCGTTGAACCCGGATCCGTCGCTTTCGGCCATGGATTTGACGAAAACGAGCATCTTTTCGGGGTCGGATGCGGGCTCTTCGCCGCTCTCATCACGGCAGAGCACTATGCTCTCCGGCAGCTCGCCCTTGAAAACGCGGCTGACTTTTGCGCGGAAATAGGCGCGGCCCTTTGCGGCGGAGAGTCTTTCGCCCACAGTCACCCAGCAAACGGCGTCGGAAACGGTGTAAGCGGTGGCGTGAGCATCGGTGGGCACGGGCTCGGTCACGGCAGGGTCAGTGGGCGCTGCGGCCGTCGGAGTACTGCTGACGGAGGTCTCCGGCGCAGGCTTTGCGCCCAGCTTTAAGGCGGCGATCACCGCCAGCGAAAGTATAAGCGCTGCGGCCGCCGCTGCGCCCAGCTTTATAGCAAGACCGGCGCCGTTCACGCGGTGTTTCCCGGGGGCGGCGGCCCCCGCTGATTCCATTACCCGCCTGCGGATGCGGGCCTCGGCAAGCTCGTCCGGCGCTTCGCCGGGCTCTATTCCGTGCAGAAGCATTTCGGTCTCACGGGGAGAGGCTTCATCGAATATCTCGGTAAGGTCCTTCTTCATGGCTCCTGTCCTCCCAATACTGATCTCAGTTTTTTGAGTGCGCGATGTGTCCTTGTGTCAACTGCGGAAACGCTCAGCTCAAGCCTTGCCGCGATCGAAGCCGACGGCTCGCCCAAATAATACTTTCGGATGATGATCTCCCTGTCCGGGCTGCCCAGGCCGTCTATCGCGGAGAACAAAAGCTGCCTCCGCTCGGCATTTATCAGCCCCTCGTCAAAGGAGGCATATTCCGCTAAACTGTCCTTTGCCGTCTCGTCGTCGAGCGAAAGCACGCTGCCCTCGCGCAGCCTGCGCTCATATACCTGCGCCGCGCGGCGCCTTGCGATGGTGCAGAGATATGCCTTAACGGTGCCCTTTCCGGGGTCGAAGTTTTCGATACCCCGGTAGAACTCAATAAAGGTATCCGCCGCGGCCTCCTCAACGTCCTGCCGGAACTGAGGGCCCTTGAGCCTGCCCCGGATGACGGAGTGAACGAGGCCGAGGTATTCGTCCATGAGCGCGGAAAGCCCCTTCTCCGGCGAGCGCCGGATGAGCCTTATCAGCGAAGTGTCGTTCATGCGCTTTCTCCTTTCATCGTCACTCACCTTATTATTGGGGGAGCGGGAGGGGAATCTTACGCCGGGAATAAAAAAAGAGCGCCCGGCAGTCGGCGCCCATGGTACACTCTCAGTTCTTCACCGAGCGCATGGCGAGCATTGTGGGGACGTTCAGCTCATGCAGGCGGCCGGAGCCGTTGGTGTCCTCGTAAAGGTCGAGCAGGGTGAAGTCCGCCTTGAGCTGCCCGGCGATCTGCTCGGTGAGAGTGTGCGAGAACTGCACGCCGCAGTCCGAGTCCGCAAGCTGCTTCATCTGCTCCGGGTCTTCGAGGGGGTCGAAGGGCAGACGGTTGACTATGCGCTCCTCGTCGTCGTCCACGAGGTAGTTGACGAAGTGATCCGTGCCGGAAAGCAGCGCGCCGCCCTTTTTGAGCACCCGCGCGCACTCGCGCCAGATGTGCTGCACGTCCTTCACATAGCAGTTGGAGACGGGGTGGAAAATGAGGTCGAATTCCCCGTCCTCAAAGGGGAAACGGCGGGTCATGTCGGCGCGGACTATGCGTATGGGATACCCCTCGCGCTCCGAAACGAGGCGCTCCGACTCAAGCTGCCTCTCCGAATAATCGAGCACCGTGCATTCGGCGCCCAGCGCGGCGAACACGGGCATCTGCTGACCGCCGCCGGAGGCGAGGCCCAACAGCTTTTTGCCCTTCAGCTCGCCGAACCACTCGTGCGGCACGGGCTTCGTGGGGGTCAGGAGCACGTCCCAGTCGCCCCGTAAAGCCCGAAGATAGGTCTCGTGATCAATGGGCTTGCCCCATTCCCAGCCCTCGTCCACCCAGCGGTCTATGGTCGAGGCGTTAATATCGGTGTAATTCATGACTTTTTACCCTTAAGCAGTATTCTTAAGGCCAGCGCCTGCGCGCCCGTGGGCAGGGCGGAAAAGAGGCGCAGCTTTAAGGAGTTGTTCATTCGGTATTCGAACCGCGGACGTCGGCTTCGGGCTATGCGGAGCAGCTTTTCCGCAAGCTCCTCCGGCGGCCTCGCCCCGCCCGTCTCGTTGAGCACTATGCGGCGGAACCTCTCCGCGATATCGGGGAAGAGCTTCGATTCCCGGCTCATGCGCTCCATCTCGCGCACGGAGGCCCGCGTCATGCCGTCCCCGTATGCGCCGGGGTAGACGGTCACGAGCCGAGTCCCGATGAGGTCGAGCTCAAGCGCCATCGAATGCGCGCAGGCGTCGAGAGCGCGCTTGGAGGCGGAATAGACGCCGTTGAAGGGCAGGGGGTCGAGCGGTGCGAGCTCCGAGGCGGTGACTATTATGCGGCCCCCGTTTTTCTGCAGGAGGGGCAGGAAAACGCGGCTCACGCGGACGGCGCCCAGGACGTTCACCGCGAGCATTTTTTCAAGCTTTTCCGGGGGTATTTCGAGGAAGGAGTCCATGAGGTAGAGGCCCGCCATGTGCAGCAGGCAGTCGAGCCCCTTGCATTCGGCTCCGACCTCTTTAATAGCGCGGCGCACGCTCTCCTCGCTCGTCACGTCCGCCTCGACAAAGCGCACGCCCTCCGCGAGCTCCTCCGGCGGCTTTACGTCCATCGCGAACACGCGCCAGCCCGCCTCCGCGAATCGCTTCGCCGCAGCCCGGCCCAGCGCGCCCGACGCGCCGGTGATGAGTATGGTTTTTTTATAGTCTTTCATGGGAGTTTTGTTTTTAAGTGAAGGTGGGAGGGAGTTGAACGGGCGGCCTTGGGAGCGAATCTGTCAGCCCGCTCCGGGGGACGAGCCGGGGGCGAACGCAACTCAAAATAGGATAACAGCCATTCTCTTTTTTGCTGGAGCGGGAAATAGCCCCCTCATCTGTCAGCTCGTTGCGGCGACCGACCAATGGCCTCCCTTGTTAAGGGAGGCTGTCATCCGAATGGAGCGAGGATGACTGGAGGGTGACGCGGAGCGCCATCGGCAACCGCTCGCCGGAACAGACTGCCGCCCGGCTCATACCTTTCAAACCGTCCACCGGACGCTTTGAATTGCTTCGCAATCGGTATTCGCCCCCCTCATCCGTCAGCTCGCTTCGCTCACTGCCACCTTCTCCACCCGCTTCGCGGGGGCGAAGGCAGGGTGCTCCGACCGGCAAAAGGCTCCCTTGCGGAAAGGTTAAGAACGGGCGGCAGGGCCCGCCCCGTGCTTGCACGCAACAATTACTGCGGATATGTCTCGCAGGAGGTTCAGCGCCGGTTGCGAAGCAATTCAAACGATCCTGTGAATCGTTTGAAAGGCGATGAACGGGCGGCAGCCTGTTCCGCAGGAACAGCAGTCCGCCCCGTGTTGCACGCAACAATTACCGCGGATATGTCTCGCAGGAGGGCGAATACCGGTTGCCGTAGGCAATTTCAAGCATCCGGTGAATGCTTGAAAAGGTATGAGCCGGGCGGCAGCCTGTTCCGCAGGAACAGCAGTCCGCCCCGTGCTTGCACGCAACAATTACTGCGGATATGTCTCGCAGGAGCGGTTCCTCCGGCTTTTACGATCGCGTTCCGCGCCTATCGCGGCGCGTGCGCCCACTCGGCACGAAAAATGATT
>CAMZFO010000099.1 GCA_947306125.1 uncultured Clostridia bacterium | reverse complement strand
CTTCCCCGAGCAGAGCATACAGCTCCTTCTTTGCCCGGAAAAGGAGGTTGTCCACCTGCTTTACCGACTTTTTCATGACCTTCGCGGCCTCCGCATAGGTCATGCCCTCGAAATAAACGAGGTGCACCGCAGCGCGCATATCAGCGGGAAGCTTGAAAAGCGCCGCGCTCACAGCGCGTTTCCTTTCGCCCGCCAGCACCCTTTCCTCCAGCTCGCCGCGCTCGGCCTCGCCCTCCGCATCGTCTATGGGGCAGATCTTCAGCATCTTGCCCCGCCTCAGGTGATCGAGCGCGCGGCTCTTGCCGAGCATATAGACGTAGGTCTTGAGCGACGCCCTTTGATCGTATCGGCGCTTCCGCGAGAACAGATCCGCCATGACGTCCATCGCGATATCCTCCGCCGCGTACACGTCGTGAACGTAACGGTCGATGAAGAACACCAGCCCGAAAAAGAGCTCGTTCATTATTTCGCCCGCGGCGTTCTCGTCGCCATCGAGAAAACGGCGGTGGCTTTCCGCGCATCTGTCCATGGATGCACCTCCTTTAAGGTCAAGCTTGAACCTTTCATTTATTATACGACCGAAACCGGCCCGGCTCCTTACGGAATGCACAATATATTATTTGTTATCCACGGCAAACTCCGCCGGCGCCGCGCAAAAAGGCTTGACAAATCGGCCTTTTCGGTGGTAATCTATGCTATACTCGAAATGCCTTTGGGGGTAACAAAATGATCGACGTCCACTGTCATATCATACCCGGTATCGACGACGGCTCATCCGATTTCGCCGAGTCCTTGAGCATGGGCGAAGCGGCGGCGGCCTGCGGCGTGACCGACGTCATAGTGACCCCGCACTGCAATATTCCCGGTATGTTTTCAAATTACGCGGGCCCGGGATACGACCGCGCTTTTAACGAGCTCTGCGCTCTTTTCAAGGACAACGACGTCCGCTTGAAGCTCCATCGCGGCATGGAGGTATTCGGCACGGACGATATCGGCAGGCTCCTCGACGACGGCAGGCTGCTGACCATGGCGGGCTCGCGCTATCTGCTCGTGGAGTTCCCGTTCGACGACGATATGTGGCGTCTGCGCGAGGTGCTTTACGAGATCTGGCGCAGGAGCCTCGTGCCCATTATCGCTCACCCGGAAAGGTATTACGCCGTGCAGGACGATATCCAGTTCGCGCTCGATTGGGCGGACATGGGCTGCTTCCTCCAGCTCAACCGCACGAGCCTTATGGGGCCCCTCGCCGCTCCCGAGACGCGCACGGCAAGGAAGCTTTTGGACCTCGGCGCGGCGCATTTCATCGCCACCGACGCGCACGGGGTGTTCTCGCGCACGACCGAGCTGCTCGACGCTTACGAGTTCGTCGCGGAGCGCTATTCGCGCCGCTGGGCGGAGATACTGATGGAGGAGAATCCCTCGAGGGTGATACAGAACAAGAGGATACTGCGCCTGCCCATGGAGGAAAGGTATTGAGCGATACTGACTCGCAGTAATGAAGACGCTTCGCCGATGAAGGAATGTTTTGCATCTTTCCGGCGGGCGTCTTTACTTCATTATTTACATCCGTCTGCGCGTCTTGTGTGCGCCGACGCCCCGCGGATCAAGCGCGGCAAAATACATCCTCACGCCGGCCGTGAATAAGGCCCGCGGGGATTTTTTTATTGTCCGGAGCCACAATATATTTATGAAAAACCCATATGAAAACGGGAATCCGGCCGCGTTCTATGGTATAATAGGGACAAATTTTTTTGAAAGATCGGATGGTAAAGCATGGAACAGGAAAAAAAGCGAAAAGGCATCCTGCGCTACGCGCAATACGTTAAGGGATACTGGCTCCCGACCGTTCTCACCCCCTTCTTCATGATTTTCGAAGTCGCTCTGGAGGTGCTGATACCTCTGCTGATGGCCGCCATAGTCGACGGCGGTCTTTACGCGCGCGACGATTTCCTGCTGCGCGGGATACTGCCCGAGAGCCTGAAGACGGGAAGCACGGGGCTCATACTGACCCTCGGCGGCCTCATGGTCGTCGCCGCTCTGCTCTCGCTCACCTGCGGCGTAATGGGCGCGAGGACGGGCTCGATCGCGGCTATGGGCTTTGCGAAGAACCTGCGCCGCGCTATATTCGAGAAGATACAGTCCTTCTCATTTGCCAACACCGACAGGTTCTCCACCTCGTCGCTGATCGTCAGGTCCACCACGGACGTCACCATGATCCAGAACATATTCATGCAGTTCATAAGGATCTTCGTCCGCGCTCCCATGATGATGATATTCGCGGCGATAATGGCCTTCAGGATCAACTCGGAGCTCTCCTGGATATTCGTGGTCGCCATCCCCTTCCTCGCCGCCGCGATGATAACGCTCGTTTCGCTGGGCCACCCCAGGTTCACGGCGATGCTCAAAAAGACGGACGCGATGAACACCTCCGTTCAGGAGAACCTCATTGCGATGCGCGTCGTAAAGGCCTTCGTCAGGGAGGATTACGAGAAGCGGAAATTCCACGCCTCCGTCGAGGATCTTAAAAAGGCGCAGATCAGGGCGCAGAAGCTTTTCAGCTTCTCCGGGCCTATTCAGATGTTCATTATGTTCACCTGCACCGTGATACTGCTGGCGCTGGGCGGAATGAAGATAATCCACTACAAGTCCTTCGGCCCCGGCGAGCTGACGAGCCTCATGACCTATACGACTCAGATAATAAGCTCGCTCGCAATGGTCAGCTTCATGATAGTCTCCGTTTCCATGGCGAAGGCCTCCGTCGGGCGCATAAACGAGGTGCTCGACGAGGAGATAGACATTATCGGCGCTGATTCCGACCTGAAGGTGGAGAACGGCGATATCGAGTTCCGCGGCGTCGATTTCAGCTACGTTAACGATCCCGAGAACCTCACGCTCTCCGATATCAGCTTCAAAATACGCTCAGGCGAGACGATAGGCATAGTCGGCGGCACGGGCGAGGGCAAATCGACCCTCGTTCAGCTCATCCCCCGCTTTTACGACGTGCTTGCGGGCGAGGTGCTGATAGCCGGGCACAACGTGAAGGAATACTCCCTTTACGAGCTGCGCGAGGGGGTTTCGATGGTGCTGCAGAAGAATATGCTCTTCTCCGGCTCCATCAAGGAGAACCTGCGCTGGGGCAACGCGGACGCCACCGACGAGGAGATCGCCGAGGCCTGCCGCATGGCCTGCGCCGAGGACTTCATACTGGGCTTCCCCGACGGCTACGACACCGATCTCGGTCAGGGCGGCTGCAACGTATCCGGCGGCCAGAAGCAGAGGCTCTGCATCGCAAGGGCGCTTTTGAAAAAGCCCAAGATACTGATACTCGACGACTCGACCTCCGCCGTCGATACCGCGACGGATGAGAAGATAAGGAAAGCCTTCCGCGAATACATTCCCGGCACCACCAAGCTCATAATCGCCCAGCGCATAGCCTCCATAATGGACAGCGACAGGATAATCGTTATGGACGAGGGCAGGGTCGTGGATATAGGCACTCACGACGAGCTCATGGCGCGGAGCGAGATCTACCGCGAGGTCTACGATTCCCAGATGGAAAGCAGCGAAGGAGGTGAGGAGTAATGGCACGCCAGTCCGATATGATCGCAAAATTCAAGGGCAAGCGCAGGCCGGATAACTTCTTCAAGACCATCGGCCGTCTGCTCTCCTATTATAAGAACTGTAAGTGGGAATTCATAATCGCCGTACTGTTCATAATCATCTACTCCGTTTCGGTCATAGTCGCGGGGTATCAGCTCAAGGGGCTTACCGTCGTGCTCGAGCAGGCGCTCGAGGATAGGGCGGGCATACATATGGACTCGCAGATCGCCGCATATACCTCTATACTGATCTATATGGGCGTGCTGTATTTCGTGAGCGTCATCACCAACTACGCATTGAACCGCCTTATGCTCCAATGCACGGCGGTGGTCATGGCGAAGCTCAGGGTGGATCTCTTCGACCGTATGCAGGAGCTGCCCGTAAGCTTCTTCGACAGCAAGACTCACGGCGAGCTGATGAGCTATTTCACAAACGACGTCGACGCGATACGCGAGATGCTGAACCAGAGCATAACGCAGCTCATGATCTCCACGGTGTCGCTCATAGGCGTCGTGGTGGCCATGGTAAGGCTCTCGGCGCCCCTCTTCCTCATCGTGCTCGTGCTCGGCACGCTCGTCGTGCTCATAACCAAATTCATTGCCTCCAGATCCGGCAAGAACTACGTGAAGCAGCAGAAGGCGCTCTCCAAGGTCAACGGCTTCATTGAGGAGATGATGGAGGGCCAGCGCGTTGTAAAGGCCTTCAATCACGAGGAAAAGGTGATGCTGGACTTTGACGAGCGCAACGAGGAGCTGCGTCAGGTGGCGACCCGCGCGAGCATGCTCGCGACCATCATGGGCCCCATAATGAACAACCTTTCGCACATATTCTACGCGCTCACCACCACCATAGGCGTGCTTTTCGGCATCAACGGCGAGCTTATTCGCAAGCTCTCGGAGAATTCGCGCTTCGATTGGCAGAAGATAGGCGTCGAGGGCGCTGTGCTCATAGCCTTCCTTGGCTTCATACGCCAGTTCTCGAACCGCGTTTCGGAGATATCCCAGCAGTTCAATTTCGTGCTTCTGGCGCTTGCGGGCGCCGAGCGCGTGTTCTCGCTGATGGATATGGATCCGGAGGTCGACGAGGGTACCGTCACGCTCGAAACGAAGGAGGACGGCTCCAAGTTCTGGACCTATATAGATAAAGAGGGCAGGACGGTCGAGGTCCCCCTCGTGGGCAGGATAGAGCTGCACGACGTGGACTTCAGCTACGACGGGAAGAAGCTCGTGCTGGAGGACGTGAACGTATACGCCAAGAAGGGCCAGAAGATCGCCTTCGTCGGCTCCACGGGCGCGGGCAAGACCACCATAATAAACCTTGTGAACCGCTTCTACGACGTTGTGGACGGCGAGATAACCTATGACGGCATAGACATCCGCGATATCAAAAAGGACGACCTGAGGGGCACTCTGGGCATGGTCCTGCAGGATACGCACCTGTTCACCGGCACCGTTATGGAGAACATCCGCTACGGCAAGCTGGACGCGACCGACGAGGACTGCATCGCCGCCGCGAAGATCGCAAACGCGCACTACTTCATCTCCCATCTGCCCGAGGGCTACCAGACGATGCTCTATTCCGACGGCGCGAATCTTTCGCAGGGTCAGCGCCAGCTCATAGCCATCGCAAGGGCTGCCGTCGCGGCTCCCGTCGTGCTCATACTCGACGAGGCTACGAGCTCCATCGACACCCGAACCGAGAAGCTCATCGAGAGCGGCATGGATAAGCTGATGGAGGGCAGGACGGTGTTCGTGATAGCGCACAGGCTTTCCACCGTCAGGAACTCCAACGCCATAATGGTGCTCGAGCACGGCAGGATAATCGAGCGCGGCGATCACGACGACCTCATTCGCCAACAGGGCAAGTATTATCAGCTCTACACGGGCGCGTTCGAGCTTTCGTAATATGCTTACCGTAAACGAATTTCCGACGATATCGACCAGAGAGGGGCTTATTTCGCTTGTGAACGAGATAGGCTTCCTCCCCTTCTTTTCTTGCGGTATAAAGGGCTTTTCATTAAGGGATATCGCCGATCCCGCCGTATGGTTCGTCGACGACGTGGAAGGCCCCTGGGAATGGAAGGGCGAGACCGGCGGAGTCTACGGGAAGCTCTTCCGCGGCAAGGCGGTCTTCATGAGCCCGGAATGGTATGCAAAGCTCGCCTGCTACCGGCGCGACGGCTATGATTACGAGGGCATGTACGAGGACGGGTTCCTGCCCCATTCCGCTATGCGCATAATGGCTGAGCTCGAGAAGGAATCGGTGCTGAGCACGGATCTGCGCTTCCGCACGGGCATGACGGACAAGGAGGCGGGCTTCGACAAGGTCATAGAGCTCCTGCAGATGAAGTGCTTCGTGATCCCAACGAGCTTCGAGTACACCTATGACACACACGGCCGCAGATACGGCTGGGGGCTTGCTAGATACACCTTCGCCGACAAGAAATACGGCGCGCTCATAGAGGAAGCCGAGGCAAAATACAAGCCCGCCGAGGCCAAGGCTCTGCTCATGGAAAGGGTCATGGCGATATGCCCCGGGGTCACGGAAAAGCAGGCTGAAAGGCTGATAAAATGAAGGATAAGAAAATGACCGTCGGGATCATCCGGCGGTCATTTGTTTTACCATGTCTCGCTCTGAAGCTGCTGCATGGCCTGTTTGGCGTTCTGCACTTCCTGCTGCTGCGCCTGCTTTGTGGGATACATATTGCGCTGGCTCATCGCCTCGAATACGCAGAGCTGGTCGTTCGCGCACTCGGTCATATGGCGGGTCAGGAGCTGCCTCAGCGCGGGGCTTGCGGATTCGGTGATATTGCCCGCATAGTCCTTTGCCATATCCTTTTCGGTGTGCAGGAGATCCGTGAGGAGCTCCCTTTCGGTCATGTTCTGATTATTGCCGTTCATATCATCGCTCCTTTCAGTTCCTTGAATCGAGGAAATCCCTCAGCGCGTCGAAATGCTGCCTGTGATGCTCGGCATGATCCGCCGCCATCGCCTTTAACGACTGGTCCTGAAATCTCGACTCATACACCTTGCACTTCTTATACGCAAGCGCCTCGGCGTACATCTCATCCTGTACGGTCCCCAGATCCTTCGTGTCGATGGGTCCGTTCCCGGAGCCGTCCATGAACCACGGTTCTTTGTTGTTCTGCATGATAGCCTCCTGATTTAGAATGGTATGAGAAGAGTATGCACAGGGCGCCGTATTTTTATGCAAAAAAGCAGGAACGGGAGACCCGTTCCTGCTTGAGATCGTTGATCCTTTAGATCAGCTCGATGAGCGCCATCTCGGCTGCGTCGCCGCGACGGGGACCGAGCTTCATGATGCGGGTATAACCGCCGTTCTTGCCGTCATACTTGGGCGCGATCTCGTTGAAGAGCTTCTCGACAACGGGATAATTCGCAGCGGCACGCTTCTCGAAATCAGCGCGCTTTTCCTTATGCTCGCGAACCTCGGTGATGTTGTAGAGGTAGCTCATGATCTGCCTTCTGGCATGGAGCTTGGAGGGAAGATCCTTCTTGGAGGTCTTCTCTACCTCGATCTCCTGATTCTTATCGTTGACGGTCTTGATCGTCTTGGTGACGTCCTCGGTATTTTTATACTCAGCCACTGCCATGGAGATGAGCTTTTCGACAATGGGACGAAGCTCCTTTGCGCGGGTCTCGGTGGTAACGAGCTTGCCGTTCCAAAGAAGAGCGGTCGCCATATTGCGGAACATAGCATCACGCTGATCGGTGGGCTTGTTGAGCTTACGGTTAGGCAT
>CAMZFO010000098.1 GCA_947306125.1 uncultured Clostridia bacterium | reverse complement strand
GTTTTCGCCGGGGGCGTCTTTTTTATTTTGCGCGAGCGCGGCTTATTGCCTTTTGGCGCGAAAGATGGTATCATTTCAATGGGCGGGTCTGCGGGCTTTTCGTTCTGCGGCCGCCAAATCTCCCGGGAGGAAAAGGCAATGAAAAAGGAAGATCTGATGAGGATATTTACCGAGACGGATTACGTTCACAGGAGCGGCACGCCCGAGGAAAAGCGCGCGGCGGAGTATCTGAAGGCCCGCTGTGAGGAGCTCGGCGTTCCCGCAAGGCTGGAGGGCTTCCGCGTGCCCATGGGCGACGTGGAGGAGGCGCACGTCGTGATAGACGGCGAGGAGATCCCCTGCAGGGGCTTCGCCTGCTGCGGCAGCGGCGAGATCTCGGGAGAGCTCTATTATATGCCCGATACGGACAAGGTGTCGATGGCGGGAGCAAAAGGGAAGATAGTGCTCCTCGATACGCAGGGCATAGGCGTTTTCGGCTATAAGGACCTTATGGACGCGGGCGCAGCCGGCATACTCTTCCAGTACGGGAATATGTATTACCCCCACGAGGATATCGACGAGCGCGACCTGCGCGAGTACGTCCGCGGCGAGGAGCGCAAGGTGCTTTGCGCCATGATCCACACGGGCTCCGCCGTTAAGATAGTCGCCTCCGGCGCAAAGCGCGCATCCATCAGCATCCGCCAGAGGGAGTACGACGGCGAATCGCATAACGTCGTAGCCGAGCTGCCCGGCAGCAGGGAGGAGTACATCACCCTCACCGCGCACTATGATTCCACCTCGCTTTCGCACGGCTCATACGATAATATGTCCGGCTGCGCGGGGCTTCTGGGAGTCATGGACGCCATGAAGGACAGGGAGCATTCCTACGGGCTCCGCTTCGTTTTCTGCGGCAGCGAGGAGCGCGGGCTTCTGGGCTCCAAGGCGTACGTGCGCGATCACGCCGACGAGCTTCCCAAAACGGCGCTCAATATCAATCTTGACATGATCGGCACTGCGCTGGGCAAATTCATCGCCCGCGTCTCCGCCGAGGATAAGCTCGCGCACTATATAAGCTACATGGGCGCGGAGGTCGGCTTCCCCGTTTCGGCAAAGACGGGCGTTTATTCAAGCGACTCCACGCCTTTTGCGGATAATTCCGTGCCCGCCCTCTCGTTTGCGAGGCTCGCCTCGGGCAACGCGGCGCCCATCCACTGCCGCTACGACACCCCCGCGCTCATTTCGGCCGAGCAGCTCGAAAGGGATATCGCGTTCATCGCGGAGTTCACCCGCCGCATGGCGAACGCGGCGGTCTGCCCCGTCTCGCGCGAGATACCCGAGAGCGTCCGCCGCGAGCTGGACGAATATCTGGGCCGTAAGCGCAAAAATCAATAAATCAAAGGTTATAAGCCGGTTATTCCGTATCTGCCGTTCGGCATAAAGGAGGATCGTTTTGACACTCAAGGATTTGAAGGTCGGCGCTTCGGCGCGGATAATCACCGTCGGAGGCGAGGGGGCGCTTCGCCAGCACTTCCTCGACATGGGCATTATACCCGGGGCGGAGCTTACCGTTACCAAGCTCGCTCCCATGGGCGACCCCATGGAATTGAACGTGCACGGATATGAGCTCACTCTGCGTCTGGCGGACGCGGAGAGGATACAGGTGGAGCCCATAGAGCTCAAAAAGAGCGCGGAGGAGCGGGGCGCGGCGCAGCAGAGGCGCAAAAAGCACTCGCATCCCGGCCTCGGCGAAACGGGCAAATTCCATCCCAAGGGCAGCGGCGACCCCCTGCCCGATGGCACCATGCTCACATTCGCCCTCGTGGGCAATCAGAACAGCGGCAAGACGACGCTCTTCAATCAGCTCACGGGCTCCAAGCAGCACGTCGGCAATTTCCCCGGAGTCACGGTCGACCGCAAGGACGGCGCGGTGCGCGGGTATAAGAACACCCTCATCACCGACCTTCCGGGCATCTACTCGATGTCCCCCTATTCGGGCGAGGAGCTGGTCTCGCGCAATTTCGTGCTGGATGAAAAGCCGACGGCGATAGTCAATATAGTCGACGTCACCAATATCGAGCGCAATCTGTACCTCACCATGCAGCTTCTCGAAATGGACGTGCCGACCGTCGTCGCGCTCAATATGATGGACGAGCTGACGGGCAACGGCGGCGCGGTGGACGTGAACAGCATGGAGAGCATGCTGGGCGTGCCGGTGGTCCCCATCTCCGCCGCGAAGAACGAGGGCGTGGACGAGCTGGCGGCGCACGCCGTGCATATCGCGCAGTACCGCGAAAGGCCGTTGGAGCAGGATTTCTGCTCGAGGGACGATAACGGAGGCTCCGTCCATCAATGCCTGCACGCCGTGATGCATCTTATCGAGGATCACGCCGCGCGCGCGGGCCTGCCCCTGAGGTTCGCCGCCTCAAAGGTGGTCGAGGGCGACCCCCTCATAACAGAAAAGCTGGAGCTCGACGCCAATGAAAAGGAGGCGCTCGAGCATATAATCGTGCAGATGGAGAAGGAGCGCGGGCTCGACCGGAGCGCGGCGATAGCGGATATGCGCTTCTCGTATATAGCAAAGGTGTGCGAGAAATGCGTCATAAAGCCGCACGAGAGCCGCGAGCACGCGAGGAGCCGTAGGATCGACAAGGTGCTCACCGGCAAATACACCGCCATCCCCTTCTTCCTTTTGATAATGGGGCTTGTGTTCTTCCTCACCTTCAACGTGATAGGCTACGGCCTGCAGCAGCTCCTCGAAATGGGCATAGGCCGCCTTTCGGAGGCGGTCGACCGTGCGCTCACGGCGGGCGGAGTCAATCCCGTGCTGCACGGGCTCGTGACGGACGGCATATTCGAGGGCGTGGGAAGCGTATTGAGCTTCCTGCCCATAATCGTCACGCTCTTCTTCTTCCTTTCGCTGCTCGAGGACAGCGGCTATATTGCAAGGGTGGCGTTCTTCATGGATAAGCTGCTGCGCCGCATAGGCCTCTCCGGGCGAAGCATAGTGCCCATGCTGATAGGCTTCGGCTGCACCGTCCCGGCGGTAATGGCGACCCGCACTCTCCCCAGCGACCGTGACAGGAAGATGACCATATTGCTCACGCCGTTCATGAGCTGCTCCGCAAAGGTGCCGATCTACGTCTTCTTCGTGGCGGCGTTCTTTCCCGGCAGGGGCGGATTCATAATGACGGGGCTCTACCTCTTTGCGATACTCATAGGCATACTCGCCGCGCTCGCCGCAAAAAAGACGGTGTTCCGCGGGGAGGCGGTGCCCTTCGTGATGGAGCTGCCCAATTACCGCATGCCCAGCCCCAGGAGCGTGCTCCAGCTCCTCTGGGAAAAATCCAAGGATTTCCTGCAGCGCGCGTTCTCAGTCATACTCATCGCAACCGTCGTCGTATGGTTCCTCAAGAGCTTCGACCTGCATTTCAATATCGTCGAAGATCAGCATGAGAGCATACTCGCCGCTATCGCGGGAGTGCTCGTGCCCGTCTTCCGCCCGCTCGGGCTGGGCGACTGGCGCATCTGCACCTCGCTCATATCGGGCTTCGTGGCCAAGGAGAGCGTGGTATCCGTAATGGAGGTGCTCTTCGCGGGCGAGGGCGTCGCGGCGGTCATGACCAAGCTTTCCGCCGCCGCAATGCTCGTTTTCAGCCTGCTCTATACCCCCTGCGTCGCCTCAATAGCCGCAATAAGGCGCGAGATGGGCGGCAAATGGGCGATAGGCGTGGTCGTATGGCAGTGCGCGATAGCATGGGCCGTCGCGCTCATAGTGCGGCTTGTCGGCCTGCTCTTCGGGCTTTCGTAAGGAGGACGCCGTGAAGCTTTTGGATTGGATAATACTCATTGCCGTTATCGCGGCCGTGGCGTGCGCGGCATATTTCGCTTTCCGCCGAGGAAGGAAGGGCGGCTGCTCCTGCGGCTGCGGCTCCTGCCCCGGGCGCGATGGCTGCAGCAATAAAAAGGAGTAAGGCGCTTGATAAAGGAGCTGCGCAAAAAACTGCTTGAATCGCTCTCCTGCGTACTGCCGCTGATGCTCTTCGTGGCGGCGGTGCATTTTGCGCTCGCCGTTTTTGCCGGAAAGGGCATGCCCGCGGACGTGTTCGCTCGGTTCCTCATAGGCGGAGCGCTGCTGATAATCGGCATGACCCTCGTTGAGACGGGCGCGGAGACCTCCATGATACCCGCGGGCGAAAGGATGGGCGCCCACCTCACGCAGACCGGCAAATACACGCTCATAATAGTTTTCTGCCTGCTCATAGGCGTTCTCGTCACGATGGCGGAGCCGGATATCGCCATACTCGCCGCGCAGTTCCCCGGGGTCGAGGATATCAAAATGATACTCGTCGCCGCGGTCGGCGTGGGCGTTTTCCTTATATTCGGCGTTCTGCGAGTAATCCGCCGCGTGCCGCTCTCCGTGATGCTGCTCGTGTTCTATGCGGCCGTGCTCGTCGTCTCGCTGTTCGAGCCGGGCAGGTTCTTCGCCGTCGCCTTCGATTTCGGCGGAGTGGCGACGGGCCCCATCGTCGTGCCCTTCATAATGGCCGTGGGCCTGGGCCTTGCGGCGGTCAGGGAGGGCAAGAGCTCGTTCGACGACAGCTTCGGCATGGTGGCGATATGCTCCATTGGCCCGGTCATAATGATGCTCCTCTTCGGCATATTCGGGGAATACGAGCTTTCCGCGGGTTCGGGTCACGCGCTGCATTCCGGCGGCTCTGCGCTGATGGATTTTTTGAGCGCGACGCCCCTTTTTATTAAGGAAGTGTCTGTCGCGCTGCTGCCGATAATATTCTTCTTCCTGATATTCCAGTTCGTTTTCCTGCATTTGAGCCCGCGCAGCCTTTTGAAGATGGGCGTCGGCGCGGTCTATACCTTCGTGGGCCACGTCATATTCCTCGTCGGGGTGAACGTCGGCATGCTCCCGGCGGGCACGCATCTGGGCGAGGCGCTTGCGGGGCTCCCGGGGAATGCGCGCCTGCTGCTGCTCCCCGCGGCGATGCTGCTCGGCAATTTCGCGGTGCTCGCGGAGCCGACCGTCAACATGCTCGCCTCGCAGGTCGAAACTCTCACGGTGGGCGCGGTGACAAAAAAGAAGCTAATTATCGCCCTTTCCGTGGGCGCGGCGGTCTCCGCCGTCGCCGCGATGCTCCGCGTGCTCACGGGCGTACCGCTCCGGTATTTCCTGCTCTGCGGATACGCGGTCTCGCTCGCGCTCTCGTTCGTCGTGCCTAAAATATTCACCGCCGTCGCCTTCGATTCCGGCGGCGTGGTATCGGGCGTTATGACCGTCTCGTTCCTGCTGCCCTTCGCCAAGGGAGCCTGCATGACGCTGACCGGCTCGGCTGAAAAGGTGCTGACGGACGCCTTCGGCTTCGTGGCGCTCACCGCCATGACCCCGGTAATAATGCTGCAGCTGATCGGCCTCGCGTATAAGCTGGCGATACTGCGCAGCCCGGGCGTCTCCTCCGCCGACGACGGCAGCGTGACCATAATCGAATTCGATACCGGGGGAGAGCAAGCATGAAGGGGATAAAGCTGCTGGTATTCATAGTGAATCACGGCCGCGGGGAGGCGCTCCTGAAGCTCTGCCGCGGCGAGGGCATAGCCGTAAGCCTGCTCCTGCAGGGCAGGGGGACGGTCGATTCCGAGATCGCGGAGCTGCTGGGCATGGGCGACCGGCGCAAGGACGTCGCGCTGCTCACGGTCGCGGAGGACCGCGCGGAGGAGGTCATGCGGAGGCTTGCCGAAGCCATGGGGCTCTCGAAGCCCGGCGAGGGGATAGCGTTTTCGATACCGTTCTCCGCGGCGGCCGACAGGGGCGGCTCGTATGAGCTTCTGTCGGGAAGCCCCGCGCGGGTTTCCGGCGAAAGCGCGGAAAAGGACAAAAAGGGCGGAAAGGGCGGAAAGGGCGGAAAGGAAAGGAAAAAATGAGCCGCGATCTTATAATCACAATAGTCAACCGGGGCTTTGCGGACGACGTAATGGCGGCGGCAAGGCGCGCGGGCGCTTACGGCGGCACGGTGGTGCACGGCAGAGGCGCGGGCGCGCGCGAGCTCAATAAATATCTCGGCGTGAATCTGCATCCGGAGAAGGAGCTCGTGCTGATACTCACCGAGCGCGATAAGCGCGCGGATATAATGACCGCGATCGCCTCCGACGACGGGCTCTCGAAGGACGGGAACGGGCTCTGCTTCTCGCTGCCCGTCGACGCCGTTTCGGGCCTGAGCACGCCCGGCGACGCGATAACTCCCGCGCCGCAGGCCGAAGAATGAGCGAAAAAGTCGTTTTTGCTGTTGATTGCGCCCGCGATGGATGATAAAATGAAGAGGATGAGGACGCCTCCCCGCGCGGGGGAGGAGCAAGCGACCGGACATAAAACGAGCCGCCCTTCAAGGCGGACGGGGGAGATGAAATGAACGTCTATTTTGCCGCTTCGATATTCGCGCTGCTGATACTCATATACTGGCTCATTTCGGAGCTCTTCACGGTGCTGTTCCGCTTCGTGGGGCTGCCGGAGGAGAAGGCGCGCTTCCAGGTCACGTCGCTCCTGACGGGCTGCGGCTTCACCACCCGCGAGAGCGAGATGATACTCTCCTCAAAGTCGCGGCGCAGGCTGGCGAGGATCACGATGCTGTTCGGATACGTTTTCAACATCACCGTCGTATCCGCGTTCGTGAACGTGCTCCTCTCGCTCAAATCCACCCAGTTCTCGGGCTACGTGCTCGGCATACTCATCCCGCTCATTGCGGTCGTGCTCGTGTTCGTCATATTCCGCCTCCCGCCGGTCAGGAGGAAGCTGGACACGCTCATCAACCGCATCGCCGGGAGCATTATGAGGAGGGAGACCTCCAATACCATAATGCTTATCGACTATATCGGCAAGGGGACCATAGCGCAGGTGACGCTCAGGGAGGTGCCGGATTATCTGGAGGGCGTGGAGCTGGCCAAGTCCGGCCTCAAGGAAAAGCGCGGCATACTGGTGATGCTCGTCGAGCACGCGGACGCCTCCATCGAGGGCCCCGGGGCGCATACGACTTTCGTCCCCGGAGATAAGCTGACCGTGTTCGGAGATTATAAGACCATCTGCCGCACGTTCCACGCGAAGGAGCTGTTCGCGTAAAATCGGAAAGAATAAAAGCATCTTTGTATGCGCATGACGATCGACATACAATAAGCATGGTATCGGACTTCGATCCGTACCATGCTTTGTTTTTTGTTGTTATATGCTCGGAGGTCGGGTGCGCCCCGGGGAGCAGGGCGCACCAGCGTCCAGCCTTCCCTTGGGGGTTCAACTCCGGTCGCCAAAGGCGATTTTGACCATCCGGTGGATGGTCAAAAAGGAGTTGAACGGGCGGCAATCTGTTCCGCAGGAACAGGAGCCCGCCCCGGGATGCCGGTCGCCAAAGGCGGTTTTGACCATCC
>CAMZFO010000097.1 GCA_947306125.1 uncultured Clostridia bacterium | reverse complement strand
CCAGCACCCTCAAGGAAGGCGTCTCCAAGGAAGAAGCCGAGAAGATCGCCGAGGCCTTCAAGGCCGCCGGCGCCGAGATCGAGATCAAGTAATTTCGATCCGAAGCAAGCGTTCAAAAGGACCGGGCATCCGGTCCTTTTTCGTCTGCTTTTTTATTCTTCCTCCGCCGTCTCGGCAACGACCGTGACGGCGTTGTTTTTTACGCTTGCGAAGCCTCCGGAGACCCTGAACGAGGCGATCTCCTTCCCCTCCGAGCTTGCCCGGACCGCCGAGCCCGGCTCGAGCGCGGCTATGGCGTCTATGTGTCCGCGGCGGACGCCCATGCTGCCTCCTCCCTCGCCCCTTTCGTTGTCGCGGACGAAGAAGGTGACGGAATCGCAGGGTATGCCCTCCCGCCTGCCCTCGGGGGTGATCACGATAAGGGTCAGCTCGTTCATGCGTTCACCTTCCCGTTTGCCGCCCAAACGTCGTCAATGCCGCCCGCCATCAGGAAGCACTGCTCGGGTATGCCGTCGCAGTCGCCGCCCAGTATCGCCTCGAAGCCCTTTATGGTCTCCTCGAGCCGCACGAACCGCCCCGGAAGCCCCGTGAAGCCCTCCGCGACATGGAAGGGCTGGCTCATGAACCTCTGCGCCTTCCTTGCGCGGCGGACGGTCAGGCGGTCCTCCGGCGAAAGCTCATCCATGCCGAGTATGGCGATGATATCCTGCAGCTCGTTATACCTCTGCAGTATGCGCTGCACCTCCCTGGCGGTGTTGTAATGCCTGTCGCCGACTATTTCGGGAGACAGGAATCTCGACCTCGAATCAAGGGGCGCCACGGCGGGATATATGCCCAGCTCCACGACGGAGCGCGAAAGCACCGTGGTCGCATCGAGATGCGTGAACGCGGTCGCGGGAGCGGGGTCGGTCAGGTCGTCGGCGGGGACGTATATCGCCTGCACGGAGGTGATGGAGCCGTTGGTAGTGGAAACTATGCGCTCCTGCAGCCTGCCCATCTCGCTGGCGAGCGTGGGCTGATAGCCGACGGCCGAGGGCATGCGCCCGAGCAGAGCGGAGACCTCCGAGCCCGCCTGCGTGAACCTGAAGATATTATCGATAAAGAGCAGCACGTTTTTATGCGAATACTCGCGGAAATATTCGGCAATGGTGAGCCCCGCGAGCGGCACGCGCAGCCTCGCTCCCGCGGTCTCGTTCATCTGCCCGAACACGAGCGAGGTCTTATCCAGCACCTCCGACTGCTTCATCTCCTGCCAGAGATCGTATCCCTCGCGCGAGCGCTCGCCCACGCCGGCGAATACCGAATACCCGTCGTGCTCGAAGGCGATATTGCGGATGAGCTCCATTATGAGCACCGTCTTGCCCACGCCCGCGCCGCCGAAGAGCCCTATTTTGGAGCCCTTCGCATAGGGGGTCATGAGGTCTATTACCTTTATGCCCGTTTCGAGTATGTCCTCGGCGGGCATTATTTCCGTAAACGGGGGCGCCGAATGGTGTATCGGCCAGCGCGTATCCGCCACTATCTCCCCGCCGCGGTCGATGGGGCTGCCGCTCACGTCTATCATTCGCCCGAGCATCGCCTCGCCCACGGGCACGGAGAGGGGCGAGCCGGTATCCTCCGCCGGCATACCGCGCGAAAGACCGTCGGTCGAGTGCATCGCTATGCAGCGCACGCACCCGTCGCCGAGCTGCTGGAGCACCTCCAGAAGGAGCACGCCGTTCTTGGTCTCGACCCTGAGCGCGTTATAGATCTCCGGCACGGATGCGCCGAAATACACGTCCACCACGGGGCCGATTATTCGGGTTATCATTCCATTGGTACCCATTGTCACTCCTTGTTCTCGGAGGCCGTTTCAAGCACGCTTGCCGTAACAGCCGCCTGTCTTAAGCGGTTTATCTCCGTTTCGAGCCCCGTTATGGAGGCGTCGGCGTTATCGTATGCCGATCTCATGGCGACCACGGTCGCCGCCTGCGCCGCGGCGGAGGCCGAGAGCAGCTTCCTGTACATCTCGGAATCGAGCGCGAGCCCATTAAGCTCGCCCGTCACCGTCTCCCTGTCGGGCACGAAGAGAGTGTCCCCGCCTTCCGCGTCCTCCGGAGCGCGGACGGAAAACTCCTCCGAGACCGGCTTCGAGTTCAGCATATTTATGAACCGCTGATACACGATACTCACCCGATCCGCTCCGCCCGAGGGCATGAGCTCCTCCCGGATATAGCGGGAGACCGCCTTCGCGTCCTCGTAAGTGGGGGCGTCGGGTATGTCGAAGCTCTTTACGACGTTATACTTTTTGGCCCTGCAGAATTCCTGCGCCTTATGCCCGCAGGGGATCACGAGCGGCTCCTCCTCAAGCTCCGAAACGCGCTTTGAAAAGAACGCGAAAAGCTCGTGATGATACCCGCCGCAAAGCCCGTGATTGCCCGAAACGAGCACCATCGCGCACCTGCCCGCGGGCTCCTCCGCCGCCTCGTCCGCCCGCCCGCTTATCCCGGCGAGCGCTTCCGAATAGGGCGTGAACGCCGAGAGCGCGGCGCTCAGCTTCATGTATTTGGCGGTCGAGGCCGAGCGCATGGCGCCCGCGAGCTGCTCTATCGTCTGAGCGCTCTTAAGCCTTTTTTTGAGCTCCCTTAAGCTTGGCATCGCGCCTCCTTATACCTCGCCGCGGCTTCGCGCACGGCGCTTTCAAGGGATGCGTCCATCCTGTTCCCCGTTTCAAGCGCCGCCTTGAGCCCGCCGCATTCGCTCTCGAACCAGTCGTAAAGCCCGTATTCGAAGGCCTCCATATCGTCTGCCGGCACGTCCTGCGCAAGCCCCTCGGAAACGGTGAATATTATGAGCGCCTGCTTCCAGTCCGCAAGCGGCTCGTAACGCCTCTGCCGGAGCGCGAGCATCATCTTTTCGCCCCTTGCGAGCACCTTCATGGAGCTTTCGTCAAGCTCGGAGCCGAACTGCGCGAAGGATGCGAGCTCGCGGTACTGCGCAAGCTCCATTCGCAGCTTGCCGGAGACCTGCTTCATAAGCTTGGTCTGCGCCGCGGAGCCCACTCGCGAAACGGAAAGGCCCACGTTCACCGCCGGGCGCTGGCCCTCGTTGAACAGGTCGCTTTCCAGGAATATCTGTCCGTCCGTTATGGATATCACGTTGGTGGGTATGTAAGCCGAAATATCGCCCGCCTGCGTCTCGATTATGGGCAGAGCGGTCACGGAGCCTCCTCCCGCCTCGGGCGAGAGCCTTGCCGCCCTTTCCAAAAGCCTCGAATGCAGATAGAACACGTCGCCGGGATAAGCCTCGCGCCCGGATGGGCGGTGCAGCAGCAGCGAAAGCTCGCGGTAGGCGACGGCGTGCTTCGAAAGATCGTCGTAAACTATCAGGCAGTCGCGGCCGGAATACATGAAGTATTCGCTCATCGCCGCTCCCGCAAAAGGCGCTATGTACTGCATTGAGGCCGAGCTCGAAGCGGGCGCGGAAACGATGGTCGTGTATTCCATAGCGCCGAATTTTTCGAGCTTCGCCCTTATTTCCGCCACGGTCGAATCCTTCTGGCCTATGGCGACGTATATGCAGGGGACGTTCTTCCCCTTCTGATTTATTATCGCGTCTATCGCAAGCGCGGATTTGCCCGTGCTGCGGTCGCCGATTATGAGCTCGCGCTGGCCGCGCCCTATGGGCACGAGCGCGTCTATCGCCTTGACGCCCGTATGCATGGGGGTGGAAACGGATCTGCGGTCGGGTATGCCGGCGGATTTGAACTCTATCGGCCTGCGCTCGGGCGTCCTTATCCTGCCCTTTCCGTCTATCGCGCGCCCGAGCGGATCGACCACTCTGCCGAGGAGCGCCTCGCCCACGGGCACGCTCGCGATCCTGCCTATGCGCCTTACGCGGCTCAAGGTCTCTATCTGCTCGTATTTGCCGAACACCACGCAGCCTATGCGCTCCGGCTCAATGTCGAGCACCATGCCGCGCTCGCCGCACTCGAATTCGACCACCTCGCCGTACATTATGTCGGCAAGACCGTCCAGTCGGCATATGCCGTCGGAGACCGAGAGCACGCGCCCGAGCTGGAATTCGTCGATCCTGGGCTCCTCCTCGTTTATGCCCTTTATGAGGTCCTCCGCAAGCGCCTCCGCGTCCATGCCGTCCTCGATATTCCGCTTCATAAGATCGTGCTCGAGGTGATAGAGCATGTTCTTCACGGTGCAGTCATAGACCGTGTCGCCTATCCTCAGGCGCAGACCGCCTATGAGCTCGGGATCGGTCTTCACCCAGTAGCTCGGCTTGCCGCCGACCTCGTCGAGCAGCTCCTCCGCCCTCCGTCCGAGCATATCCACTATGCCGTCGTCCAGCGGGTACGCGCTCGAAAGGGTAACGTAAAGCACGTCATGGTGCATGAGGTAGCACATGTCGCCCGGGGTAAGCTCCATCCTTTCAAGTATACTGCGGGCGATGCGGGCTTCGTTCCCGCGCAGCTCCGGCGCGGCGGGCTCCTCGGCAAGATGCGCCTTGAGCCTTTCGCAGAGCGCCTTTACCGCCTGCTCCTTAGCCGCGAGCATCGCGTCCTTTCTTGCCGCCGTCACGCGCGCCTCGGAGGCGGATATCAGCTTCTGCCGCTTCCTTTCCGTCTCCTCCTCGAGCGCCTTCAATTCCTCGGGGTCCGCCTTGGGCACGGGAGGCCTCTCAAGAGGCAGGTGCTCCTGCACGTCGGGCAGGCTCTCTATCCTCTCCGCCTCGTCGAGCTCGGCGTTTATCCGCTCGCGGCGGGCGGCGAACGAATTCCTCACGGACTTGCCGAAGAGCAGGAACACTATCGCGGCGAGTATCAGAAAATTGATGAGCGCGTAAATAAATTCCATCAGCTCTCACCGCCCTTTACAAGCTTCTGCGTGAAGGCTTCGACCATGCCGTCCATTTTGGAAAGCAGCGCGGCGTTCACCCGCTCCGCCTCTCCGCTGATCGCGGCAAGCTCCCCTTCCTCCTTCGCCTTGAGCTCGGCTTCGAGCGCCTTCAGGCCGCTCCTGGCCTCCTCCTCGGCGCGGGCGAGCGCCAGCTTCGCGCCTTCCTCCCTGCGCCTCTCCCTCTCGGCTTCGGCCTCGAGCGCCGCTTTCTCCGCCTTTGCGCGGGCATACGCAAGCTCCTCGCCCCTTGCCCGGGCGCGGCTGAGCCTCGCGTTCCGCTCGTCCATCACCTTCAAAACGGGCTTTATCAGGAGACCGTTCAGAACGAGCGTGAACAGCAGGAAGCAGATTATAGTCCAGATTATGTCCGAAACGCTGATATTCATTTAGCCTATCTTGCCCACGAGCATGAAGGCGATGAGGAGCCCGTAAATGGTCAGCGCCTCCATAAGAGCGAGGGAGAGGAGCAGCGTGCTCCTGATATCCTTCGCGGCGTCGGGCTGACGGGCGATGCTCTCCAGCGCCGCCTTCGCCGCCTTGCCCTGCCCGAGAGCGGGGAACACGGTCGAGAGCGCTATCGCAAGCGCGGCTGCAATTGCGTAGATTGCGGATTCAGTCATAGATCTATCTCCTTTATTCTTCAATGAATTCGTTCAGGTAGGACGCCGTCAGCATGGTGTAGACCATCGCCTGTATGGCGCAGAACAGCAGTGAAAGCGCCATCATTATTATGGGCGCGCCGATCGGCAGGAGCTCGTAAAG
Organism: uncultured Clostridia bacterium; assembly: GCA_947306125.1. GTDB lineage: Bacteria > Bacillota > Clostridia > Christensenellales > CAG-138 > UBA3857. The sequence goes on along the minus strand of CAMZFO010000097.1, from coordinate 1,755 downwards.
GTTTTCAAGCACCGTCTCCTCGCCGAATATGTTTCCGAAAAGCCTCAGCGAAAGCGAGGCGGGCTTTATGAGCTCGTCAAGCAGCAGCAAAGGCACTATGGGGGTCAGGAAATGCTTTATATAGTGCTTCGAGCCCGCGCGGAAGGCCGATATCTGTATGAAGAAGAACGTGCAGATCGAGAGGCCGACCGTCACGGAAAGGGACGAGGTCGGCGCCTTGAAGTATTTGAATATGCCCACTCCGGGTATGAGGCCGGAGTAGTTCGCCATCAGTATGAAAACGAAGAGCGAGGCCAGGAAGAAAAGGTACTTCCTCGCGTTCTTCCTGCCGAGTATGTCCGAGAAGAAGTTGTCGAGGTATTCGACTCCCGCCTCTAAAATGTTCTGGAATTTGCCCGGCCTTTCCCTTAGGTTATGCCGTATTATGAGGGAGACGGCCGCGACGACGGCGATCATCACGAGCATGGTGATCACCTCGGCCGAAATATCGAGTATGCCGAATATCCTTACGAGAGGCTCTCTTGCTTCACCCATCGTTCTCTCCCCCCTTCTTCCTTAATAATATCAGCGTGAACACGATCAGCCCGGCCGTGGCTCCGGCGGCTCCCGCGATGAGCAAGGGGCCGAGCTCGAGCCCGAACGCCCTGCCGCACAAAAACAGCAGCGCGATGAAGCCGCCCGTCACGAGCGTCCTCAGCGGGATGATCGCGTGCGCGTTCCCCTTGCCGGCAAGCGCTTTGCGCGTGATCAGATAATTCACGTATTCCGCCAGCACCCCCAGAACAAAGGCCGCGATGACGGGCAGATATCCCTTCAAGCCAAGCCCTCCCTTCTTTATCCGTATATTATATCGCGGAGCATCTGCGCTGTCAACCTCTCCTGCGCGCCGAAAAGCCGCGGCGCTTTATTGATATTCGTCCCGCTTTGGTGTACAATAGTTAAGCCAAGCTGCGTAACAATATCAAAGAAAGGTCGGAAATATCATGTCATTCAAAGAGCACAGGGAAAATTTGTATCGGTCCATACCCGAGAACACGCTTGTGATCGCCTATGCAGGCGTCCCCATACACGCCAACGAGGACGATTATCACGCCTTCGAGGTAAACAGCCAGTATTTCTATCTGACGGGCGTCATGCGGGAGAACACGGCGTTCCTCGCGTATAAATCGGCGGATAAGACTCGGGAGACCCTTTTTATCGAGGAGCCGGATCCGCACTCCGAAAGGTGGACGGGGAAAATGCCCACCAAGGAGGAGGTCAAGGCCGTCTCCGGTATCGAGGACGTGCAGTACGTACCCGGCCTGGAAGGCGCGATAAGCATGTATATGGGCCGTTACCGCGTGGAGCGGGCGTACTTCGATATGTACCGCTGCGGCATGAACGACCTGCCCGACTACAATCTCGTGATGGCCGAGCGGTTCCGCAAGGCTTATCCCTTCGTGGAGCTTAAGGATCTGCACACGGCCTGCGTGCCGCTTCGTGAGCAGAAGGACGCGGACGAGGTCGAATGCGTCCGCAGGGCGGTGGATATCACAAGGCAGGGCCTCGAGTTCGTTATGAAGAACCTGAAGCCCGGCATGCTGGAGTATCAGGTACAGGCGGATTTCGAGTACGCCTGCAGAAGGCTCGGCGCCGCGCGCCAGTCCTTCCCGACTATCGCGGGCTCCGGCATAAACGGCTGCATGATGCACTACGTCACCAACCATTGCGAGGTAAAGGACGGCTCGCTGATACTGCTGGATCTGGGCGTAAAGT
>CAMZFO010000096.1 GCA_947306125.1 uncultured Clostridia bacterium | reverse complement strand
TTTTTTAATGCTCTGGGGTTATTTGAGCGTCACGACCGTCACGCCGAAGTCGCCCTCGCCGTAATTGCCGTTGCGGAAGGCCTTTACCCTCGGGTGCCCCTTCAGATGGTTCTGTATACCCGCGCGCAGGGCGCCGGTGCCCTTGCCGTGAATTATCGAGACCTCGGTAAGACCCTGCCGCCTGCAGTCGTCAAGATAGCGGTCTACGACGGGCTTCGCGTCGTCCACCATCATGCCGCGTATGTCGAGCTCAAGGCCGACGGTGTTGTTCGCGGCGAATTCGACCTTCACGCTCGCCTTCGCGTTCTTATTGTCCTGCACCTCTCTTAAGTCGTCCAGCCTCACGTTCAGCTTTATTATGCCCACCTGCACGGGGACCTCGCCGTTCTTCGCCTTGCCTATGACGGTGCCCTCCTTATCGAGCGAGACTATCTTCACGGTCTGGCCGGGGGTGACGAATTTGGGCGCGCTGCCCTCTATCATCCTCTGCTCCTGCGGGGTCTCGTAAAGCTCCTTGTCCATCTCGCGCGCCTTATCGCGCGCCTGCTGAATGACGCGGTCCGCCGCGCGCTGATCGACGTCCTTCATGGCGCGTATCTGCATTATCACGGCCTCCATCTCGCGCTTGGCGTCGGCGATCACCTTGCGGGCCTCCTCCTTCGCCTTCACGCGGAGCTCGGCCTTTTCGGTCTCGAAGCGCTTGCGCTCCGCGCGCATATCGGCGCGGAGGGCGTCCAGCTCGCGCCTCGCGTCCTCGGCCTTTTCGCGCTCGAGCTCGGCCTTGACCTTTTCGCCCTCGGCCTGCGAAAGCACGGTCTCGAAATCGACGTCCTGCTTGGTCAGGTATTCGCGGGCGTTTTCGATTATGTAATCGCTCATGCCGAGCCTCTTCGATATCTCGAAGGCGTTCGATTTGCCGGGTATGCCTATAAACAGGCGGTAGGTGGGGCAGAGGCGGTCAACGTCGAATTCCATGGAGGCGTTCTGCATACCCTCGCGGGTCAGCGCGAATGCCTTTATCTCGGAATAATGCGTGGTCGCGGCGGTGCGGCAGCCGCGGGAGTGCAGCTCCTCCAGAATGCTCATCGCAAGCGCGGCGCCCTCGACGGGGTCCGTGCCCGCTCCGAGCTCGTCGAGCAGCACAAGCGAGCTCTCGTCCGCCTCGTCCAGTATGCCCACTATGTTCTTCATGTGCGATGAGAAGGTGGAAAGGCTCTGCTCGATCGACTGCTCGTCGCCGATATCGGCGAATACCTCGCGGAATACGGCGAGCTCCGTCCCGACGTTAGCGGGGACGAACATGCCCGCCTGCGCCATAAGGGTGAAGAGGCCGAGCGTTTTGAGCGTGACGGTCTTGCCGCCCGTGTTGGGGCCGGTGACTATGAGAGTGGTGAATTCATCGCCGAGCCAGATGTCTATGGGGACCACCTTTTCGCGGCTTATCAGCGGATGGCGGCCCTTTTTGATCGTTATGCGGCCCTCGTCGTTCAGCTTGGGGCAGACGGCCTTCATCTCCCGCGCGAGCTTCGCCTTGGCAAAGCAGAGGTCGATCTCGCCCAGAGTGAGCAGGTCCTGATATATGTCGTTCGCGGAGGGCTTTATCATCTCGGTGAGCTCGATGAGTATCCTTTCGACCTCGGCGGCCTCCTCCATAACGAGCTTCTTGTATTCGTTGCCGAGCTCCACTATCGCGGAGGGCTCTATAAAGAGCGTCGCGCCCGTGCCGGACTGGTCGTGTATGAGGCCGGGTATGTTCTGGCGGAACTCCTGCTTGACGGGCACTACGAAGCGCCCGTTCCTGATGGTCACGAGAGCGTCCTGCAGATACTTGGAGTAAGTGGAGGAGTGTATCATGTCGTTGAGCTTCGAGCGGACCTTTTCGTTCGTGAGCTTCATGTGGCGGCGTATGCGCGAGAGCGCGGGGGAGGCGGCGTCGGCTACCTCGTCCTCGCTCAATATGCAGCGCTGTATCTCCTCCTCTATGGCGCGGTGAGCCATGAGCCCGCCCGCAAGGTTCTGCAGCCTTTCGGCCTGCTGTTCGCCGTTTTCGGCGGGCCGCTCGCGCACGAGCTGCTCCTGCGCGAACCTTATCGCCTTTAAGCACCGCGCGACGCTCAGAAGCTCGCCGCAGGAAAGGTGCAGCACGGCGTTCACGCGCTTGAGGCAGGAGCGCATATCGGGGAAATCGTCCACGGGCGAGGTGCCGGTACGCAGGAAATAGCTCTCCGCCTCGCCGGTCAGGTCGAGCTCGCTTTTAACGTCGTCCAATTCGTCGAAGGGCAGCAGCGCGGAGGCCAGCTCGCGGCTCACGCAGCAGCCGCATTTTAAGCGGAGCTGTTCCAGTATCTTATCGTATTCGAGTGTTTTCAATGCTTTGCTGTTCATATGGTATTCCTCTTGATATCGGGTCAGTCCACCGCGCGCGACCAGTGTCCGCGGGTGACGGGGGTATCGGGGTAGGAGTCGGCGGTCTCGGCGGCGGCGTAAACGCGCATACCCGAGGCGGCGAAGGCCTCGCGCACGTCGGTCAGAGCGGAATTGAGCATCCTCACGAGGCAATAGCCCTCGGCAAAGCGGACGTTCTCAAGCGGGAAAAGCCGCCCTTCGCCGTCGGCGAGCATACCGGTTTTCCCCCTGCAGCCGCGGCAGCCGCGGTATTCCTTGACGGGGCAGTGCATGAGCTGCATGAGGGGGGTCCTTAAAAGGGTGTTCACTATCATGCGGGAGCCGAGGCGCTTCGCCATATCGGCAAGCTGCGGCCTCGTGAGCTCGGGCGAGGGCATGAAATGCGTGAAGCCCATGGACAAAAGGCGGCTTGCGGCGACGCAGTTCATCACGTTCATGCCTATCCCCGCTATGCGCAGGGGGAGCTTTAAGCCCATATCCCGGTGACTTATATTATTTACCTCAACTCCGGCGAATACTCCGGAGGAGAGGAGCTTTTCGCAGGCCGCCCGCGCGCCCTCTGTAATGAGCACGTTGGGCAGTATCAGCACGAGCCTCCTGCCGGCGGCGGCAAGCGCGAGGCTTTCGGTATCGACTTGGTCCGGCAGAGCGGGATCGAAGCCTATTATATCCCCGCGCGCGGCCCTGAGCTCGTCCGCCGTGCGTACGCGGCTGTAAACGAGGGGCGGCTCCCCGGCGGGGCCCAAATCGAGGCGTTTATCCGCGGAGACCTCCCTTTCCTCAAACGGGGGGACGGAGTCGAGCAGCGCCTTTTCGAGCTTCGATACGGCCTCGCGCCGCAGGGCGTTGAGCGCGGAGAGCGGTATGAAGCCCGCGCCCGCGATATCGGCGTCCCCCGGGTAAAACACGGTGCCGCCGAGCTTTTTGAGCTGTTCGGCAAGCCTCTCCTTATCTGCCGGGCGCTCGGCCTTGCTGCAGATATCGCCCGTGACGAGCGCGGTGCAGCCCCCGCTTGAAAGGCGCAGCCGGGCGGGGCGGCCCTCCTCTATCGTGAGGCAAGCGGAAGCCTCGCGCACGGGACGCTCCCTGGCGAAGCTTTCGTGCGCCTCGGCGACGAGCTCGCGCGGGGGCTTGGCGGAGCCTACGTGCCCCGTCGTCACGGAATCGCCCCTTATATGCGACGAGGAAAACTCGCCCCGGTTGAATATCTCAAACAGCTTTTTCCGGGCGTCCCGCGGCTTTTCGCCGTCCAGGGCGGCTCGGTAGACGCGCGTGACGGTGGCGACGTATTCGGGGCTCTTCATGCGGCCCTCGATCTTGAGGGAGCATATGCCGGCCTCCGCGAGCGCGTCAAGCTCGTCTATCATGGCTATATCGTTAGTGGAGAGGGCGAATTCATCCGCTCCCGCCCTCCTGCGGAGCACGGTGGCGTTCTTGCGGCAGGGCTGGGCGCAGGTGCCCCGGTTGCCGCTCCTTTCGCCCGCCATGGAGGAATAAAGACAGCTCCCGGAAAAGCCCATGCAGAGCGCGCCGTGGCAGAAGAATTCAAGCTCCACGGGGCTGCTTTCGTGCATGCGGCGGATCTCCTCAAGCGGGACCTCCCGCGCGAGCACCGCGCGCGTTATCCCCAGCTCCTCGCAGTATTTGAGCCCGCCGAGCGAGTGTATGCCCATCTGGGTGGAGGCGTGTACGTCAAGCTCGGGCAGCTGCTCGCGGATGAGCGCGGCAAGGCCCGTGTCCTGAACTATTACCGCGTCGGCGTGCAGGCGCGCAAGCTCGCGCGCGAAGCGGAGGGCGTCCTCAAGCTCCCTGTCGAAGAGCAGGGTGTTGAGAGTGATATGCGTTTTTACGTTCCGCAGGCGGCAGAAGTCGATGGCCTCTTTTAACGCCTCGCCCGTGAAATTCGCGGCGGAGCGCCTCGCGTTGAAGGCGCCGCCCCCGAAATAGACGGCGTCCGCGCCGTTCCTCACGGCGGCGATGAGGCATTCCATATTGCCCGCGGGAGCAAGCAGTTCTATCGCTTTTTCCATAGTCAAAAAAACAGGGGCGGCCCGAAATAAGGCCTGCCCCGCAGTTGGAGTCGCTTATACGCCGACGGGCTTTTTGGGCACGGCGCGCTCGAAGGGACGCTTCACCGGCGCCTGCACCTTGGGCTCGGCGCGAAGCTCGCGCAGCTCGGAGATCTTCCTGTCGACGTCCGCGTATTCGGCGCGGAGCGAATTCAATTCATCCGCCATTCCGAGCATGGCGATGAGCGCGCAGCGGGAGGCGCTTTCGTTGGGGTACTGCGCGCGCACGCGGCCGATGCGCGCATTCACGGAGGCGGCAAGCTCGCCCATATAGGCTTCGTCGCTCACGGAGGACAGGCGGAATTCCTGCCCGCCGAGGCTCAGGATCATCTTCTTCTTATCCATAGCAATACGCCTTTCGATATTATTTCACATCATTATCATACCACCGCGGGCGCAAAAAAGCAATAAGAGAAGCGAAATTCGGGGCAATATGAAGAATAAAAGGCAAAAAAACGGGCGCGGCGCATGGGGCGCGCCGTGCCCGCCGATCCGATATGGTTTGAAAAGCCGCGTTTTCTCAAGCCGGCGGCTTACAAGAGCGCCCCCGATCAGTCGTCGTCATCGTCGTCGTCATCGTCGATATGCACGGAATGCCTGTTGTCGCCGGTGACGGCGCCTATCAGCCAGCGCAGCACGGGTATGAACAGGAAGGCGATCCAGGTGGGATGCCATACGCCGAACATGAGGCCCACGAAGAGATAACCGGCAACGATCAGCAGCTCCCAGGGGAAGCGCTTTATCCACTTCCTGCCCGCGTTGGTGCGGATGGATTTGGCAACGGATTCGAACATCGGTATCGTCAGGAACAGCAGCCAGCCGACCTTCCAGGCCGCGGCGCCGAATATTATGCCCAGCGCGACGTACGCGATGCATACGAAAAGGGAATAAACTCCGGAGCCCTTGCCGCCGTTATGGAGCAGCGAGGAGATGGCGTAGTAAAGGGGAATGAGCAGCAGCATGAGCCAAAGCGGATGCCAGCTCTTGTAATACAGGCCGAGTGCGACGTAAGCGCCGGTTATAATAACGGGCACTGCTATATCCAGCCAGTTCAGGCGCCTTCTGCGGATGGCGGAGGCGATGGGATAGTAAATGGGTATGGTAAGGAACAGCACCCACGCCGGATGCCACAGCCCCTTAAGGAAGCCCAGCAGCAGGAACACTCCCGTTACCAGCACCGTGTAGGGGAAGCCGCCGACGCCCTTTGAAACGGAGATACCGCCCTCGTCGTCCGGCTCCGAATTGGTATCCAGCACCACCTTGCGCCCATCCTCGTCAATAATAACGGTGCGCCATTTGCCGGTGTTCTCATTGTACTTCTTGTAAACGCAGCGGCGCTTGCCGTTCTTCTCGCGGTTCCAATCGTAATGCACGCGCTTGCCGTTTTCGGTGAAAGTGGCGCCGTTCTCGTCAACCTCTATATCATTAATGAAGTCGTTAATAAAGGGCTCGTCCTCATCACCGTCATCGTCGTCATCGTCGTCATCATTGTGAACGTAAATGCCGTCCCAGCCAACGTGCACCTTCGAGCCGTCCTCGTCCGTCACGTTGATTCCGTCCTTAAAGCTTACGTGCACGTGGTCGCGCCTCGCGGCCCTGCCCTCCGATTCATTCTTTTCAGGCTCGGGCTCGGGGCGGGGGATCTCCTCGTCGGTCGCAAGGAGCTGATCCAGCGATACGCCGTAGAGGCGGGAGAGCATTATAAGGTTATCGGTATCGGGGGAGGATTCGGCCCTTTCCCATTTGCTGACCGCCTGGCGGGAGATGCCGAGCTTTGCCGCGAGCTCTTCCTGTGAGAGCCCGTGCGCCTTGCGCATCTCAACGAGTCGATTTGCGATTTCAATGTTCATTGGTTTGGTTCCTTTCGTGTTTTTGCAGGCTGATTATAACGCGGATACCTGCGGTTGCGCAAGCAATTCTGCTTTTCAATTCGCCTTAAAATCGGCGTTTTTTTGTAAACTATCGGTTGCAGGAGCCCGGTTTCGGGCGGCAAGCGCACAGAAGGGCGCCTCGTAGAGCCTGCCGTGCACGAAATAATTATAGGAGCGGCAGCCGCCCGCGCATTTTGAGGCGTGCGGGCAGGAGGCGCAGGCGCCCGTGAGCAGCGCCTTCGTGAAGCCGCGGTTGTAGGCGAAGGCCGCGGGGTCCTCCCAGATATCCTTGAGGCTCCTTTCCCGCAGATCGCCCTCGATAAAGCTGTCATCGTACATGGATTCGCAGCCGCGGACGCGGCCCGCGCTGTCTATGCCTATCGCGGAAAGCCCCGCACGGCAGCCGGTGAAGGGCGCGCCGCCCCCGCGCACTCCGCGCAGGCGGTCCTCGTTTTCGGTAAAATAGCCTATGTTGTCCGCGATACCGAGCGGGAAATCGACCTCGTTCATGTGCCGCTCGACGAAGGATATGACCTCCTGCACGTCGAAGCGGTGATCGACGCCCTCCTTCGCGTTGCCCATGGGGGAGCAGGCCTGGAGCTGGAGGGCGCGTATGGGCTTTTCGCGGAGCACGGCGAAAAGCTCCTCGAGAAGGGGAGCGTTCTCGGCGTTCAGGGTGGTTATGACAGTCACGGGTATGCCCGCCGCCGCGAGCGTGTCTATGGCGTTCAGGGCGCGGTCGAAGCTGCCCTCCATGCGGTATTTGTCATGCACGCGCCGCGGCCCGTCGACGGAGACCGCCACGGATTCGACCCCCGCGGCCCTGAGCCTTTCTATATGCTCCGGGCGGAAAAGGAAGCCGTTCGTTATGACGGCGACGCGCACGCCCTGCGAGGTCAGGCGCCTGACGATAATATCCCAATCGGGGCGCATGAACACCTCGCCGCCTATCAGCGAGACGCGGCGGCAGCCGAGCGCCGCAAGCTCGTCCGCGACGCGCAGGCATTCTTCGGTCGTCAGCTCGTTTTCGCGGGGCCTGCCCGCCTTGGAGCCGCAGTATTTGCAGGAAAAGCAGCAGGCGAGGGTTATCTCCCAGACGCAGGAGCGAAGCTTGAAGCTCATTTTGCCAGCTTAGCCCCGCAGTTGATGCAGTAATAGGCTCCGGGGACGGTCGCCGAGCCGCAGTGACCGCAGTATTTGGGCGTGTCGGGATTGGGTGCGGGCCTTAAAGGAGCCATCGTAAACGGATTTTTGCCGGGATCGGCCGCTACGAGGCCCATAAGGCAGGGCTCCTCCTGCTTTTCGGCCTCC
>CAMZFO010000095.1 GCA_947306125.1 uncultured Clostridia bacterium | reverse complement strand
ACGGTCTTTCCGCGGTAGAACGAGCCGTCGCACACGGCGCAGTAGGATACGCCCCGGCCCTCGAAATCGGCGACGGATTCGAGCTTCCTGTGCTTTAAGCCCGCCGCCAGCACCACGGACTTCGCCTCGTGCTCACCGTAGGCGCACTTTATGCGGAACACGCCGTTTTCGCGCGTCACGGCCGTCACCTCGTCCACCTCCAGCGCGGCGCCCAGCCCCGTCGCCTGCGCGAACACGGCGTCCGAAAGCTCGAGCCCCGAAACGGAGGCGTAACCGGGGTAATTCTCAACGTGCGGGGAGAGGGCTATCTGCCCGCCGATGCTCTCTTTCTCGAATATGACGACGGACTTTCCCGCCCTCAGGGCGTATATCGCCGCCGTCATGCCGGCTATTCCCGCGCCGACCACTGCAACGTCATATGTCATTTTTCTGCTCCTTCGGGTGTTATTTGAGCTTATTATACCATGTGCGGGGAAAAAATAAAAGCCCGATTTGCGGGCCTGGCAGTTATCGCAACACGATAAATAATTGTTGACAAATGCCTGCTGCAGGGCTATAATGCGGTCAAGGACAAAAGGAGGAGCGTATGAAAAAGCTGTTTATCTGCACGGTGTGTGTGCTCCTTTGCGCCGCTTGGCTTGCGGGCTGCGCGGCGCGGCGTCAAACAGGAGCGGAAGCATACTGCTTGCGATACAGCTCGGTCTGCCGTTCGCGCTGATGCTCGTAAGCCTTATACTGTCCGTCGCCGATATCGCCCGCCCGAAGCATTGACGGGTGTTTTTTTTGCAAAAAATGTCGATTGACGCTCTGCGTCCTGTACTTTCACGCGCTTTTCGTGTATGATACTCTGCGGAAAGGAAGGTAATGGTATGGATCTGCAAAGGATCGGCGCCTGTCTTAAACAACTGCGCAGGGAAAAGGGGCTGACTCAGGAACAGCTTGCGGAGCGGTTCGGGGTATCCGGCAGGACGGTCTCACGATGGGAGAACGGAGTCCATATGCCCGATATCGAGCTGATTCTTGAGCTCGCGGAATTCTATGACGTGGACCTGCGGTATCTGCTCAAGGGCGAAGCCGTGAAGGAGGGCATGACGCGGCAGACGACGGAGACCGTTCAGGAGGTGGCAAAATACGGCAGGGTAAAGGAGAGGATAAAGAGGATAGGCAGGGGCATACTGATCGGCCTGCTGGCTCTTGCCGCGCTCCTGACTTCGCTTGCGATGCTGCTGCATATAAGCTTTCCGTTCTTAGCCTGCGCCGCTGTCGAGGGCGAATACGAGGAAGCCATTGCTTCGCTCAACAATCCTTATATCAACGGCGGACTTGAGGGCTGGAAGAAGGCGGAGCTCGATAACGGCGCGTTTTTCAAGATCCCCAATGAATGGAATGCTGAGAGGAACGGGAACCGGATCACGATCACCTGCGGAGATGAGGTGATCGCTCAGGGCGTCGGGATAACTCCGGAAGAGGCGCTCCGCACGGCGGATCCTTCCGATGCGGGAGCCGAAGAGTATTATGATTTCGAGGATTGCGAGGCGGCAAGGGCTTTCAATGAGGAAACTTTTTCGGTATCGGGAAGGAGCGAATGGAAGTCGTTGTATCATATCCATACCTCGATGCTTGCGGACTATGGACTTCTGACGATCACCGATGAAGACGGGCGGACCGAGACGCATTACCGGATCGAGATGCATTACCGTCCGGGCACTCGGCAAAACTACTGGGTCTTTGATTTCGGCGAGAAAAAGAGCGGGGAGGATCCCATGCTCCATTATGTCGAAGCCGTTGCTTATTCATATGATCGGCCCGGGGATTGAAACGCGCCATGCCTCCCCGTTGAAATGGGAAGTGAAATGCGAATAGCATTAGCAATGGCTCCCTTGCGGAAAGGGACGGATAGTCCGTATAAGGAACTCAACATCATAACGGCGCAGCCTAGCGAGCTGTGCGAGCCGCAGCGGGTCAGCGCGCCGCGCCGCGTTAGGCGCGGAATCTCGTCAGCGCAAGATTGAGGAACCGCTCCTGCGAGACATATCCGCAGCAACATTACAAGGCAAGTACGTTAGATAAAGCATAATTCGATTGACGTCAAAAGAAATAGACGGCTTTCGATAATAACTGTTCCTTATGCGTATTAACCGGACCTGTCAGCAAACCGCAGGTGATGCTGACTGAGGGATCGCCTGCGGCGCAGCTTTTCCGCCGGTTGTTTCTCGTAACGCGGAGTGGTATAATACCGCCAAAGAAAAAACGGGAGGCAAAGACCCGTATGTGGATGATCGCAACTTTCATATTGGGATACGCGGTATTATGTATGATGGCTGTACCGGATGGAGGAAGGTCGGAACGGCAGTATGCAAAGCTTCCGGGGGCAATGTCCGCCATACTGTTTTTGCCGCTTCATCTCGGCAAGCTGACGGCGTACGAGGTGGCGGCGGTGATAATGCAGATAGGTAACTTTGCTTTACATATCGCCGCACTGATAATGAAGCTGATGAACACCTCGCAGGAGGTGTTCATATCGGTACTGGGATACGGCTTTGGCGGCTTTATTTTGATCTCCGTTATCACGGCGATCGTGCTTGAGAAGGACTGATAAAGAGCATGACCTCTGCCGCCCGCGGGGGCTTTGGGTGACGTAATGCTTTTATGCAGAGTATTTCCGGATGGCAGGCACATAGCCTGTTTTTGCCGCACAGGGAGGATTTCAAGATGAACGGCATGCTCACAAAACGCATATTGGATCTGATCCGCTCAGAGGGACTGAAGGCCAAGCTCCGCGAGACGGGCTTCTGGCCGACCGACAGGGAGCTGCTTTCGCTCGCCTTCGACTGCGCGCCGGATTTTGACACGAGGATCGAACTCCTGCGCGAGCTTGAGAACGAGTTCACGGGCGAGTACAGGGAATACATAAAGAGGCTCATCGCCGAGCAGAAGGCGGCCCTTGAGGAGTTCAAAAAGCCCTCTCCGGACGTGGTTTTCGAGCTCCATATCAAGGAGGATCCCGACTCGTACGACGAGCGGTATCTCTGCGGTTCGTATGAGGCCGCGCTAAAAACGATCGCGCTGTTTTGGCAGGAATACGAATGCGCGGAGAAGGAGCTCACTCATTACAGAATAGTTAAACGCAAGGTGTATCGCGGCGGGGAGGACGAGCCGTTTGCCGAGGACGAGCTTGGCGAGATGGACCTTCTGCCCGGATGTGTGATCTATTCCGTCGATATTTGGGCGAACGACCGCAGCGCGGAGGGCTGCGACGGCTGCTGCTTCGAGTGCAGCCGACCCTGCGCGCGAAACCACGATATCAGCTTCCCATGCTTCATACGGCACGGCGACCCGGTAAAGTGGACGGATCATTCCGGCAGGGTCTCATTCGGCATAGCGCTTTTCGGCGGCGATGAGCCATGCGAAGAATACTACGTAATACCTTTGGACAGCGAGAGGATACTCCTGCATGATTTCAAAAACATGCACTATGATCACGAGCATATACTTGCTCCGCTCGCCGAGCGGATAACGGCGGACGAGCTTCCCGAGCGCATGCGGGCGGATTACTTCGCCTGCCGGGAATTCCTCAAGACCGACGACTCTTACGGCCCAAAGCTTTCGGAAGAGGAATAATATCGGCTGACGAAGGGGTTGTCCTTCCCATGCATCAATTGGGCAGATTTACGAACAAATACCGGCAATCGTTCCTTCCCCTACTGAGGGGAAGGAACAACGGCTGCGTGCTGAATCGATATTCGCCCCCTCATCCCCCCCCCAACCTGAAGGTCGGCGGCCACCGGAGGGCGAGCTGTGCGCTCCGCCGGGGCGGACTGCCGTTCCTGCGGAACAGGCTGCCGCCCGGCTCATACATTTTCAACCGTCCACCGGACGCTTGAAATTGCCTGCGGCAACCGGTATTCGCCCCCCTCAGTCAACTTCGTTGACAGCTCCCCTTTACAAGGGGAGCCTTTTGGTTGGCCGCGATACCATCGGCCTTCCCCCTTACCGGCATAAAAAACCACAGGCCGCGGTGCGATATTATCGCACCGCGGCCTGTGTCATTTCGGGAGGTCGTTTCGGGATAAGATCCCGGGATATCAGACTATCTTCAAGCCGTTCTCGTCCGCGTCCACGGTGAGCGTGGAGTAGGGGGCGGGGTCTTCCGCCAGTATCTTGCGGGCGAGCAGGGTCTCGACGTGCTGCGCGATGAAGCGCTTTAAGGGCCTTGCGCCGAACTGCGCGTCGGAGCCGTTGCGGACGATGTAGGAGAGCGCCGCCTCGGTGATATCGAGGGCGAGAGTGCGCTCCTTGAGCCTTGCCGCCAGCTTCTTCACCATCAGCTTGACTATCTCGGTCATATCGCCGGTGGAGAGGGGACGGAACATGACGGTTTCGTCCAGACGGTTTATGAACTCGGGGCGGAAGTGCGCGCGCAGCAGGCGGGTGACGGCCGCCTTGGTCTCCTCGGATATCATGCCGTTGCCGGACATATCCTCAAGCAGCAGCTCGCTTCCGAGGTTGCTCGTCATAATGATTATGGTGTTCTTGAAGTCCACCGTGCGGCCCTGGCCGTCGGTCGCTCTGCCGTCGTCCAGCACCTGCAGCAGCACGTTCAGCACGTCGGGGTGAGCCTTCTCGATCTCATCGAAAAGCACCACGGCGTAAGGCTTTCTGCGCACGGCCTCGGTGAGCTGGCCGCCCTCGTCGTAGCCGACGTAGCCCGGAGGCGCTCCGAGCAGACGCGATACGGAATACTTCTCCATATACTCGCTCATGTCTATTCGGACTATGCTCCTCTCGTCGTCGAAGAGCGCCTCGGCAAGCGCCTTGGCAAGCTCCGTCTTGCCCACGCCGGTGGGGCCGAGGAAGAGGAACGAGCCCACGGGGCGGTTCGGGTCCTGTATGCCCGCGCGGGAGCGGAGTATGGCGTCCGAGACGGCGTCCACGGCCTCGTTCTGGCCTATCACGCGCTCGTGCAGCTTATCGGAGAGCCGCAGCAGCTTCTCACGCTCGGATTCCATCAGCTTGGTCACGGGGATGCCGGTCCACCTTGCGACGATTCGGGCGATCTCGTCCTCCGTCACGCGGTCGCGCAGGAGGTTGTTGTCCTTTTCGGCAAGCTCCTTTTCCTTCTCCTCGAGCTCCGCCTTGAGCTTGGGGAGCTCGCCGTAGCGGATCTGGGCGACGAGGTTCAGATCGTACTCGTTCTCCGCCTTCTGCATCTTCGCGTTGGCGGCGTCTATCTGCTCGCGGAGCTTCTGCACGGCCTCGATGGCCTGCTTCTCCTCGTCGAATTTTACCTTCATTTCATTGAATTTATCGCGCTCCTCCGCAAGCTCCTTCCTGAGCGCCTCGAGACGCTCCACGGATATGCGGTCGGTTTCCTTTTTGAGCGCGGTCTCCTCTATTTCGAGCTGCATTATCCTGCGGCGGATATCGTCGAGCTCAGAGGGCATCGAGTTGATCTCGGTCTTGATGAGCGCGCAGGCCTCGTCCACGAGGTCTATGGCCTTGTCGGGCAGGAACCTGTCGGAGATATAGCGGTTGGAGAGCTCCGCCGCGGCGATAAGAGCGCTGTCGTTTATCTTCACGCCGTGGAACACCTCGTACCGCTCCTTCAAACCACGAAGGATCGAGACAGTGTCCTCCACCGAGGGCTCGTCGATCATGACGGGCTGGAAACGCCTCTCCAAAGCCGCGTCCTTCTCGATGTACTTTCGGTACTCGTCGAGCGTGGTGGCGCCGATGCAGTGCAGCTCGCCCCTCGCCAGCATGGGCTTTAAGAGGTTGCCCGCGTCCATAGCGCCGTCCGTCTTGCCGGCGCCGACTATCGTGTGCAGCTCGTCGATGAAGAGGATTATCCTGCCGTCGCTCTCCTTTATCTCGGAAAGCACGGCCTTGAGCCTCTCCTCGAATTCGCCGCGGTATTTGGCTCCCGCGACGAGAGCGCCCATATCCAGACTGAAAACGCTCCTGTCCTTGAGGTTTTCGGGCACGTCGCCGCGCACTATCCTCAATGCAAGCCCCTCCGCTATAGCGGTCTTGCCGACGCCCGGCTCGCCAATCAAACAGGGGTTGTTCTTGGTCTTGCGCGAGAGTATGCGGATGACGTTCCTTATCTCGTCGTCACGGCCTATGACGGGGTCGAGCTTCTGCTCGCGGGCGAGCTCCACGAGATCCTGACCGTACTTTTTGAGCACGTCGTAGGTGCTCTCCGGGTCGTCGCCGGTGACGGGGCGGTTCTTGCGGACCTCCTTCAGCACGGCGAGGAAGCCGGCCTCGGTGACGCCGTACTTCTTGAAAATGGGCTTTACCGTGCCGTCGGCCTTTTCGATGAGGCCGAGGAAGAGATGCTCGACGCTGGTGTATTCGTCGTGCATTGCGGCCGCGCGCTTCTCGGCGGCGTCAAGAGCCGCGCCGAGCTGCGGGGAAGCATAGCTTTCGCCCGTGCCGCCGGACATGCGTGCAAGCCCGCGCACGGCGGTCAGCGCGTCCTCCGCGATCATGCCGGGCTCTGCGCCGAGCTTCTTGAGCAGAGAGGGGATAAGGCCCTCGTTCTGCGAAACGAGCGCGTAAAGCAGATGCGCCTGCTCGACGGTGGTGTTATTGTTCGAGGCGGCAAGGCTCTGCGCCCCGCGGATCGCCTCCATGCTTTTCTGGGTGAGTTTGTTTGCGTTCATAGTATAACCCCCTTTTGGGTCACATAATTATCTCGTTGTTTCTGACGTAATCCGACATATGGGCTTCGGCCGCCGCGCTTGCGTCGGCGGGATCGGATACGGCGGCGAAGAAGGCCTTCATAGCCCCGTCGAAGGCGTTCACGTAGGCGGCGATATTCGAGCCGTCCACGGTCTCCACGGGCTGACCGTCCTTCCTCATATGGGGCACGAGCCTTCGCGTCAGCCTGCCGGGCTCGAACGAAACGTCCGTCTTGCCTATGTAGGCCTCCTCGAGCTTCGCCCAAAGGCGGAAGAACTGCAGGAGCATGAGCGTGAAGCCGTCGCTGCGGCTCCTGACCTGCACGCGAAGCTCGCCTATGCCCCGCCCCGCAGAGTCCAGAGCGACGGTGTATTTGACCGTCGGATTATACTTGTACGATATCGCCGAGCGGAGACGCAGGGTGGTGTCGCCCGATTCCCCGAGCATGGGCAGCAGCGACCGCTCGAGCATATCCTCCATGCGGCGGAAGATGTCGCGCGTGCGCATCTCGTGGGTGGAATAGCCCACCTTTTCCGCAAGCACGCGGTTTATTAGAGCGGAGCGGCTCATGCCCTGCTCATAGGCCATGCCGTCTATGAGCGATATCACCTCGTCGTCCAATACGAGTGAGTAGATGCTTTTAGCCATATTTGCCTCCATGCGTTTTCTTACGATAACATTATACCACGGATTCAATAATATGCAACACAAATTAATAATATATTTAACACGAATTTACTATTCCGCCCATTCCTCCGGCGCTCCGTCGAACACCACCCTTATTATCCCGCCGCTTTCCGTATCCGGCCTGCCGTCAAAGCGGGCGGCAGTGTCGAAGGCGAGCTTGGCGGCGGATATGCGGTCGGCGGGCTTTGCAGAGGTATCCGCAAGTATCTCCCCGAGCGCATTGAGAGCGCTGACGGTCAGGCGGCGGAGCTTGCGTTCGAGCGTCGCCGCGCCGCGCCGCTTTTTCAGCGGCTCCCGTTCGTTATTGCTTTCCAAGTGCTGATCCTCCTTTCCTTTTGATAACGGGGGAGCGG
>CAMZFO010000094.1 GCA_947306125.1 uncultured Clostridia bacterium | reverse complement strand
AGCACGCTCTCGCGCAGTATATAGCCGGCATAAAGCCGAATCTCGTGCACGCGGCGGCGACCGTGACCTTCCTGCTGCTGCTCGCAAAGCCCCTTTTGAAGAAGCTCGAGCGGGTGCGGGTCAAGTACGGGCTCGGGGAATAGGCCTTGCAAGAGGCATAAATAGATTGTATAATAAGGATGGAATTCCCGACGGGAATTCCGTATGAAGTATATCCGTCAGCGCGAGCTGACATCACCCCGGAAACGGAGTTTCCGCGGCGCTCCGCTAAAGACGCAACACCGTTGCCTCTTCTTAACGCTGCGCGCCCCGCCCGTGGGAAGGCCAAGAATGAATTATCCCGCCCGTGGGAAGGCCAAGAATGAATTATCCCGCCGGGGATCCCGGAAAAGGAGCAATATGGAAAGAAAGATCAGCGAACAAAAATGCCCCGCGTGCGGCGCGCCCTTAAGGTTCGACCCCGCAAGCGGCAAGTCCGTCTGCGACTGGTGCGGCGCCTCCTACGAGATCCCCGACGAGGCCGAGGAGACGCTCTCCGGCTCCGATGGCTCGGAGGCCGCGGAAACTTCCGCCGAGGAAATATGCGTTTACAACTGCCTCTCCTGCGGCGCGGAGATAGTGACGAGCGGCGTCTCCGCCTCCGTCACCTGCCCCTACTGCGGCAACAATATCGTATTGACCGAGAAGGTCTCGGGCGGTCTGCGTCCCGACGGCATAATCCCCTTCCGCATCGACAAAAAGGAGCTGCCCGCCGCCGTTCAGCGCTTCTATAAGGACAGGAAGCTCCTGCCGAGGCATTTCTTCAGCGAGAGCAATATAGAGGACCTCTGCGGCGTCTACATCCCCTTCTGGCTCTACGACTGCACCTACAGCGGCCCCGTGTATTACGACGCCTATACCGACAGCGCCGTGCGGCACGGGGATTATCTCGTGACCACGCGCGCTCATTACGACGTGCAGAGGGACGTTTCGATGCGCTTCACCGATATCCCCGTGGACGCCTCGAGCCGCTTCGACGACGCGCTCATGGACTCTCTCGAGCCCTTCGACGCCTCGGGCATAAAGCCCTTCAGGATGAGCTATCTTTCCGGCTTCTTCGCCGAGCGCTTCGACAAGGATTCCGACGAGGTGCGCCGCAGGGCGGAGGAGCGGATGTATAATTCCGCCCTGAGCATTGCGGAGGCCAACGCGCACTCCCCCATGTATACCGGCATGACCAACAAGGGCAACGGGCTCTCCGCCTCCCCCATAGAGGCCAAATACGTGCTGCTGCCCGTTTACACGTTCAACGTAAAGCACAAGGGGCAGACCTACAGCTTCGCCATGAACGGGCAGACTGGCAAGGTCGTCGGCGACGTGCCGACCGACTCCGGGCGCAGCCTGCTCCGCCGCTGGGGCACATTCGCGGCCGTGTTCGCCGCGGCGATGCTCGTGCTCTCGCTCATCTCTTGCTGAAGCGGGACCTTCAATACAGAGGGAAAGGATCATTAGCATGAAAAATCTTCGCAGGATAACCGTTTTTCTCTTCATCGCCCTGCTTCTTTTCGCCTGTCTGCCTCTGCCCTGCTCCGCATCCGACGACTTGGCGGAGCCCGACGCGGAGCTCTGGCGCGAGGATCTGCGCAGGGTGAACGACCTTTCGGGCATACTCGACGGCGGCGACGCAGACGAGCTCAACGAGGCGGCGATAACCCTGCTGTTAAACCGCAGATTCGATTTCGTCGTAATACTCTACAATAACGAGCATTGCGGGGGCGACCCCGACGCCGAATACATCGACTACGTGTTCCGCAAGAACGGGCTGGGCTACGGCGAGAACGGCGACGGCATAGTGCTGGCGCTCAACACGCAGGAGCAGACCATACTCATGGAGGCCTTCGGCAGGGGCTCCGAGATATTCACGGACGAGGAGTTTCAAAAGGTCTCCCTTGCCGTGCGTCAGGGCTTTGCAAGCGGCAGGTACCGCGGCGCCGTCGCGGATTTCCTTGAGGCCGCGTCCGATTCCGTCGCGCACTCCGGCGTCGAATACAGAGGCGCCGTACAGCACTATAAGGGCGAGATGATCTCATACGGCCCCGCGAGCCTCAACGAGCTCGTGATGCCCGACTGGTACCCCGCGGACACCGACGCGTGGGTCTGGAGCCCCGCTCCCGAGGGGACTCCCAGGGTGGTCGACGACGCGGATATTTTCACCGACTCCGAGGAGGCGGCGCTCGAAGCGAAGATCGCCTCGTTCATCGAAGCTCACGCGGCGGACGTCGTCATATTCACCGACACCACCACCCACGGCCTCTCCCGCGCCGTCTACGCCGCCGATTTCTACGATTTCAACGGCTACGGCTGCGGCCCGGAGCACGACGGCTTCTGCCTGCTGCTCTGCATGGATCCCAATTCCCGCGGGGGCTGGTGCTGCGTTACCGGCAGCAAGCCGCGCAGGCTCTACACCGAGGAGAACGCGAACGCATTGGACGACGTGCTCTACGCATATCTCGGCGCGGGCGAATATTACACGGGCGTCAGCGATTGGATAGACAATCTGGGCACTCTGCTTGAAAAGGGCGTCCCCTTCGCGCCCGAATGGTATCCCGCGGAGGGCGAGAGCTTCGTACGCAGGGCCGACCCGAACGCGCCCAGGATCGCCGACAACTCCGGCCTTTTCACCGCCGAGCAGGCCGAGGCGCTCCGCAAAAAGGCCGCCGCGATCTCGGAAAAATACGGGATCGACGTCGCCATACTCACCGACCGCGCAAGCGCCTTCTCCCCGCAGCGGCACACCGATCTTTACTATAAGTACAACGGCTACGGCTTCGGCGAGAGCTTCGACGGCGTCATGCTCTCTTTGATCGACAAGCCCCGTATGCACTGCGAGGGCAAGGCGGCGGAGAAGCTGACCGACCTCAATATCGAGCGCCTTCTGGAGGGCGCCGAAGGCCCCTTCGCCGCGGATAATTATTATAAGTCCGCCGACCGCTGGCTCGATTATCTCGACAAGACGTTGAAGACCGGACGCACCCCGCGCACTCCCGTCGTCTGGAGCATCCGCAGCGCCATCGCCGCCGCGCTCTCGCTGCTGTCCTCCGGCGCGAGCATGTCCCGCGCAAAGTCCTCCATGAAGACCGTTCGCACCGCCTATACCGCGGGCGACCACCTCGTGAGGGACAGCTTCAGCATGGGCGGCGGCTACGACCGCTTCACTCACAACACCGTGACGAGGGTCTACAGCCCCATTTCGCACGATTCGGGCGGAAAGACGGGAAGCAGCGGCGGAGGCTCCTCCTATTCCGGCGGCTACTCTGGCTCCTCCGGCTCGAGCCACTCCGGCAGCGGCAGGGACTTCTGACGCCTGCGGCGCGGTTAAAATGAATACGCCCGATAAACGGGCCGATCAAGGAATGAAGACGCTTCGCCGATGAAGGAATGTTATAGGCATTCTTCCCGGCAGGCGTCTTTTCTTCATCAGGCGGCGAAGCTGCCGTCTTCATCAGGCGGCACAGCGCCGTCTTCATCAGGCGGAATAAGCCGCCGGCTTCATTTCCCCAGGCTGCTTATCCGCTTCCGAAAACGCTTGCGCCGGCCCCTTTTTATAGTGTATAATCAAATAAAATACCCGCTTGGCGGTAATGAGGTGATAATATGGCTTCAAAGGTTTACTTTACCGATATGCACGTCGGTATGCACACGAGTCTGCTCGGCAAATTCCGCAGGCTCATCGACTCCGCGGGCATTGGCTCGATAGACTTCAAGGACAAATTCGTCGCCGTCAAGCTCCATTTCGGAGAGGTGGGCAACATGGCCTTCCTCCGCCAGCAGTACGCGAAGGTGCTCTGCGACCGCATTAAGGAGCTGGGCGGCAAGCCCTTCCTGACCGACTGCAACACGCTCTACGTCGGCTACCGCAACAACGCTCTGAATCACCTCGACGCCGCCTATATGAACGGCTACAACCCCCTTGCGACGGGCGTGCACACGATAATCGCCGACGGTCTGCGCGGCACGGACGAGCGCGAGATACCCGTCGAGGGCGGCGAATACGTTAAGGAGGCCAAAATAGGCGCGGCTATAGCCGAGGCGGATATCGTCATTTCGCTCACCCATTTCAAGGGGCACGTCAACGCGGGCTTCGGCGGGTGCCTTAAAAACATCGGCATGGGCGCGGGCTCAAAAAAGGGCAAGATGGAGATGCACTCCTCCGGCACCCCCCGCATCAGCACGAAGCGCTGTATAGGCTGCGGAATGTGCGTTCGCCACTGCAATAACGAGGGCGTGCACATAGAGGACGGTAAGGCCGTCATCGACGAGGCGCACTGCGTGGGCTGCGGCTACTGCATCGCCTACTGCCCCAAGGAAGCCATAATGACAAAATGGGACGAGGCGAAGCCCGTCATGAACAAGAAGATCGCCGAATACACCAAGGCCGTGCTCGCGGGGAAGCCCAATTTCCATATCAGCATGGTAATAGACGTTTCGCCCGAGTGCGACTGCGATTCCTGCAACGACGTGCCCGTGATACCCGACGTGGGAATGTTCGCCTCGTTCGATCCCGTGGCGCTCGATCAGGCCTGCGTGGACGCCGCCAACGCTCAGCCCGTAGTGCCCGGCTCCGCCGCGGACGCGCCCGAAGCGCACGAGCACGGGCATGACGTCTTCCGCATAGTCCACCCCGATACCGACTGGGAGGCCGGGCTCATACACGCCGAAAAGATAGGCCTCGGCACGAGGGAGTACGAGCTCGTGACGGTAAAATAACGCGCAGGCTTTCAGGAAGCTTGCGCGGTGATATCCGTTCTTCGAAGAACGGAGGATATGTGCCGGGGCGTATCGTATTTCCCTCATCCGCCGCTCGTTCCTCGCGGTCCCCGGAGGGCGAATGAAAAAGGATGGAATTCCTTTGGAAGGAATTCCGGAATAAGTATACACCCCTCATCCGTCGGCTCCGCCGACACCTTCCCCGCCCGGGGGAAGGCAATGAAGTCGGCGCTCTGCGCCTGATAAGGATGGAATTCCTTTGGAAGGAATTCCGGAATAAGTATACACCCCTCATCCGTCGGCTCCGCCGACACCTTCCCCGCCCGGGGGAAGGCAATGAAGTCGGCGCTCTGCGCCTGATGAAGTCGGCGGCCATGCCGCCTAATGAAGCAAAGACGCCCGCATGGAGAATGCTCAACGGCATCCCTTCATCAGCGGGGCGTCTTCATTTTTTCATTAGCCCGTTTATCGGGCGTCTTCATTCCTTCATCAGCGAAGCGTCTTCATTCCTTCATTCGGGCGCAGCCCGTTTGCTCAGCCGATCAGCTTCCCGAGCGCTTCGGTGAACTCCTTATACATATAGAGCGTGCCCATTGCGACGAGGGGGGCTTGCTTTTCCCGGGCCTCGGCGTATGCGGCGCGGACGCCCTCCTCAAAGTCGGCGAAGGCTTCGGCGGGGACTCCCGCCCCGGCAAAGCAGGCGGCGAGCGCCTCTGCCCGGAGCGAGCGGGGATTCGCGGGCTTCACGGCGAACACCTTCCCGGCGCAGTTTTTCAGCATGGCGGGGTATTTCGCATACTCCTTATCCGCCATAACGCCCATCAGTATTACCGCCTTTTTCCCCTCGAAGATATGCTCTATGCTCGAGGCGGCGAGCTTTACGCCGTCGGGATTATGCGAGCCGTCGAATATCACGCAGGGCTCTTGGGAAATAAGCTCGAACCTTGCGGGCCAGCTCGTGTGCGAAAGCCCGTAAGCGGCGGCGGAGTCGGGGATTTTGGCGCCCTCCCCGCGCAGTATCTCGACCGCCGTGAGCACGCTCGCGGCGTTGGCGGGCTGATACTCGCCGAGGAGCGAAAGATGCATGGGCGGGAAGCCGGCAAACTCTATATCCGTGCCGGAAAGGGTCGAGGGAGCGGCGGTGAGGCGGGTGCGGTCGGTGATGAAGAGCCTTGAGCCCATCTCCTCCGCCCTGCGCTCTATCACCTCAAGCGCCTCGCCGGGATCGCCTCCGTAGAGCACGGGGCGGCCCTCCTTGATGACTCCGGCCTTGTGCTCCGCAATGGCGGAAAGGGTCTTGCCGAGCCTGTCGGTATGGTCGAGCTCGACGTTGGTTATTACGGAAAGCAGGGGGCTTTTCAATACGTTCGTGGAATCCCCCGCGCCGCCGAGGCCGCATTCGATCACCGAAATATCGCAGCCCTCTCTGGCAAAATAAAGATACGCGGCGGCTGTCATTACCTCAAATTCGGTGGGCTTTTCTGCCATGCGCCCGGCAAAGGGCGCGATCTCGGCAAGCAGCGAATCGAGCTCCTCCTCCCCTATCCTCTCGCCGTTTACGCGGATGCCGTCGGTGACGCCGGTGATGGCGGGCGAGGTGAAGGCGCCGACCTTATTCCCGGCGGCCTTCAAAACGGAGGCGAGCATGGCGGTGAAGGAGCCCTTGCCGTTGGTGCCGGAAACGTGCACGGCGGGGACCTTCTCCTGCGGGTCCCCGAGCAGGCTCAAAAGCTCCGTGATGCGGGAGAGGCCCAAAATGCTCTCGTTCCTCGAAATGCTGCTCAGGCGCTCGCGGGCGGCCCCCGTGCGGGAGAAGCCAACGACTCCCGCCTTCTTCAAAAGCTCGCAGAGCCTCAGGAGCACGGGTATCAGCACGAGCTGCACGGGAACGAGTATGGCGTATTCGAGGAGCCTGTAAACGAACCAGCCTGCGTAGGTCTTGGAGCCGTAGAGCTGGCTGACCCAGAAGGTGTTCACGACGAGGCCCAGCAGCAGGCAGTTCACGACAACGGGCACGACCATATTCGGGAAGAAGCGGATCTTCTTCCACTCCCGATCGCTCCCGGCGAAGGCGAACGGGCGCTTATTGAGGAAAACGCCCATTATGAAGCCCATAAGCGCGGCGACGACCGTGAAGCCCGGATGATACGGCCCGAACGGGAAAAGCAGCGCGCCGATAAGATCGGAGAGCCCGTAGACTATCGCGCTCTGCACGGGCCCCAAAAGCATCGCGGCGATCATGGGCGGCACGAACGAGAAGCCTATCTTCCAGCCGGGCGTCTTTATCGAGAGCCCCGGCACGCGGTCGAGCATCACCGTCATCGCGATGAGCATTGCCATGATTATCATGGAGCGGAGCGAGAATATCCCTTCCGCCCTGCTCTTTTTGGATTTCGACATAAAAATACCTCCTTTTCCCCATTCATACGACAAGGGAAGGAGGCGTATCCGGCACTCTTTGGCTGCCCTATGAAGCGGGATGCAGGATGCGTTCCGCAAGCTCTCGCCTTTCAGGCGGGCTTTTCGTTCGGCCGACAACTCCCCGTTCGGCCAACACTTAACGAACGCATCTTTACTCTTCAGCTTGGGATATGATACTCCCGCAAAAGCCCTTTGTCAATAGCGAAAAAGCATTTTATACGAGGCTTTGCCTTTTCCCTGCCCTTAATGATATTATAGCACATTTGTTCGCCTGCTGTCAAGGGGGTTTCCTCACTACCCGCGGATCATAAAAGAATAAAAAACCTCTTGCATTTATCGAACATCTGTGCTATAATAATATTATACCAAAGATAACAAAGATAACAATGATACCACCAATATCATTGTTATCTTTGGTATCTGTATTATTTATAACAAAAAAAGTGATAACAGTAATATCAATGATATAGATGATATAAATAATATAAATAATATTAATATTATAGATAATATGAATAATATAAATATTATTTATAATATAGATAATATTGATAATATAAACAGTATTCTGGGTGTATTCAAGCGAGCGTCGCAAAACCAACCCGGAGAGGGAGCACCCTAAGCGAGCAACGCGAGCGTCGCAAAAC
>CAMZFO010000093.1 GCA_947306125.1 uncultured Clostridia bacterium | reverse complement strand
TATACCCCTCATCCGTCAGCTTTACGCTGACACCTTCCCCGCCCGGGGGAAGGCCCGGGATGGAATTCCATTAAAAGGAATTCCGGAGTAATTATATACCCCTCATCCGTCAGCTTTACGCTGACACCTTCCCCGCCCGGGGGAAGGCCCGGGATGGAATTCCATTAAAAGGAATTTGGGAAGGCTTAAGATAAAAGGGCGCCTGATCGGCGTCCTTTATTATAACTTTTCTATCGACGAGCAGCTTATCTCATAAGCGGTGCGCGCTTCCGTCTCGCCGTTTTCAAGGGTCTTTCTGTACTCGCGGGACTGCATACGGCCCTGTATCAGCACGGTATCCCCGGGCTCGAGCTCGTCTGCGAACCTCGCGTTCCTCCCCCATGCTATGCAGGGAAGATAATCGCTCTTGCCGTATCTCCTTCCGACGGTGAGCAGTACGTCCGATATCTCGCGCTGAAAGGGAGTGGTCCTGTAAACGACGGGCTTGCAGATATGTCCCGCAAGCTCCACATAGTTTTCGTCGCCCATAACGAGCTCCTCGTCCGGGAAGAAAACGTCCCGAGCAAACACGGTGATTATCAGGTGGCTGCCGTTCTCGTCCCTGTGATTATACGAGCGGAGCTGACCTTCTATCTCTATCGCAGAGCCTATCCCGGGCTCCCCTTCGCGCTCCGTGTCCATGAGCCTTTCCGATACCGTCACCGGCAGCACGTCGGCCGTGCCCGAAAGCCTTTTTGCGGATACCAGCATCTTGTAAAACGCCTCTCCCAAAACCGTATGATCGTAAACGGGCAGCGAGACCATCTTCCCCGCCAGCCTTATCCTGTTTATACATTCCATTCGCACTATACCCCCGAGGTGGATCTGCAGGTATTAAATAGTATTCACCTTTCGCGGGAATAGAATTAAAAAAAGCCGGATCGCATCCGGCGTTGTTCGATGCTTTTGTGCGCTCAGTCGGCGCGGCTCAAGATATAGCTGTGCGCCTCCTCGAGCACGTTCTTCAAGGATTCGTGAGAAACGAGCTGCATGGCTTTGGCATAGGGCTCCATGACGACCTTCTTTATCTCGCTGCAGGCGTGAGGATCCTCGTGCTCGTCGAATTCGGCGACGAAGAGCACCACCTTTTTGCAGATGCGCTTATGCCCGGGCAGCATATACGTCACCTCGCGCCTGAACCGGCTGTCAAGGCGCGCAGAAACGCCCGTCTCCTCCTTTATCTCGCGGAGGGCGGTCTGTTCGTCTGTCTCGTCGTTTTCAACGTGCCCCTTGGGGAAACCGAAATGACGCGCCTTGACGAGAACGTACATGGGCTCGCCGTGCGTCATCCTGTATAAAACCGCCCCGCAGGATCTTTCGGTAGTCATCTTTCAGTTCCGTCCTTCATCGTTATCATCGCTTCTGGCTGCCATAAACATCATCGCAAGAGCCGGATCGTCCTTAAGAGACGCAAGCTCGTCGCGGCTCATAACCGAATCCGTTCCGAGACAGTCGCGGCACCTTGAAAAGCATTCCGGGCAAATACACCCGAGCTTATTATCCTCCGCCTGCACCATGTAAGTACCGCATTCCCTGCACATACAACGCATACTACACCTCAAAAACCTTATTCAAAAGCGCCGGAAGCTCACGGAAAGAGGAGATCGAATACTCCGGCTCAAAGCCCTTGCCGAAGCCGTAAGCGGCATGGATGAAAGGCAGCCCCGCAGAGTGCGCCGCGTGCATATCCCGCTCCGTATCGCCCGCGTAAACGGCCTTTTCAAGCTGGTTTCGCTCAACGATAAGCCTTATGTTATCGCCCTTGTGAAGGCCTGTCCTGCCTATGCACTCAATATCGGAGATATGGGCTTCCACGCCGTGAGCGCGCATGAAGGTCTGAATGTAGCCGTCCTCGCAGTTCGAAACGATAAAGAGGGAATACCGCTTTGCGAGCTCGGGTATGAGCTCCGCGACGCCGTCGTAAAGCTTACCGCCGTAAAGCCCCAGCCTCGCGCATTCCTCGTCGCAGCAGGCCTTCAGTATCTCACTGCGCCGCTCCGGCTCTATATGCGGAAGTATCGCCTCGCCTATCTCGGGAATGGTGCGGCCCATCATGACGGCCATCTTCTCCTCGGTAACGGCTATGCCCAGCTCGTAACGGTCGAAAACCTCCTGCCACGCCTTACCCACCTGATAGGAGGAATCCCACAGGGTGCCGTCAAGATCGAATATAACACCGTATTTTTTGAATTGCTTACGCATCACTGCTCCATGAATTTGATAAGCGCCTCGTTCTGGAAATCCAGCCCGTGCTTTGTGAGGAAGAGCCTCTCCTCCGTCACCTCAAGCATTCCGTCGAGCTCGAGCTCCGTTACGGCGGGGGCGTAATGCTCAACGGGATCGACGCCGAAGCGGCGCTCAAAATCCGCGCGCAGAATGCCCGCGGTCTTTCGCAGACCGAGCATCACGGTCTCGAACATCTCCTCGCCGCGCTCGATCTTCTGCGTATCGCGCACGGGCAGCTTGCCCTCGCCAAGCTCCTTAACGTACTCGTTGAGCCTTTCGGTGTTATGGAATCTCGTCCATTCGCCCTTCAAGCGCAGCGCGGAATGGGAATTGAGGCCGAGGCCCAGGTATTCGCCGTTATCCCAGTAGTTGAGATTATGGCGGCACTCGAAGCCGGGCATTGCGAAATTCGATATCTCGTACCGCTCATAGCCCTTTCCGTCAAGGAACTCAAACCCCGCATCCTCCATATCGGCGACCTCGTCGGGCGAGGGAAGCGCAAGCTCGCCCTTTGATACGGCGCCGAACATAGGCGTCCCCTCCTCGAGTATCAGCGAATAGGAGGAGATATGGGGAAGCTCCAGATCCGTAACGAGCCTCAGCGTATCCAAATAGCTTTCCGCCGTCTGCCCGGGCAGCCCGTGCATGACGTCGGCATTGATATTGGAAAAGCCCGCGCTCCTTGTGGCCGAAACGGCCTTCAAAAAGTCATCCGGCGTGTGTATCCTTCCGATAGTTTCGAGCACAGCGGCGTCGGCGCTCTGCAGCCCCAGCGAGAGCCGGTTCGCGCCCGCCTCGATTAGCTCGCCGAGCTTTTCATCGCTCGCGGACTCGGGATTAGCTTCGCAGGTTATCTCGGCGTCCCCGGCAATATCGAAGCAGCGCTTGGCCTCCGTCAAAAGCGCCTTGAGCCTTCCGGGCTTAAGAACGGTCGGCGTTCCGCCGCCGATAAACACGGTATCGAAGCGGCGGCCCCGCATAAGGGAAGCATATCTGCGCATCTCGGAAATGAGCGCGACGAAATAGATATCCTCGTGCGCGAAGTCCGGGAAGCTGACAAAATCGCAGTATCGGCACTTCCTTTTGCAGAAGGGTATGTGGATATAGATACCTGCCATCAGTTGATGCGAAGCACGCTCATAAAGGCGTCGGAGGGTACGGAGACCGTGCCGACCTGCCTCATGCGCTTCTTGCCCTCCTTCTGCTTTTCGAGGAGCTTTTTCTTTCGCGTTATATCGCCGCCGTAGCACTTGGCAAGCACGTCCTTGCGGACGGCCCTGACCGTCTCTCGGGCGATTATCTTGCCGCCTATGGCCGCCTGAATGGGTATCTCGAACTGCTGACGGGGGATGACCTCCTGCAGCTTTTCGGCGACAGCCCTGCCCTTGGCGTATGCCTTGTCGCGGTGAACTATGGTCGAGAGCGCGTCGCACAAATCGCCGTTCAGCAGGAAATCGAGCTTCACGAGGTCGCTCTGCTCATATTCGCCGAGCTCGTAATCGAACGAGGCGTAGCCGCGGCTGCGGCTCTTGAGGCCGTCGAAGAAATCGAATATGATCTCGTTCAAGGGCATACGGTAGGTGAGCTTTACCCTGTTCTCCTCAAGATAGGTCATGTCGATGAATATGCCGCGCTTTTCCTGGCAGAGCTCCATAATGCTGCCCACGTACTCCGGCGGGGTCATGATATGCGCCTGCACCATGGGCTCCTCCATCCTCTGTATCTCCATGGGAGAGGGCAGATTGGAGGGGTTGTCTATCATGCGGACGGAGCCGTCGAGCATTACTACGCGGTAAATGACGGAGGGAGCCGTGGTAACAAGATCGAGATCGAATTCGCGTTCGAGCCTCTCCTCCGCTATCTCCATGTGCAGCAGGCCCAAAAAGCCGCAGCGGAAGCCGTAGCCCAATGCCTGTGAGGTCTCCGGCTCGTATGAAATGGAGGCGTCGTTCAGTATGAGCTTATCGAGCGCCTCCTTGAGCGCCTCGTAATCCGCGCCATCCGCGGGGTAAATGCCGCAGAAGACCATGGGGTTCGCCTGCTTGTAGCCGTGCAGGGGCTCCTTTGCGGGGTTGTTTGCCAAGGTTATCGTGTCGCCGACCTTGGTCTCCGCAACGGATTTTATGGAAGCGGAGATATAGCCGACCTCGCCCGCCGTGAGCTCCTTTACGGGCTGCCAGTGCGGATCGAATATGCCGACCTCCGTGACGTCGAACTCATTGCCGCTGTGCATGAAGCGTATGCGGTCGCCCGGACGGACGGTCCCCTCCATAATGCGGACGTAGCTTAATGCGCCCTTGTAATTATCATAGAGGCTGTCGAATATCAGCGCCTTCAGCGGGGCTTCGGGATCGCCCTTGGGAGCGGGGATATCGGAAACGATGCGCTCAAGCACCTCCTCGACGTTGAGGCCCGTCTTTGCGGAGATGCGGGGAGCGTCCTCCGCGGGAAGGCCTATGATATCCTCTATCTCGTGAATGGCATTCTCCGGATCGGCGGAAACGAGATCTATCTTGTTTATGACGGGGATTATCTCAAGATCGTTGTCAAGCGCAAGATATACGTTCGCCAACGTCTGCGCCTCTATGCCCTGTGTCGCGTCGACTACGAGCACGGCGCCCTCGCAGGCCGCGAGCGCACGGCTGACCTCGTAAGTGAAGTCGACGTGGCCCGGAGTGTCGATAAGGTTGAGCATATAGGTATTGCCGTCCTTGGCCGTGTAGAACATACGGACGGCGGTGGACTTTATGGTAATGCCCCTCTCCCTCTCGATATCCATGGAATCGAGGAGCTGCTCCTCCATATCGCGCTCGGCAACGGTCTGCGTCAACTGCATGAGCCTGTCGGCAAGGGTGGACTTGCCGTGGTCGATGTGGGCGATTATGCTGAAATTTCGTATCAGTTCCTTTGGGAATGCCATGCTGATTTCCTTTTACTTTTTGATAGTCTTCTTGACCGCCTCGACTATCGCGGAAGCGGTTATATTGAATTTCTCAAAGAGCCTGCCGGCGGGCGCTGAAGCGCCGAAGCTCCTCATGGACACTATACTGCCGTCGAGTCCGACGTACTTATTCCAAACCATGCCTCCCAGCGCCTCGCAGGCCACCCTTGCGCGGCAGGGCTTGGGGAGCACGAGATCGCGATAGAATGCGGGCTGCTCGTCGAAGAGCTCCGTGCAGGGCATCGAAACCACGCGGACGGCGACTCCTTCTTCTCCAAGCGTCTCGGCAGCCTGAACAGCGAGCTCGAGCTCGGAGCCGGAGGCGATTATGATCGCTTCGGGCACGCCGGCGCAGTCGCGCAGCACGTAACCGCCCCTCATGGCCTTTTCGCACGTACCTGCTATCTGGGGCAGATTCTGCCTTGAAAGCGCGAGCACGGCGGGAGCGTCCTTCTTATTGAGGGCGGCGGCATAGCAGGCGGCGGTCTCGCGCGCGTCCGCGGGACGGTAGACGTAGGTATTCGGGGTCGCCCTCAGCATATCGAGCTGCTCTATGGGCTGATGGGTCGGGCCGTCCTCGCCGACGCCTATGGAGTCGTGAGTCATAACGTAGAGCACGCCGAGGCCCATGAGCGCGGAAAGCCTTACCGCGGGCTTCAGATAATCGGCAAATACGAGGAAGGTCGCGCAGTAGGGGCGGACGCCTCCGTAGAGCGCCATGCCGTTGCAGACGGCGGCCATTGCGAACTCGCGTATGCCGAAATGGAAATTGCGTCCGGAATAGTTATCCTTGGAGTAATCCTCAAAAGCCTTCATATAGGTGA
Organism: uncultured Clostridia bacterium; assembly: GCA_947306125.1. Taxonomy (GTDB): domain Bacteria; phylum Bacillota; class Clostridia; order Christensenellales; family CAG-138; genus UBA3857. The sequence continues at coordinate 1,835 of CAMZFO010000093.1, read as the reverse complement.
GGTTCGAAGGGCCGAGATCGGCGGAGCCGCCGATGAGATTCGGTATTCGCTCCGTGAGCTTTGTGAGCATCATCTCGGAGCACTTCCTGGTCGCAAGCTTCGCGCCTTCTTCGGGTTCGAGCATATCCTTCACGGAAAGACCCTCGGGAAGATCGCCTGAGATCCACGCCTGAAGCTCGGAATAGAGCTCGGGATACTCGGCCTTATAGCGCTCGACCATGGAATCATACTCCGCGTGCGCGGCCGCAAAGCCGCGGCGCAGCTCCGCCATATGTGCGTAAACCTCATCGGGAACGGTAAAGGCGGGATACTCCCAGTTGAGCGACGCTTTATATGCCGCGATATTATCCTCGCCGAGAGGGGAACCGTGGCTCGAAGCGGAGCCCTGCTTGGGAGTGCCCTCGGCGATATTGGTATGAACGATTATGAGGGATGGCTTGGTCTCTTCCGCCCTTGCTTCGTCCAGAGCCCTTGCTACGGCCCCGGTATCCTCGCCGCTTGCGACCTCCAGCACCTGCCAGCCGTAAGCTTCGAAGCGCTTGCCGACGTCCTCTGTGAAGGCGAGATCGGTGCTGCCCTCGATGGTTATGCGGTTGCGGTCGTAAATGGCGATAAGCCTGCCGAGCCCCAGAGTGCCCGCAAGGGAAGCGGCCTCGGAAGCTACGCCCTCCATGACGCAGCCGTCGCCCATGAGGGTATAGGTGCGGTTATCGATCACGTTATAGCCCTCGCGGTTGAAATGAGCGGCCATATAGCGCTCCGCCATCGCCATGCCGACCGCCATCGCAAAGCCCTGACCCAGAGGGCCGGTGGTGGCTTCGATACCGGGGATCGCCCCGAATTCCGGATGGCCCGCGGTCTTGGCGCCGAGCTGGCGGAAATCCTTTATGTCATCCATGGAAACGGGATAACCGAATATATGCATGAGCGAATAAAGCAGCATGGAAGCATGACCGGCGCTTAAAACGAAGCGGTCGCGCCCTATCCAGTCGGGACAGGCGGGATCGTGCCGCATGGTCTTCCAAAGCGTGAACGCCATGGGCGCGGCGTCCACCGCAAGCCCGGGATGGCCGCTCTTGGCCTTCTGAATGGCGTCGACAGAGAGCATTCTCATCGAGGTGATCGCGAGGTTTTCGATATTCTGCATAGCAAAGTCCCTCCAAATGTTAGTAATAAGACGGCGTATTCCGCCATTTTAGGATCCATTATAAGTATACATTATTTTGATCTCCATTTCAAGGCAAAAGGGATGTATATTAAAACGGCCGTCAGGCAAAAGCCTGCGGCCGTAATGATTCTATATCCTGCCGATGATTTGGGTTTTTAAGCGCCGCATCAGAGCCTTGCGACTCCGGAGCGCCTTGCGGCCTCGGCAACTGCGGCGGCAACGGTCTTGCCCACCCTGGGATCGAAGGCCTTGGGGATTATGTAATCGGCGGAAAGCTCCTCATCGGAGATGAGCCCCGCAAGCGCATGCGCGGCGGCGATCTTCATCTCGTCGTTGATATCGGAAGCCCTTACGTCGAACGTGCCGCGGAAAATGCCCGGGAATGCGAGCACGTTGTTGATCTGATTGGGATAATCGCTCCTGCCCGTGGCGATAACTGCGGCGCCGCCGGCCTTCGCGTCGTCCGGGAATATCTCCGGAGTGGGATTGGCGCAGGCGAATACTATGGCGTCCTTCGCCATGCTCCTTACCATATCGACCGAAACGGTGTTGGGCGCGGAAACGCCGATGAATACGTCGGCTCCAACGAGAGCGTCAGCAAGCGTGCCCTGTTTCTTTTCAAGATTCGTGACCTTCGCCATCTCCTCCTTGATGGAGTTCATGCCCT
>CAMZFO010000092.1 GCA_947306125.1 uncultured Clostridia bacterium | reverse complement strand
CCAAAAGGCTTCTCCCTTGGGTGGAGAAGCTCCGCCGCAGGCGGTGATGAGGGGGACTTGTGCGAACTCGGCTTTTAAGCAGGATCACCCCGCCGAAGCAAGCTCCGGCAATGATATTCCGCTTGCGCGGCATGATATGCCCGGGGGCGTGATATACGCCGGGGGCGTATGATATACGCTCGTTTCGCTCGCGCATTGCTGGCGCGGCCGACCAAAAGGCTTCTCCCTTGGGTGGAGAAGCTCCGCCGCAGGCGGTGATGAGGGGGGACCTGTGCGAACTCGGCTTTTCCTTAAGGATCACCACGCCGGAGCAAGCTTCGGCAATGATATTCCGCTTGCGCGGCATGATATGCCCGGGGGCATGATATACGCCGGGGCGTATGATATACTCTCGCTTCGCTCGCGCATTGCTGGCGCGGCCGACCAAAAGGCTTCTCCCTTGGGTGGAGAAGCTCCGCCGCAGGCGGTGATGAGGGGGGCTTGCGTGAACTCGGCTTTTAAGCAGGATCACCACGCCGGAGCGGGCTCCGGCAATGATATTCCGCTTGCGCGGCATGATATGCCCGGGGGGCGTGATATACGCCGGGGCGTATGATATACGCTCGCTTCGCTCGCGTATTAACAGCGCGGCAAAATGCCTACGGCCTTGAGCTCCCTGTAAAGCAGGTGCACGGGCAGGCCCACGACGGTGAAATAGCTGCCGGAGACGCTTTCGATATGCACGGCGAAGCTGCCCTGTATGCCGTAGGCGCCGGCCTTGTCCATGGGCTCTCCGGAGCGGACGTAGGCGGCAATCTCGTCCTCGGTGAGCTCCGCGAATTTGACGAGGGCGCGGTCGTGCGTGACGGAAACGCGGACGCCGCTCTCATCGGCCGATACCACGGCGAGGCCGGTATAGACCTCGTTCTGCTTTCCGCTCTCGCGGCGGAGCATCTCCGCGGCCTCCTCTTCGCTTTGGGGCTTACCGAGCACGCCGCCCTCCAAAACCACGACCGTATCCGAGCCCACCACGACGGCGTTCACGGCTCGCCCGGGCTCGAGCGACTCGAACACGCTCCTCGCCTTTATCAGCGAGAGCTCCTCCACGAGCCGCGCCGGGTCCCGGGCGGCGGCTTCCTCCTCCGCCGGGGACGGTATCGCCGTGAACTCGTAGCCGCAGGTCTTCATCAGCTCGCGGCGGCGCGCCGATGCGCTGGCAAGTATCAGCTCTTTCATAACGGAACGCTCCTTCGGGGGTGTTTTTCTTCATTATAATGCCCTTTGCGCCGCTTTGCAAGTGGGGCTACGAGGGCCGCGAGACCCGCCCGCCCCCGCGTGAGGGCCGAATAGGACTGAAACGGGAAATTTTTTCTCAAAATAGTACCAAATAGGGTTGACTTTGGGGTAGGTGCGTGTTAGAATAGTACTACCCTCATGAAAGTGTCGGATTATCTCCCTTTTTAGGGAAAAAGGAGGTGGATAAGTTGATAGTCGGAAGATACAGCGTCGCCGTCGATGCGCAGGGCAGGCTCATAGTTCCCTCCGCGTGGCATCCCGATCTGGGCGAAGGCGTGGTCATTATCCGCGACTTATCCGCGTCCGGGGAGCATTTCCTGACGGCCCTCACTCAGGAGGCCTATAACGCTCTCATTAACGACTTCGGTCACAATCCCGCGACGGACAAGCGCTATGCGGACGCCTCGAGGAGCATTCTCCAGTTCGCGTGCAGCTGCCGCTTCGATCAGAAGCGCAGGATCTCCGTCGATTCCGATAACCTGACCTACGCGGGCGTCACGGGGAACGCCGTGCTTACCGCCAACGTATGGTCGAACCACCCCGTGTTCGAGATCTGGGAGCCCTCGGCGCTCGAGCGGAACAACAAGGCATACGACGAATTCCAGCTCGAGGAAGCGCTCCGCAGGAACGCGGAAGAGATCAGGAATCAGAAATGACCGAAAGCTCCTACCACACTCCGATAATGCTTCCCGAGGTGCTTGAGCTCCTCTCCCCCGAAAGCTGCCGCGTCACGATAGACGGCACGCTGGGCGGCGGAGGGCACAGCGAGGGGATACTCGAAAGGCTCCCCGCGGGCGCTCAGCACTTCGGCATAGACCGCGACGCCGACGCAATAGAGGCCGCGTCGCAAAGGCTTTCCGGATTCGGCAATTTTCACGCCGTGCGCGGCAATTTCTTCGATATGAAGGATATCGTCCCCCTCCGGGAATACGGGTTTTCCGGCGCGGACGGCATACTGCTGGATCTGGGCGTCAGCTCCCATCAGCTCGACGACGGCAGCCGCGGCTTCTCCTACGGCATAGACGCTCCGCTCGATATGCGCATGGACCGCTCCGCTCCCCTCTCCGCTTACGAGGTCGTGAACGGATACCCGGTGCAGAAGCTTAATGCCGTGATCCGCGATTACGGAGAGGAGCGCTTCGCCCCCCGCATAGCCCGCGCGATAGCGGAAGCGAGGGAAAGGGCGCCCATCGAGACCACCTCGGAGCTTGCCGCGATAATCAAATCCGCCATACCCGCGGCGGCGCGGCGCGAAGGCCCCCACCCCGCGAGGCGCACCTTTCAGGCGATACGCATCGAGGTCAATTCCGAGCTCGAAGGCCTTGCGGAGGCCGTGAAGAACGCGGCGCTGCTCTTAAACCCCGGCGGGGTGCTCTGCGTGATCACCTTCCACTCGCTCGAGGACAGGATAGTGAAGAACGTCTTCCGCGAGCTCAAGGATCCCTGCACCTGCCCCAAGTCGGCGCCCGTCTGCATCTGCGGAAAAAAGCCGCTCGTGCAGATACTTACCAACAAACCCATTATCGCCTCCCCCGAGGAGATCGAAATAAACCCGAGATCGAGGAGCGCCAAGCTCCGCGCCGTCAGAAGGACGGAGAACCAGCCTTAAGCAAAGCTTTCATATTGAAACGAGAGGTCGAATAAAATGAGTATGCCTGAGCCGAGCAACAAGAGAAAGAGCCTTGACACGCTGAGGGTCTACGCCCCCAGCCGCGGCAGCCTTGCGGTGGAGACCGAAGCGCTGCCCGCGACCCGTGTAGCGGAACCCCTGCCCGCCAGGCAGAGGCGCCCCAAGCTCGTTGCTCTGCCTCAGAAGAAGAGGCGCACCTTTGCGGACGTCCTGCGCGAGCACAAGGTGCTCCAGCGCGCGGCGATGCTCGTGAGCATATTCGCAGTGGCCTTCGCCCTCGTCGTCACCGTCTCGGGTTACAACAGGATCTCCGCCGCCCAGAGGGATCTGAACAGCCTCTTGAAGCAGGCGGAGGAGCTGAAGAACAGCGTTGAGCAGACCAATATAGATCTGCTGTTCTCCATCAGCTCGGCTTCCCCGCAGGACGCCGCGGAGGCGGCGGGAATGTCCTATCCCGTTAACGGTCACACGGGCAGCTGATAAGCCCGCATATGGCCGCAGGAGGTGTTGTAATTGTCCGAAAAGCGCAAGACGCGGCGGCGCCTGACCATCGCAAAAACCAAATCAAAGGCTAAAAGACCACTCACTGCGCGGCTCATGCGCACCTTCTTTGCCTACGGAGCGATTTTCCTGTTACTCACAGGAATTTTGTTCTATATTCAGGTTATCAAGGGGCCCTCGATCCAGAAGAAGGCGATAGGCCAATGGACGAGGACGACCACCGTCACCGCCGACCGCGGCGAGATACTGGACTCCACCGGCAAGGTGCTTGCGACCAACGGCAAGGTCTACAAGGTGCTGCTCTGGCCCAAGCAGATCGCGGACGGCGACAGCGAGCGCATCGCGGCGGAGCTCTCGAAGCTTTTGAACCTCGAATACACCTCCATACTGCAGCGCTGCTCCTCAAACTATCAGGAGATCGTGCTCAAGCGCCAGATCGACCCCGCCACGCGCGACGCGGTGGAGGGACTGAGGCTGGGCGCGGGCGTCGGCACGGCGCTGGACAGCAAGCGCTATTACCCGATGGGCAGCCTCCTTTCGCAGGTGATAGGCTTCACGAACGTCGATAACGCCGGCCAGTCGGGGCTCGAGCTCTCGTACAACGAATACCTTGCCGGCACCGACGGCAAGCAGGTCTCCGAGACCGACAACAGGGGCAATCTCATCCCCTACGGCGTCACGGACTACGTCGAGCCCATAGACGGCCTCGATCTGCACCTGACCTGCGACAGCGAGATACAGCGCTATCTCGAAAAGGCTCTGGCGGAGGCCATGGAGGTCAACAACGCCAAGTCCGCGCAGGGCGTGGTGATGGACGCCAAGACCGGCGCGATACTCGCCATCTCCTCACAGCCCGGCTACGACCCCAACGATCCCCCGCGCAACGACCGCGAGCTTCTTGACGCCGTGACCCGCAACCGCATAGTCACCGACGTTTACGAGCCCGGCTCCACGTTCAAGATACTGACCCTTGCCGCGGCGGTCGATTCCGGCGCCGCCGATCTCGAATCCCAATTTTACTGCGCGGGCAGCTACAAGGTAGGCTCCGAGAGCATACATTGCTGGAGGCACGCGGGGCACGGCTCGCAGACGCTCACCGAGGCAGCGGAGAACAGCTGCAACTGCGCCTTCATGCGCATGGCCCTCACTATGGGCAAGGAAAAATTTTACGACTATCTCTATGCCTTCGGGCTCGGCAAGTCCACCAACAGCGGGCTTCTCGGCGAGACGGGCGGCATAGTTTCGCATCAGAAATACGTCACGGACAACGACCTGGCCCGCATAGGCTTCGGTCAGAGCGTCGCCGTGACCCCCCTGCAGCTCTGCTCGGCGGTCTGCGCGGCCGTGAACGGCGGCGAGCTCTATCAACCGCACATAATAGCGAGCATGACCGACAAGGACGGCAACGTGACCTACGAGGCGAACACCGCGCCCGTGCGCCGCGTGATATCCGAAAACGCATCGAAGACCGTGCGCCGCATACTGCAGAGCGTGGTCGACAACGGCACCGGCAAAAACTGCAAGATAGACGGCTACGCCGTCGGCGGCAAGACCGGCACCGCCCAGAAATACGACGAATACGGCAGAGTGGCGGAGGGCAAATACATCTGCTCCTTCATAGGCTTTGCTCCCGCGGACGATCCCAGGTTCGTCTGCCTGATACTCGTTGACGAGCCGCAGGTCGCGCAGATTTTCGGCAGCACCGTCGCCGCTCCCTTCGTCCGCACGGTTCTCGAGGACGCCCTCCATTACGCAGGCGTCCGCCCCGCAGGGCAGACCGAGACCGTAAAGGTCCCCGACCTTGCCGGCATGAAGCGCGGGGAGGCCGAGGAGACTCTGGCGGCGATGGGCCTGACCGGCGTCTTCCAGAGCAGCGGCGAGATAAAGGCGCAGGTCCCCGCGGCGGGCGCGAGCGTGCCCAAGGGCTTCGAGGTGCTCCTTTACACCGGCGAGGATGAGGAGGAGCCCGACGAGGAGCCCAAGCGCTACGTCAAGGTGCCCGATCTTAAGGGCATGACCCCGCTCGAGGCCTACGACGAGCTTACAAAGCTCGGGCTCGTGCTCGTCACCGAAACGGACGATCCCGCGGGATTCGCCTATCTGCAGGATATTTCCAAGGACAATATAGTCGAGGTCGGCAGGAAGATAAAGGTCTATTTCAAGCTTCCTCCCAAGACCGAGGACGATTAAGATTTGACAGCAAGCGACTCAGAAAGGCAGGGCGGAAAATGCTTCTTTCGGAACTGACAAAGGATCTCGGATACAGGATCGTCGGAAACGACGTCGACATACAGCGCATCGAGTACGATTCGAGGCGCGTTAAGAACGGCGCGGCCTTCGCGTGCGTCGTCGGCACCTTCAAGGACGGGCATGATTTTGCCGAAAGCGCGGTGAAAAACGGCGCTTCCGCGCTGATCGTCGAGCGCGAGCTCCCCTTCCCCGTGCCGCAGGTAGTGGCCCCCAATTCCCGCAGGGCGATGGCGCAGCTCGCGCAGAGGCTTTACGGCTTCCCCGCGAAGGAGCTCCGCATAATCGGCGTCACCGGCACCAACGGCAAGACGACCACCACCTACATGATAAAGACCATCGCCGAAAAATGCGGCCTCAAGGTGGGCCTTATCGGCACCATACGCAATATAATAGGCGACCGCGTGATCTCCACCCAGCGCACCACCCCCGAATCCACCGAGCTGCAGGAGATACTGCGCATGATGGCGGACGAGGGCGTGGACCTGGTCGTGATGGAGGTGAGCTCCCATTCGCTGGATCAGGAGCGCGTATACGGCATCGAGTTCGAGATAGGCGGCTTCACGAATCTCACCCAGGATCACCTCGACTATCACAAGACCTTTGAAAACTATCTCGCCGCCAAGCGCAAGCTCTTCGAGCGCTCGGGCTTCGCCGTGGTCAACGCGGACGATCCCTGGTCCGAAAAGCTCCTCGCCGGTCTCGACGTGCCCCGCATGACCTACGCCGTGCGCGAGCCCGCCGACATCTACGCAAACAACATAGAGATCTGCGTGCGCGACGTGGAATTCGACATGACCACCCCCGCGGGCAGGGCGCATATCTCCGTGCCCATACCCGGCCTCTTCAACGTGTTCAACGCCATGCTCGCCGCGGGCATCTGCGTGAAGCTCGGCTTCCCGATGGATAAGATCGCGGAGGGCCTCGCCGACGTCTCCGGCGTCACGGGCAGGATGGAGTCCCTCCCCACCGAGGGCTTCCCCTTCTCCGTAATACTCGACTTCGCCCACACCCCCGACGGGCTCATAAACCTGCTCACCTCCGTGCGCGAATTCACCTCGGGCAGGATCATAAGCGTGTTCGGCTGCGGCGGCGACCGCGACCACGCGAAGCGCCCCATAATGGGCGAGGCGGCCGGCAGATACTCCGATTTCTGCGTCATAACCTCGGATAACCCCCGCACGGAGGATCCCATGCGCATAATCGGCAACGTGCTGGACGGCGTCAATAAGACCGCCGTGGAGTACGTCGTTATACAGAACCGCCGCGAGGCGATAAAGTACGCCCTCACCCACGCGAGGCCCAACGACGTTGTCGTGCTCGCCGGCAAGGGCCACGAGACCTATCAGGAGATAATGAACGTCAAGTACCCCTTCGACGAAAAGGTCGTCGTCGCGGAGCTGCTGGACGAGATGAGAGCCGGGAAATGATGCTTCCGGGGTTTTCACCCCTCAGTCAGCCGAAGCTGACAGCTCCCCTTGACAAGGGGAGCCAAGCCGGGATGAGCTCAACAAAAAGCCTCCCCTCTGCAAGGGGAGCCATGCCGGGAAGCGCTCAACAAAACAGCCGCTCCTCTGCAAGGGGAGCCATGCCGGGAAGCGCGCGCCCCAATACATCGTCGTCACGGAGGCCGTATGCAGAAGAAGGAGAATCCGTCTCTGAAAAACGTTGCAAGGCTTCTGCGAAAAAGGATGACAAGGCAGGAGCGCCATCTCTGGTATGATTACCTGAAGGACTATCCCTGCCGTTTCTATCGGCAGAGGATACTCGGCGATCATATTGCCGATTTCTACTGTTCCCGCGCGGGGCTCGTGGTCGAGCTTGACGGCTCATCCCATTACAAGCCCGAAAACGTGATCAGGGACGGGATACGAACGGAGCGCCTCGGGGAGTTCGGACTCACCGTGCTGCGTATATCCAATTACGACGTTGACACCAATTTCGAGGGCGTTTGCCTCTATATCGACAGGACCGTAAAAAGCCTGATCGCGGTTAACGATCTCGGTTGTAAATAAAGGCTTTCACCCCTCAGTCAGCCGAAGCTGACAGCTCCCCTTGACAAGGGGAGCCAAGCCGGGAAGCGCTCAATAAAAAGCCGCTCCTCGATAAGGGGGAGCCAAGCCGGGAAGCGCTCAACCAAAAGCCTCCCCTTGTTAAGGGGTTCGAAGCCGCTCGGCAATGGCGATTCCAACCATCTGGCAGATGGTTGGAAAGGCTGAGAACGGGCGGCCTTGAGAGCAAAGCGAACAGCCCGCCCCGGCAAAGTGGCACGAAGTGCCGGTGGGGTGA
>CAMZFO010000091.1 GCA_947306125.1 uncultured Clostridia bacterium | reverse complement strand
TGGTTGCCGTCGCCCATGGCGAAGAGCAGGGGCGCCATCTCGCGGCCGTACTTCATGGGATCGATAAGCGCGGTGACGGCGTCGATGGCCTTCTTAATGGTCTCCTCGTCGTTTATGAACCAGCCCTCGATATGACCGCCCTTCTGCATGAGCTCGAAATCATAGAACTTGGAGGCGGACTTGACGGCCTCGTATATGGGCTCGATAACGGTGCGCTTCTCGTCGTCGATGAGGACGAGGATGTGGGGCAGCTCGAGGGGAGCGCCGTCCCTGATGCGGAGCCTCGGGGGGATACGCTCGACGATGGTGCCCTCGGTGGCGCGGATGAGGGTCGTGGAGCCCTTGTTGTAATCATAGCACTCAAGATCCAGCGCAACGACGAGACCGGTCCTGGTCTTGCCGTCGACGGTGCGGCGGGTAAGCATGAAGCCTTCGCCGAGATTCCTCAGCGTGCCCTTTGCCATATACTCGTCCATAGTCTTGCGGATGGCTTCGATACGCTCCGCCTCGCCGGGCTTTTCGAGATAGATCTCGGGAAGCATTATGCGAAGAGTGGAGGGAGCGTCGCCGACGATCTTCTCACAGCCCTCCCAGTAATCGGGCTGAGAGGTATACTGGTCGCACGCCACGCACGCCCATTTGGAAAGATCGACGCTCTCGGCAGGGAACATGATCTCCGGTACGCAGATACCGGCTTCGTTTGCAAATTTGGGATCCATGAATGAAAACCTCCGATTGTGATACGTGTTTGGAAGCGGTATGCCAAACGAACGGCATATTCCGTCAGATAATATTATACACCCGGACGGTCCGTTTTTCAAGAGCATAAATCCTTTCGCGGGGCGCAAAAACTTCTTCTGTACTTTTTGCGGAAAATGTTGTATCATATAGGGAGGATCAAGTATTGTGGGAGTAAATGCTCTTTCTATGAAACCTTATTTTATAGTCAACCCCGTTGCCGGAGGCGGGAAAGCCGCCGAAAAGTTTGAAAAGCTCAAGGCTTTTCTTGCGGCAAGGCGGGTGGATTACGGCTTTTGCACGACCGAGCGCGCCGAGCAGTCGACCGAGCTTGCCGAGCACGCCTATGCGAGCGGTGAAAGGTTCATCGTTGCGGTGGGCGGCGACGGCACCATAAGCGAAGTGGCGGCCGCTCTCTATAATAAGCCCGACGTGATAATGGGCCTGTGCCCATTCGGCACCGGCAACGATTTCGTGCGGGTGCTCCATATCCCCTGCGAGCCCGAGGAAGCGGGCGAGGTGCTCGTTTCCGGCGAGCCCCAGCTCGTCGATCTGGGCATGGCGGGCGATCGCCCCTTCACCAACGTGGGCGGGCTCGGCTTCGACGTGGACGTCGTCATAAACACCGAGAAATACAAGGGCCGCTTCCGCGGCATGGCGCCTTATCTTCTGGGCATAGTCAGGTCGCTGCTGCACCTTCATCCCGTTCACGTAAAGCTCACCGCCGACGGCGAGGCCATTGAAGAGGACGCGCTGATCTGCGCCATAGGCAACGGCTCCCATTTCGGCGGCGGCATGGCCGCGCTGCCCGAGGCGAACGCGCAGGACGGGCTTTTCGACGTTTGCCTTATCAAAAAGATCTCTCTTCCCCATCTGCTCGCGCTGCTCCCGCTCTTTATCAAGGGCAGGCATTTGGGGAAAAAGCCCGTGCGCTACTTCAAGGCGAAGCAGGTCGCCATAGAATGCGGCCGCACCCCGATGCAGCTCGACGGCGAGCTCGGCGAATACGCTCCCGCCGTCTTCCGCATAATGCCCGGCGCTCTTAAAATAATGCTGCCCAAAAAGGCGTGACACATTTTACCCTAAGGAGAAGCATCCATGGCTCGAACAAGACGCAGGCTGATCGTTAAGGACCGCAAAAAAACGGCGCTGAGGATAGCGTTCGCCGTTTTGGCGCTGATCGTGCTCGCGGGGATAGCCACGCTCGCCTATTTCATAATAAAGAAGGCGCAGACCAAGTTCGTGACGCGCGAGCTGCCTCTCCTGGATCCCTCCGTCTGCAGCGGCACCGGCGACGGTCTCCTTTACGTCAGGGACGGGATGCTCCATTTTTACAGCTTCAAGGATGAGGACAGCAATTTCACGAGGGGCTTGAAGTCCGGCGCGAACCCCAAGGGAGTCGCGGGAACGGACGGCATTAAGGTCGTCTATTCCGAAAACGCCCTTCAGATAGTCGGCACCGATTTCGACACCACTCCCGACGGGCGTATCATTGCCGTGCGCTGCGGCAGGACGCACGTCGCCGTCTGCTCGCGGGCCGCGAACGGCAGGGAAACGATAACCGTATTCACCTCCGCCGGTCAGAATATAAAGGCATTCGAATACGAGCCCGGCTGCCTTATGGACTTCGGCTTCAGCGAGGCCTCCGGTGCGACTATATGGACAATGGAGCTCGCCACCGACAGCGGCTCCCCCCGCACCACCGTTTCGACTTTCGATCTCGAGCGAATGAGCTCCACGGGCGTCATAACGGTCTCCGGTCAGCTCGTTGAGGACATATTCTTTACGAGCTCGAGCGTGTTCGTGGTCGGCACGGAATCGCTCATCCGCTATTCCGCCTCCGCCAACCGCGAGGTCTACCGCGTGCAGCTTTACGGCTACCGCGTCGCGGACGTCTCCCTTGCGGGCGATGCGCCTCTCCTGATGCTCGTGCCAAGGGACGAGGAGGACATTACCGAAATGAGCTCGATAAGGCTCATGAAGGTGCAGCAGAAGGACGTCGCCGGGGAATCCGCCGTCACCGTCACGCTGCCCGCCTCCCCCGTCGGCTGTCATCTTGCGGGAGGCTCGCTCGTTGTGACCACCGCCAATTCCGTCGTCATGTTCGATCCGAGCGGGGCGCAGATCGCCTCGCAGGCGCTCCCCGTGGGAGTGACGACCCGGTCGGAAAAGCTTGACGAACATCATATCCTGTTGGAAAGGAGCGGAGAATTCGTTCTCCTGACAGTGGGCAAATGAACCTGCTCGATTACGCAATAATCGCCATACTGGGCCTGTTCGTCCTTTGCGGCGTATATAAGGGCTTCATGCACACCGCCCTCGACATACTCTGCTATATGATCTGCGTGGTCTTCGCGCTGCTCATGACGCCTATCCTCTCATTCCGCATAGTGCAGGATGAGGACGTTTTCAACACCATGCTCTATTATACCGAGGGAAGCGAAAACATTTACGACGTCGAGTACAGCAAAAAGGACATCACCGAGATCTCGAACGCCGAGCTCGAGGAGATCTACGGCCGGTCGAAGGTCGCCTACCCCATGGACGAAAGGATCCGCACCAACGTCGCGGAGGCCGCCTTCGAGGGCGAAAACATCCGCACTCTGGGCGATTATTTCAACCAGACCATGGTGCACGTGACCATAAACATACTCGTGTTCCTGCTGCTGTTCATCGCTCTGCGCGTTGTGCTGGGCTTCCTCGTCGGCTGGTGGGATTACGCGCAGCCTCTGCCCGTGCTCAAAAAGCTGGAGCTGCCCGCGGCGATCGGCACGGGGCTCATCCGCGGCGTGCTCGCGGTGTTCCTGCTCTTTATGATCTGCCCGCTCGTGCTGACCGTGCTGCCCTTCGACGTGGTTTCCGAGCTCGTTGAAAACAGCAAGCTCTCGCAGTTCTTCTATAACTCGAATTTCCTGCTCGGGCTTATACCCGGCGTATGATATCGACCGGCACGGAGGGAGCTCCCTCCGTGCGGTTTTATGCGGCTGACCCGCATTGGAGGTATAAATGTATCTTGCATCCGGCTGGAAGGACTATGAAATAATCGACGCGGGCGGCGGCGACAAGCTCGAGCGCTGGGGCGGCGTGACCCTGCTGCGCCCGGATCCCCAGGCGGTCTGGCCCATAGAGCCCATCCGCGGCAACGTCGACGCAAAATACATCCGCTCCAATTCCGGCGGCGGATACTGGGAATACCGCCGCACTCTGCCCGAGAGCTGGAACGTCAAATACCGCGATCTCACCTTCATCGTGCGGCCCACGGGCTTCAAGCACACGGGGCTTTTCCCCGAGCAGGCGGTCAACTGGGACTTTATGCGGCAGGCGGTGAAGCGCTTCAAAAGCGAGCGCCCCGGCAAGCCCTTCCGCGTGCTGAATCTCTTCGCCTATACCGGCGGCGCCACCTGCGCGCTCGCGGCGGAGGGCGCCGAGGTGGTGCACGTTGACGCGGCGAAGAGCATAGTGCAGTGGGCTAAGGCGAATCTTGCCGAGTGCGGGCTTGCGGACAGGCCCGTGCGCTTCATAGTCGACGACTGCATGAAATTCGTTCAGCGCGAGGCGAGGCGCGGGCATTTTTACGAGGGCATACTCATGGATCCCCCGAGCTACGGCCGCGGCCCCGACGGGGAGATGTGGCGCATAGAAAACGGGCTTTACCCGCTCGTCGAAGCCTGCGTAAAGCTGCTCTCCGAGGACGCCTCCTTCTTCCTGATCAATTCCTACACCACCGGGCTTGCGCCCACCGTGCTGACAGACGTTTTGAAGGTCGCCATGAGCGGCTTCGGCGGCTCGGTCGAATCGCAGGAGGTGGGCCTGCCCATAACGCGCGGAGGGCTCGTGCTGCCCTGCGGAGCGACGGGAAGGTGGGTCGTCTGACGGTCTCCGAAGGAGATTTCGGGCGTCCAGTGGACGGCCGAAAAGGCAGACGACGGGCGGCCTTGTGAACGAAGTGAGCAGTCCGCCCCGGGAGAGGGCTGACGGTCTCCGAAGGAGATTTCGGGCGTCCGGTGAGCCCCAAAAGTCAGACGACGGGCGGCCTTGTGAACGAAGTGAGCAGTCCGCCCCGGGAGAGGGCTGACGGTCTCCGAAGGAGATCTCGGGCGTCCGGTGAGCCCCAAAAGTCAGACGACGGGCGGCAGGGTCCGCCCCGGCAGAGGGATGATTTTATCAAATTTTTAATGAAAATACTCTACGAAGACAATCACATAATAGTCGTCGTCAAGCCCGTCAACGTCCCCGTGCAGGAGGACGAGACGGGCGATCCCGATCTGCTGAATCAAGTCAAGGCCTATATCAAGGAAAAATACGATAAGCCCGGCGAGGCTTACTGCGGGCTCGTGCACAGGCTGGACAGGCCGGTTGGCGGAGTGATAGTATTCGCGCGCACGAGCAAGGCGGCCTCCCGCCTCATGCCGCAATTCGCGCAGAAGGGCGGCGCGGGCGCGGAAAAGCGCTATGCGGCCGTTATTTCGGGCTGCGCTCCGGTATCGGCCGGCTGGGTGCGGCTCGACGATCTTATGGTAAAGGACGAGGCCGAGCGCAGATCGTTCGTAGTTCCGGAGGGCACGGAGGGCGCTAAAAAGGCCTCTCTGGAATTCCGCAGTATTGCGGAAAAGGACGGGCTTTCGCTGCTTGACGTGCGTCTTTTCACCGGCCGGCATCACCAGATACGCGTGCAGCTTTCCTCCGCAGGTATGCCCATCTGGGGCGATCAAAAGTATAACCCCGCGGCGAAGCCCGGGCAGCAGATAGCGCTCTTTGCCTATTCGCTCACCTTCGAGCATCCCGTTCTGCATGAGAGGATGACCTTCACCGCGCTTCCCGATGGCGGCGCGTGGGGGCGCTTCGCGGATGAGATGAGGCTCCTTTCGGCCGGGATAAGCTGCGTTTACGCCGATAAGGATCTGATAGTGATAAACAAGCCCGCGGGCGTGACCGTGGCGAACGCCGATGGCGGCGAGGATACGCTTGAAGCGCGCATAGCCGCGGCGGGCATGGCCGCTTACCCCGTGCACAGGCTTGACGCGAAGACGACCGGGCTTGTGATATTTGCGAGGAACGACCGCGCAAAGGCCGCTTTGGACGAGGCGATGCGCCTTCGCACGATAAAAAAGGTCTATCGCGCGGTCGTAAAAGGCAGGCCGCAGACCGAAAAGGGCAAGCTTTACGGGACTCTGAAATTTTATGCCGTGAAGGATCCGAAGGCCGGGCTCGTGCGGCTTTACGATGAGCCCCGGCAGGGCGCCGCGGAGATGGAAACTCTCTTCCGCATACTGAAAAGCGAGGGCGGCGTTTCGATAGTCGAAGCGGAGCTTGTGACCGGCAGGACGCACCAGATAAGGGCGAGCTTTGCGCGGATAGGCTGCCCGATACTGGGCGACGACAAATACGGCGAGCGCGAGTTCAACCGCGACGCGGCGTATAAGAGTTATAAGAAGCACACGCCTCTTTGCCTGACCGCGGTGAGGATCGGCTTCGAGTTCCCGCGGGATTCGTATCTGAGCAGGCTGAACGGAACGGTCGTTTCGATAAAGGCGCCTTTCGAGCGTTAACAACAAAAAAGCCGCGAATCCGATCGCGGCAGGGGCGCATCCCGATGCGGATGCGTCTTTTTTCTTTCATCCCAAATAATCCGCCGTCAGCACGTCCGCTCCCGAGGGATCGTCGTTCAGGGAGAGCGTGTAATCCCCGTAGCCCTTCGTGCCGTCGAGATAGCCGTCTATCCCGGCGAATATCTCTTCATACGGCGTCTTGCTGATGGTGAGCGAATGGATGCAGTGCGCGTAGAGGCGCTTCATGCCCTCCTTCCCCATCGCCTTTTGCAGCTCCTTCCCGGCCCAGAAGGAGACGGTCGAGATATTGCCGTCCGCACCGGTATTGCCGATTATCATGAGGCCGTTGTCCATCCTCGCGGCGAAGCTGCCCTCGTTTATGTCGGCTGAAACTATCTTGACGGGCTCGTCCTCCGCCGCGCAGCTTGCGGTGAAGAGCTCCAGAAGCTTCCTCGGGGCGACGCTCCTGCGGCTGAAAAGGTCGTAAATGGAGGCGATCTTCTCCTCCGAATCCTTATAGCTCACGCCGATCCTGTCGAAGGCCTCGAGCGCTTCTATATAGTTCCCCTCGCGGTAGAAGCCCATGGCGATCTGATAGCTGTCCTCGAAGCGGGATATCCTCTTCGCGTAATCGGCCGAATCCTCATAGCCCTGCGCCTGTATGAAGCGCATACGGGCCGTGACGTAATCCTGCTGCTCAAACGCTTCAAGCCCTTCGTTATAGCGCTTTTCGAGCCTGTCGATATAGTCGATATACTCCGAGGCGTTCTCATATGCGGGTATGGAAGCGAAGCCGTTGCGGGCCGCCTGATAATCGCGCGCGTCAAAATACCCCAGCGCCTCGACGTAAATATTCTCGTAAACGGCGATGGAATTGAGGTAGGAGCGGGCGTTGGCATATCCCTTGGCTCCCTCGAAATACTTCTTGGCAAGCTCAATGGAGCCCTCTTCATACGCCTTTACTCCGGCGTTATAGTTCTGTATCTGCTCGTTTGTGACGCAGCCCAAAAGCGAAGCGAATATGAGCGCGAAAGCGAGCAGAAGCATCGTTTTCTTCATTTATTTTCCTTCGGGGCGGCTTTTCGGGCCGCCCCTTTTAAGCGGTTTCCTTATTACAGTCTCTCGACGCCGATGGTGACGTTTTCGCCGTTGACGTCCCACTCCTTGGAGTAAACGCCCTCGGGAGCCGCGCCGTAAGCGACGTTCTCCGCCAGAGTATCGGATGCGATGGAGGCCTCGTTGCCGCGGACGGTCGCTTCGAGCTCCTTGCCGCAGGCGATATAGATGCGGATATGGTCGGTCACGTTGAAGTCCGCCTCCTTGCGCATGGTCTGCACCTTGGAGACTATCTCACGCACGTAGCCTTCCTCTATGAGCTCGTCGGTAAGCGCCGTCGCGAGCACGACGGTCAGCTCCTTTTCGGAAACGGAGGAGAAGCCCTCGCGCTTTACGGTATCCACGAGCACGTCATCCGGCCCGAGGCTTATCGCAAGCCCGTCCAGCTCGAACTCGAAGGGCTTGCCCGCGGCGTGCGCAGCGACGCAGGCATTGCCCACGCCCTCGGTATTCTGCAGGTAATTATTGATCTTGGGCAGCGCCTTGCCGTACCTCGGCCCGAGGAGCTTGAGCTGCGGCTTTACGCGGTAGGTGATGAA
>CAMZFO010000090.1 GCA_947306125.1 uncultured Clostridia bacterium | reverse complement strand
GATAGGCCCTTATAGGGCCTGTTCAAACCACCCGTTCAACGGGTGGTTTTGATTTCTTTGTGCTTTTATATGAGCCGCGCCGTGACGCTTATCGCCTCGAGTATCGCCCGGCAGATATCGTCAAGCTCCATAAAGGGCGTTTTCCCGCGCCCCTTTACGCCCTCGGTCTGCTCACGTATGAATGGCACGTGTATGAATCCGGCGGGGATGCTCCCGCGAAGGGAGCGCAGCACGGAGTACATAAGCGCATTGCAGACGTATCTGCCGGGGTCGTGCGAGAGCTCGGCGGGGAGCCCGAGCGCGCGTATCGCTTCGACGATCCGCTCCGCGGGGAGCGATGCGGGTATTTCCGCTTCGCCTCCGGGCGCCGCTTCTGTCGCGTGGGGCTCGTATCCGGCGTTGTCCGGTATGCGGGCCTCCATAAGGTTGTACGCGGTCATCTCGGGAGTCACGGCGCTCCTGCCGCCCGCCTGCCCGAGCATTATCACGGCGGCGGGGGAGAGGCGGCCGATCTCCTTTAAAGCAAGCTCCGGAGCGCGCATGAATTCCACGGGGAGCAGGAGCTTGCTTATATGGGCTCCTTCAAGCTCGCCGGGAAGACGGGAGAGTATCAGCTCCGTGGGATTCATCCCGTCTCCGCCGAATGGCTCGAATGCGGTAACGAGTATCGTTTTCATCGCGTCAGTCGCCGACGTCCAGCGCCTCGAGCCCCTTCTTCGCAATGGGCTTGTTATCGCCGTGACGGACGAAGAGCATGGTCACGAAGGCGCAGGCGACGAATATCGCCGCGTAGGGGAAGAGTATCTTCATGCCGAAGCCGTCCATCAGGAAGCCGGAAAGTATGGGAGTCAGCACCTGCGCCGCCATGCTGGCGGTGTAGTAATAGCCGGTGTATTTGCCGACGGTGCCGCCGCGCGCGAGCTCGACCACCATCGGGAAGGAGTTGACGTTGATAGTCGCCCAGCCGATGCCCGCAAGCGCGAACATGGCGTTCATCAGCATCGCGGGGCTGCCGGCCCTTAAGAACGCGGCGACGGTGAACGCGGTTGTCAGCATGACTACGCCGGCGAGTATCGCCTTTTTGCGGCCTATCTTCGAGGAGATTATGCCGACGGGCAGATACGAGATTATTGCCGCGGCCTGCGCGATGATAAGGGTCATGTTGTAGTCGAGATTCAGCACCTTGCCCGCGTAGACGGAGTATTTGCTCGTAACGGCGTTGTAGCCGAAATACCAAAGCGCGACGGAGGCGAGTATCAGTATGAGCGAGGTGAGCTCGCCCCGGGTCAGCTTCCTCGTGCCGGAGCCGTCGTCATCCTCCTCGTCTATGCCGTAGCGCTTCGATTCCTCCTGCATCTCCTTAACGAACCTCGGCTCCTTAACGGTCAGCAGGAATATAATGAGAGCGATGATCATTATGGCGCCTATGACGGTAAAGAACGTGATGTAGCTCATCATCGCGTTCTGCGCCTTGCCCGTGCCGAACACGATGCCCAAAGCCAGCACCAGTATTCCGCCGAAGGAGCCCATCAGGTTGATGATAGCGTTTGCCTTTGACCTCAGCGGCTTTATGGTAACGTCGGGCATCAGCGCGACGGCGGGGGAGCGGAAGGTGCTCATTGCAACCAAGGTCACCATCAGCACCGCCATGAACACGATCAGTATCGTTTTATGCTTTGCCGTCACCTGCGCGGCGTAGGCCTGCCTTGCGGGCACGAGGTATGTGTCGTAAATTTCGGTAGCTTCCTTGTCGCCCTCGGCAACGGCCTGACCTATATGGCGCATCTCATCGGCGGAGTATTTCTCGGAAAGCACGTATTCCTCGCCGTCGTGGGTCATAAGCGTGGCGTTTACTATATCCTCATGCTGATAAAGCGCCTCCACGCCCTTGCCGTCCACGAGACCCTCGGAATCCAGCTTGTTAAGCTGCGCGTTGTCGATAAAGGAGAGCCCTATAAAGGCGATAACGGCGACGATGGTGCCGACCACTATGAACGGCGTCCTCCTGCCGCGCTTCGACTTGCACTTATCGGATATAGCGCCGAAAAGCGGCAGCATGAAGAGCGCAAGCACGTTGTCGAGCGCCATTATAACGCCGGACCAGCCCTGCGCCATGCCGAATTTGTCGGTCAGTATCTTGGGGATTATGTTGTCGTAAGCCTGCCAGAAGGCGCAGATGAGGAAAAACGCGAACCCGACGCATATTGTGCGCCAATAATTGAGCTTCATAATGACCTCCGAAAAGAATTGATTCCCTTTGGGCACAGCATATTTTACCATATTCCGCACCGCATTACAACAGCATTGTACACGAAGTCCCACAGCGGCTTGATTTGCGCGAAATAGCATGCTATAATGACGAAAAGGAAATATATTAACGGACGAAAGGAGCGTACAGTGAAAAAGAATAAAAAATCTATAGCCGCATTTGTCGCGGCGCTGATGCTTTTTGCAGTGCTCGCCGGCTGTGTTTCGAATAAAACCGAAACAGCGGATAACAACGGGGCGCCCTCGTTCACCGCCGAGCCGACTGAGGCAGCGACGCAGGAACCGTCCGAGGCTCCGACCGAAGCGCCTGCCGAGGCGCCCTTGGAAGCGCCGACAGAAGCGCCGACAGAAGCGCCTACCGAGCCGCCCGCTCCCGAGGCGATGATACCGCAGCTGTTCGCGGGTCATGAGAGAACGTTCCTGCTGTATCCCGATGGCGCGCTTTACGGCTGGGGGATCAACGAATATGGGCAGATCGGCGTCGGAAACTGCGAAAACGTTCTTACGCCGGAGCTTGTTATGGAGGATTGCGCAAGGGTATTCATATGCCCCGATAATACTTTTGCCCTTAAAAACGACGGTACGCTGTGGGGATGGGGCCGGAATGAATATGGAAGCCTCGGCATAGAGAGCGAGGATATCGTCAGCTCACCGATGCTGCTGCGCGATGACGTTGCGGAAGTATTTGACGGCTGGTGGAGCTCCGTTTTTTTGACGAACGACGGAAGGCTGCTTCAGGCGCACGACGTTGAGGGTGCGGGCGGTGAAACAAGGGAGCGCATAACCGAAGTCGCCGCAGTGCATGACCGCCACGTTGTAAAAACGAACGGCGATCTATACGTGCTGTATTATGAGGATAACGTGCCCATCGATAAGGGCGTTCAGGACGTTTATCCCTATTATGAAGCAACTCCCTTCGCCTATCTAAAAACGAACGGAGAGCTGTGGTTCTGCGATTGTCCCGAAAGCATTTACGATCCGCACAATAGGCTCCTCGGAACCGACGTCGTTCGCGCATGGAACCTCACCTGCGATTACGATGAGGAATACGATTTCCTTGCTCTCAAGAACGATGGCAGCCTTTGGGAGTATTTTGAGTGCAATTATAAGCCCTGCTTTGAGAAGAAGCTGATGGACGGCGCTGCGGACGTGGTTTTTGCACAGACTCATTACGGTTATTCGTCGCGGATCCATACCTTCGTGCTTACGGAAACGGGCGAGTTATGGTACCGCGGTGAATTCGACGCGGCGTCCGGCGCCGATAAGGGCGGCGCAGGCGAAGACGATATTGAGATAGAGGAGCTCGTTAAGGTGGCCGATAACGTCGCCTCCGTCACCACGAACGGCGTGGGCACCTATATCATTAAGAACGACGGCTCCCTTTGGGGCTGCGGAGTGGTGGTAAAGGGCTTCCGCACGGGCGGGATAGGCGAAGGCAGTTACGAAGAGGTTTGGGGCTTTACGAAGATAATGGATAACGTGGCTTCGTTCGCGCAGCTTACCCGCTCATGGGAGGAGATCGACGAGGATGACGAGGGCGGCGACGAGCCCAACACGTTGACCGTTGCCTCAACAAGATACGCCGTGCTTGAGGATGGCAGCGTGTGGGCCTGGGGCTCCGGAAAGTTCTGCTCGATAGGCAACGGCGATACAAAGCGCGCCGATGAGCCGGTTAAGATAATGGAACCGAGGTTTTAATAAATGAAGGCTTGACAAAAGCCTTTTTCCGGTTTATAATTAAAATGGCGGGGGGATGAGATCCACCCGCAAAAAGTTGATATTCCCTCGTTTTGATCCGGGAGGAGTAGCGGAAAACCGTTGCCCATAAGAGAGACAGGTAAGGTGAAAGCTGTCGGCAAAAGGCTTCGTGAAGGTCGCCCGGGGAGCGAAGGCGGGTGCGCCCGGTAAAGCGCGTCAAGTGGAATGGGGCTTCACTCCCCGTTCAACAAAGGTGGTACCACGAGCGGCCCTTCTCGTCCTTTGGAGAGAAGGGCCATAAAAATTTTTGGAGGTACAAGCCAATGTGTGAACAGCACAAAACGGGCGTCGAGGAGATGCCCAAGACCTACGACCCCTCGATAGTCGAGGATCGTCTTTACAAAAAGTGGGAGGGATCGGGCTATTTCCATTCCGCTCCCAACCCCGACAAGAAGCCCTACACCATCGTTATCCCCCCGCCCAACATCACGGGTCAGCTCCACATGGGGCACGCCCTTGACGAGACCATGCAGGACATACTCATCCGCTATAAGCGCATGAGCGGGTATGAGACGCTCTGGCTGCCCGGCACGGATCACGCCTCGATAGCGACCGAGGTCAAGATCGTCGAGCGCATGGCGAAGGAGGGCCTCACCAAAAAGGATATCGGCAGGGAAGAGTTCCTGCGCAGAGCGTGGGCATGGCGCGATGAATTCGGCGGCAGGATAGTTCAGCAGCTCCGCGAGCTCGGCTCCTCCTGCGATTGGGAGCGTGAGCGCTTCACGATGGACGAGGGCTGCTCGAAGGCGGTCCGCAAGGTGTTCATCGACCTTTACAACAAGGGGCTTATCTACAGGGGCGACCGCATAGTCAACTGGTGCCCCCACTGCAAGACAGCTATTTCCAATGCCGAGGTGGAATTCGAGGAGCAGCCCTCCAACCTCTGGCACGTCAGATACGACGCTCCCGATAAGAGCTATTCCATAACCGTCGCCACCACGAGGCCGGAGACCATTCTCGGCGATACCGGCATCGCGGTCAACCCCAACGACGAGCGCTACGCGGATATCGTGGGCAAGACGGTCGTCGTGCCCGTGGTCGGGCGCGAGATACCTATCGTTGCCGATGATTACGTCGAGATGGATTTCGGCACAGGCGCCGTCAAGATCACTCCCTCGCACGACCCCAACGATTTCGAGGTTGGCATCCGCACCGGGCTGCCCCGTATGTGCGTGTTCACCGAGGACGGTCATATCAACGAGCTCGGCGGGGCCTACTGCGGCCTTACCACCAAGGAATGCCGCAAGGTGTTCGTCGAGGATCTTGAAAAGGCGGGCAATCTCGTCAAGATAGAGCCCTATACCCATAACGTCGGCACCTGCTACCGCTGCCATTCCACCATAGAGCCCATGGTCTCCAAGCAGTGGTTCGTGGCGATCAAGGATCTTGCCGAGCCCGCGATAAAGGCCGTCGAGGACGGGCGCATAAAGTTCGTTCCCGAAAGGTATACGCAGACCTATTTCAACTGGATGTATAACATCCGCGACTGGTGCATATCCCGTCAGCTCTGGTGGGGCCACAGGATACCCGCCTATTACTGCGACGACTGCGGCGAGACCGTCGTCGCCGAGGAAATGCCCGAAAAATGCCCCAAGTGCGGAGGCAAAATGCATCAGGACGAGGACGTGCTCGATACCTGGTTCTCCTCCGGCATGTGGCCCTTCTCGACTCTCGGCTGGCCCGAAAAGACGGAGGAATTGAAGTATTATTACCCCACCTCCACTCTTGCCACCGGCTACGATCTCGTCTTCTTCTGGATCGCCCGCATGATAATGTTCGGCCTCTACGCCATGGATGAGGTCCCCTTCGATCACGTGTTCATTCACGGCATGGTGCGCGACGAGCTGGGCAGGAAGATGTCGAAGTCCCTCGGCAACGGCATAGATCCGCTCGAGATAATCAAGGATTACGGCGCCGATTCGCTCCGCTTCTCGCTGACCGCGGGCACCGCCGCCGGCACCGATATGCGCTTCCAGATCAAGAAGGTGGAGGCCGCGCGCAACTTCTGCAATAAGGTCTATAACGCCTCGAGGTTCGTCATGATGAATCTGGGCGATGAGCCCGTGGGCGATATAGATATGGATAAGCTCGACGTTGCCGATAAGTGGATACTCTCCCGCCTTAACGCAGTCGTTAAGGAGGAGACCGCGAATATCGATTCGTTCGATCTCAATCTTGCCGTCGAAAAGATCTATTCCTTCATCTGGACGGAGCTCTGCGACTGGTACATCGAAATGGCAAAGCCCCGCCTCTACGGCGACAACGAGGAGGCAAAGCGGAACGTCCGCGCGATACTCGTCCGCGTTCTCTCGGACAGCATGAAGCTGCTGCACCCCTTCATGCCCTTCATCACGGAGGATATCTACACGAGGCTGCCCGGCTCCGGCGAGACCATAATGCTCGAAAGCTGGCCCAAATACGAGGAAGCCTTTGAATTCCCGGAGGAGGCAGAGTGCATGGACGGCATTATGGAGCTCGTCCGCGCCATCCGCAACGTCCGCGCGGAGATGAACGTGCCGCCCGCAAAGCGCGCGCATATGTTCATTGTGACCAACGCCGCGAATGAGAGCGGCGTGCGTGAGGCGGCGCCCTACTTCAACAAGCTCGCCGGCGCCTCCGAGGTCGAGGTAAGGCTCGATAAATCCGGCATAGCTCCCGACGCGGTCTCCGTCGTTTCCGCGATAGGCGACGCGTTCATTCCCCTGAACGAGCTCATAGATATCGAGAAGGAGCTTGCGCGTCTCAATAAGGAGCGCGCGAGGGTCGATGGCGAGATAAAGCGCGCCGAGGGCAAGCTCTCCAATCCCGGCTTCACCGGCAAGGCGCCCGAGAAGGTAGTCGCCGAGGAGCGCGCAAAGCTCGCGGCGAATAAGGAGCTCATGGATAAGCTCATCGCAAGGATCGCCGAGCTCAAAAAGTAGCTGATAGATACAGAATGGGATTAAGAATATTAGTATTCTGCCATGTTAGGAATACTAGCTGAAGGCTGTCCTAGGGATTCTGCAAGACAACAAGCAGTATTGTTTTTAGATTCTCTAAAACTTTGAGTACGAACAAAAGCGTCTATGCTGAGTATGCTTGGCATAGACGCTTTTTCTTTAATTGTTATGGGAACACTAACGAATAAAGATACTAAATTGCCTGATTTCTATTACTTTATTTAACCGCGGTTTCTTTGTAACTAGTTTAGGTGCGCTATAGAATTATCCCTTGTGCAAAGTATTTACAGTATCAAAGAAACAAATACGGCGTGTTTAATACGCAATGCAATCAATCGTCTTTGGGGACTATGGTCAACAAGTAAACTGATTGAAGACTGTCAAGACTATAATGAGCATCTTTTGTTAGCCATTCGTATCTATTTTCATTATTAGGGATTCTGCATATTTTGTTTAACTTACTTGTTACTTTGAGTAAATCCTTTTCGGAAAGGTTCCCTAGGAACACTTCCATTTTTTTTAATTCATTGTTGCTCCCAAAATGATAGGTGACTAAAAGATTGTCTTTATTGTCCAATCCTAAGAAGGAAGATTCAACAACACCATAACTGATTCTGTCTGTATTATCATCAGATAATGTCAATGGAGTCAATGCATTTGTATCCTTTTGAGCAACACTTTCATAGGATTCACCCCAGTTTACATTATTTGGGAGAGCAACGGTTTTTTTCGAATTTGAAATCGCTACAAGAATGAGAGCAAAAGCCATACCAACTAGGACTATTAGAATAATACTCTTTAGTTTGAACAATACGTTTGTCCTATATTCATTTGGCGCAGATGCATTATCTGCATAATCATTAGTTGAACTATTGTTGAAGTGTTGTGTATCTGAATCTATAGTATTCTTTTCCTCAAGCTCTTGATTATTTTTGGTTTTGGTTCCACACATTTCACAGTAAAGAGAATCGTCGTCAAGTAGTGAGCCGCATTTC
>CAMZFO010000089.1 GCA_947306125.1 uncultured Clostridia bacterium | reverse complement strand
CCTCCATGGTGAGCTGATCCTGCTGGGTCTGCGCGGTCAGCTTGTTCTGCTGAGCCACCTGCTTCGCCTCGACCGCGTTCGTGAAGGCGTCGGTGAAGTCTATGTCCTGCACGGATATGGAGCTCACGGTGATGCCGAATTCCTCCACGTCCTCCACGACAAGAGCGGTTATCTCGCTGGAAAGATTCTCGCGGAAGGCCACCAGCTTTTCCGCGGTGTACTTGGAGAATACGGATTTCGTGTTCTCGAGCAGCCTGGGATAGAGTATCTTGGAATAGTACTCCTGACCGACGGTCTTATAGAGCTTTTCTGCCGTGGACTGGTCGATCGAGTAGTTCACCGCGATGGAGATGTCCACCTGCTGGATATCGGAAGAGAACGCCTGAAGCGTTTCCACCGCCTTCTGGGTACGGTTGTCCATCTTGATGACCTTCTGGAAGGGGGACTTCACGTGGAAGCCGGCGTCAAAGGTGTGATCCTCGACCTTGCCGAAGGTCGTTACGATGCCGGTGTAGCCCGTGGGGACCGTGGTAACACAGGATATGGCGAGCACTGCGACCACGATCAGCGCAAGTATCACGATCATCACTCTGCCAACGTTCTTCATTTTCTTAACTCCTTTTTTGTCCTTTCGACTGTATTGTATTTCCGGAGCCTTCCGCCCCGGAGCGTGGGACAAGTATATGATATCCGGAGGCGGGAATCAATCAAGGCACGGTAAAGTCTTTGTAAATGGTTTGTAAAGCAAAAGCGCCCTCGGGAGTACCCTTGGGCGCTTCAGACTGCTGACAAAGTTACTGCAGGGAAATAAAACAGTTAATGAAGCAAACTCGGTGCGACCAACGGGAGCCGCGCGGGTCAGCGCGTCCGCGGCGCGATAGCCGCGGAACTGCGATAAATCAAGCATTTTTGATCGCTCCTGCGAGACATATCCCCGCGATTGATCCATTCTGCAATTAAGAAGCAGGCTTGCTTCAAATGATTCTATAATCCGGTATGGGGCATCGTAGGGTTTGTCATCAATCCGAAGCGCCTTCGGGAGTACCCTTGGGCGCTTATATTATCAATGATGCTTTTTGAGGGCGGGCTGTTAATTGGAGCCCTCGCCCTTCGGTATCAGATTGATACCCAGACGCGCGGCGTAGAAGGAATACCACTCTCCGCCCGTGCGGAAGAACTGCAGAGTCTTCTCCTTATCATTGGAGGCCTTGCTGCCCTCTATGTGCAGCTTCACCTTGACTATTGTGACCGCGTCCACCTTGGCGGGGTCGTATCCGTAGGTGCTGAAAAAGTAGCTGTCGAAATCCCTGTATTGCTGGATGCCCGCTTCGTCCCGCTCCTCGGCGTCGAGCACGGTGCAGGTGAGCTTCCAGTCGTCGCCGAAGTATTCGTCATATTCGGCGGCTATCCTCGCGTAATCGCTGCCCAGGGCCTCTATATAGTCCTCGTTCTTCTTTTCGCGGTAAAAATCGATGAAGTAATCGGTCTCGCCGGGGGGAACGACCTTGTCCATGAGGGCGCGGTCAAAATGCTTCGTCAGCTCGCAGGCGCTGTTCAGCACCTCGACGTAGCCGTCCCTGCTGCCTTCGGATGGGGCCGCGGGCTTTGACGCGCAGGCGCAGAGGGAGAAAAGCAGCGCGGCGAATATCAATAATGAGGCTGTCCTTTTCATCATGAGCATACTTCCTTTCGGTGCTTTCATCGGGTAATGCAATGTTATCACATGCCCGCGCTTTTGTCAAATGACGCCGAAAGCATAAAAGACTTGACACCCAATGCTTTTTTGATATAATAAAATCAGGTAAAACTGTGAACTCGGGGGACGGGCGCCCTTTTTACGCCGGGATCCCACGCGGCGGGGACGCTTTATCCCGCGCGGGATCCGTTCCCGATCAAGACGAAAGGAACCTTTGCACCCGCAAAGGGAAGGTAAATATTATGATAAAAAGGACCCTGAGCATGGCGGCGGCGCTGCTCCTTATTTGCGCCATGCTCTTCTGCGCGGCCGCGGCTGCCGCGTCCGGGATCGAGACGCCGAAAGCAAAGGCTGCGCCCGGGACCATCGACCCCGGTCCCACCGAGGCTCCCACTCCGGAGCCCTCGGAGACCGTGCCGCCCATAGCCACTCAGACGCCTGGGCCGACCGAAACGCCCAAGCCCACCAATACTCCGAAGCCGAGCAGCACTCCCAAGCCCACCGAGACCGCCAAGCCCACCGACGAGCCTCTTGAGATCACCACCTCGTCCACGCTTCCCAAGGGCACAGTGGGCAAGGAGTATTCCATCTATTTCGAGGCGAATTATGCGGACGCGGAGTTCGTTGAGTATATGAGCTCCTCCGGCCCCAATCAGCTCGGCGAGACCGGCCTCACTCTGAACCGCAAGACGGGCAATCTGAGCGGCACGCCAAAAAAAACCGGCACGTTCAGCTTCTATATCTGCGCCACCTCGGACAGCGCGGCCGAGGACGCTTATAAGAAATTCACGATCACCATCGAGAAGGCGCAGGCAACCCCCGCTCCCACGGGTACTCCCATCGTCACCGCGACCCCCGCGGCAAACACCCCCGCTCCCACGGGCGCCGTCGTAGTCACTCCCGCGCCGACTGCCGCGCCGACGCAGCAGGGCAGCTATATCGCGTATCCCATGTGGGACAGGGCGGCGGATACCATACAGAAGGTCGAGATCGATCGTCCGTTTGATATCGTGCTCGTCGAGGGCATATCCGAGCATCTCTCCTTCTCGGAGCTTTACGGCAATCTCCCCGCGACCGTTGAGTTCGTGAACGACATAAGCGTCGGGCGCACCTGCTCCATTAGGGGCTACCTGCCCGCCGCAGGCTCCACCGAATTCGCGATAGCCTTCGGCGTACGCGGAGGGCGCACGCTTATGCTCAATTTCCGCCTCATTGCCGAGGCCGAGCCCGAGCCCCCCATCACGGCGGGCTTCCCGGAGGGGCATCATCTCGTCCCCTTCGGCGGAGCGCCGACGGCGATGCTTCCCCCGGAATTCATCACCGAAGGCAAGAGGAAGGAGGATGAGGTATGAATATGAAAGCGTTATTCAAGCTTACCGCCATCGTCGTTCTCATTGCCGTGACCGCCGCTTCCTGCGGATGCAGGTTCTTCAATAAGGACGATAAAGAGCCCGAACCGGTAGAGATCCCCACCTCCGAGCCCACGGAGATCCCCGTCGAGATCGCTCCCGAGGTCATCGACGCCTTCATTGGCGACTGGTACGGCGTCTACGCCGTCGGTGAGGCGGCGGGTATGTACGTTCCCAATGCGAACGTCAGCAATGACTGCGCTATGCGCGTCGCCGTCGACCGCTATGGCCGCGGAGGCTGCTATATGGTAGTCAACGGCATGGAGCGC
Source organism: uncultured Clostridia bacterium (assembly GCA_947306125.1). Classification (GTDB taxonomy): domain Bacteria; phylum Bacillota; class Clostridia; order Christensenellales; family CAG-138; genus UBA3857. The sequence goes on along the minus strand of CAMZFO010000089.1, from coordinate 4,598 downwards.
GACGCCGTCAGCGGCAGTCCGAACGTATTCGCTCTCTGCATTGCACAGATCGTGAATAACGAGCTCGTTATAGACGGTATGATAAACAGGCAGCATATCACGTGGAGCTTCGGTCTGCGTGACAGCCTGCTCATAATGGAGGGCACCTACGGCACCACCTCCGATTATATGAACATCACTATTGCTCTCGCGCGGCCCGATCAGCTGCTCGAAAGCCCCGTGACTCCCGAGGCGGAGCTCTATCTTACCGAGATGGGCTTCCGCGGCGTCGTCGACAAGCTCGGCGGCTCGACCTCCGAGCTGCCCGCCGTGGAGCCTCCGGAGGGCTATCCCGCCCACGTGTTCTTCACGGAGGACGGGGCGGAGGAGACTCCGGTCCCCGGAAGCGAGTCCTATGTGATCAGCATGGACGGCCAGATCAAGGTCACTCTCCCCGAAGGCTATACCGTCAAGCAGAACGACGCGATGAACTTCATCATCGCCTGCCCCGAAAAGGGGATAGAGGCCGTCGAGTATACGGTCTCCGCGTGGAATACCGACGCGCTCTCGTTCCTCCTCGGCAATACGCCTGACGTCTCGGAGCTCTATCATTACACGGTCGACGGCTTCGATTTCTACGGCACCTTCATCCCGCCCGAGGCGCAGGAAAGCCCCGTCCCGGAGCAGACGCCCATCACAACCGTGTTCAAGCTCTGCGGCACCAACGGTACCGGCGCTCTCATAATAATCAATATGAGGATGTCGCTGGACGCCTACTCCGCCTATTCCTACGTGAACGTGGATAACGCCGATTTCGTAAAGCTCATACTCGGAACGGATTACAGTATCTATTGATAATGCATGGCAAAGGATCCCCAATAAAATAGCTCCCTCTGTTTGACGGAGCGCAGAAAATGAGCCGATACTTAACGAGGTCTGCGCGATCGCTGCGCAGACCTCGGAGCATATTGCGAAAAAGAATTTGGTTGCTGCGGCCCTGCGGCCAAGGCCGCCGGAGCTGATCGCATCGTCAATAGATCGACATGCGCTTCATATACATAAGCATATAGCCAAAGTAGAGCATTGAAAGCAGGATGAATAACGGGACGGTCTTTTTCGGCTTGTCGCAAACGGAAGCCAGCGCCGTTGTGATCGGAAGCAAAACGGAAAGATAGCGCACGGCGGAAAGCAGCCAGGTGCAGCCGACGGCGGCAATAAAATACGGGAAGAACAGGGCAAGCTGGGGTGCCGGTATGCGCTTTGAGTATAAGCCGATTAAAAACAGAGAACCGAATATTGTCGTAAGCTGCGGCAGCCAAAGCGAAATTATGGTATTGATATTATTAGGCTTTATATCAGCGGCCCTTTTCAGCATATATCGCGCCGTATCAAAGAACGGGCTTGCTTTCTGATGCCAGTTAGACCACTGATACTCTAAAAACTTTAAGGGATCCCCGTGAACGGCATAATTGATCTGCAGATACCACAGCGTACCAAGTACGGACAGAATAAGGCTTAAAATAACCATTATGGCACACTTTTTCCATGGTTTTCCGTTCCTGATCCTATTTGATACTTCCCCGATCCCAACGTATGCTATGGGAACGGCAAGAAGCACGCCGAGCGATCTTGTCGCTCCCGCCAATGCGGCAAAAGCGCCCGCAATGATGATTTTTTTCCCATTCAGGAAATAGAATACGCAAACCGAAAAGAGCATGAATAACGGTTCGGACATAGGAGAGTTCATAAATATCGCTCCGGGAAGGAGCTGAATAATGAACGCGCTGCAAACGGAGCGCTTTCTTCCAAGCGCGGGAAGGAGAGTTAAATAGGTCATGCCCGCAGCAAGAGAAGAAGCGATCGCGTTTATGACCTGAGCGGATACGTAACTGTTTCCGATCAGCAGGTCCAAGCCTCGTACCGTCAGGGGGAACATAGGGAAGAATACGATAAACAGCCTTTCATCTCCGTCACTTACGTACCAGTGCTCAGCAATATCAAGATAATGCTGAGCGTCGGTGTTTGCTTTCATCCAGGCTGTGCGCAGCAGCGTGAAATAGCCGCTGCTTCTGTATGCGGCATGGGTTTGCCTGAAAAGCAATACCCCTATGTTCAATGTCAAAACGCGGAGCAAAAGAGAAGCTGCTATTATTGCGATAAATACCCGCGCCTGCTTTTCGGCACGGCCGCTGAATATCGCCGATCCCGCGGACTTTGACGATATTCCCTCGACGATAACGGGGATACATTTTATGAGAACGGCTATATAAAACGCGCACAGCACAAAAGGCGCGATATAGTCTGTCCATGCGTACTTTGGTTCTTTAACGCAGTAAGCCGTAAACGCAGTGGCGGCGGCTGCCGAAACCAGTATGCGAGAGTATAGTATCGTCCTTCGACCAAGCTGTTTTCTTTCCATTGTTTTTCCATAAGCCGCTTATTGGCGGTTTTCAGTCATCGCAATACGATCTGAGCGCACTTTCGAGCGCTTTCGCTATATTTTCACACTGCTGTCCTGCCGGAGACGAAGAAAGGAACCACTTTTCCTCGCTGCCGTTCCTGTATCGGACGTGATCCATATCATACCAAAGACTCAGCTGTATTTCTCCGCAGCGGAGCATAACGTCCCCTTCGCTTCTGCGGTCCTCGAGGCTCGGCTTTGAAACGTTGAACTTCCAGTTATAGTTTTCAAAAACTCTGGAGAGCTCGGCGACGGCAGATTTGTCCTTCAGCTCGATTCGGTACCTTGAGCCGTCCTGCCTATAAGCCTCGGCCTCGATAAAACCCGCCGAATCATACCATTCCAATGGAATCTGATTGGGCATGAGCGCATTGCCGGCTATCGGATCGGGACGCGGCGCCGATGGACTCGGCTTTTTTAAAGCAAACGGGCCAATAATAACCGCGAAGGCTATCCCGAGACAGGCGGCAACGGAAATATACAGCGTTCGTCTTGTCCTGATCCTTCGGCTGTTCTTTGCGATATAGTCTCCTGTGCCGATCAGGCAGCGCTCGATCGCGGCATCGTCGATATGCGCTATTGCATCAAACATTCTGGTTTCGGTCATTTTTACACTCCTCCTTCAAAAAAGCACTGAATCTTCTGACCGTTCTGGAAAGACGGCTCCGGACCCTGTTTTCGCTCATGCTGAAAAGCTTTGCCAACTCCGGATACGAGTCCAACTGATAATATTTCCGGAAAAACAACCCCGCGTCAGGCTGAGGGAGCTTTGTAATAAACGATCCTATCAAAGCCGAAAGGCGTTCGCGCGGGATGCTGCATTCGCCGGGAACGCAAGCCTCAAGCTCCTCGAAGACGCGGTCCTCCCTTCGGACGATATCATCGGGCGAGATCGAAAGAGCTTCTGCAATTTGCTTTACGGTCTCGAAATCGGGACGGCGCGATCCGTTCTCCCATTTTGAAATAAGCTCGCGTGAAACAAAGAGCCTGTCTGCGAGCTCCTGCTGAGTTATATTTGCTGCGGTTCTTGCATCTGCTATCCTTTTCCCGATATTCACAGCAGCCTGCCTCCCTCCCTGCATTTCACTTCGCCTTGATTGTAACATAGGATTAAAAAATAAGCACGGTACAATTTGCACGCGTGATATATAATTCGCAGAGCGGATGGGGTGCATTTGATCTTGAGACGTCTTCCGGATATCGAATGCAGTTCGATTCTGCGTGGATTCTTTGCCAAAAACAAAACAGCATCCCATATACCCGGCCGGCAAAAGAATGAAGTCGGCGGCGCTGCTGCCTGATGAAGACGGCGCCATGCGCCTAATGAAGCTGTCGGCTCTGCCGACGAATGAAGCGAAGACGCCCGCTTGATAGCATTCCTTCATTAGCGAAGCGTCTTCATTCCTTCATTAGCTCGCTTTAGCGGGCGTCTTCATTACGGTGAGGCACCATCCGGAGATCGAATGCAGTTCGATTCTGCGTGGATTCTTTGCCAAAAACAAAACAGCATCCCATATACCCGGCCGGCAAAAGAATGAAGTCGGCGGCGCTGCTGCCTGATGAAGACGGCGCCATGCGCCTAATGAAGCTGTCGGCTCTGCCGACGAATGAAGCGAAGACGCCCGCTTGATAGCATTCCTTCATTAGCGAAGCGTCTTCATTCCTTCATTAGCTCGCTTTAGCGGGCGTCTTCATTACGATGAGGCACCATCCGGAGATCGAATGCAGTTCGATTCTGTTCGGTTTCTTAGCCAAAAATCAAACACACCCCGTGAGAGGGGTGCATTTGATTTTTGGAGGCACCATCCAGAGATCGAATGCAGTTCGATTCTGGTGGATTCTTTGCCAAAAACAAAACAGCATCCCATACGGGGGACGCTGTTTGTTTTTGGAGGCACCATCCAGAGATCGAATGCAGTTCGATTCTGGTGGATTCTTTGCCAAAAATCAAACACACCCCATGAGAGGGGTGCATTTGATTTTTGGAGGCACCATCCAGAATCGAACTGGAGAATGGCGATTTTGCAGACCGCTGCCTTACCGCTTGGCTATGGTGCCGAAATATTAAAACTCGGAAATTCTCCATTTATTTCTCCCCTTTTCGGGGGAGAAATAAATGGAGCGGGAAACGGGGCTCGAACCCGCCACCTCCGCCTTG
>CAMZFO010000088.1 GCA_947306125.1 uncultured Clostridia bacterium | reverse complement strand
CCAATCGTAAAAAGGCTCAGCTTGCCAAGAAGCTTGCTGCCAAATAAGGTTTATCAATGCTGATTTAACCCACTTAAAAAAGACCGATGATACGATCGGTCTTTTAGTGTTTTTGGGCCGTACTCAAACCGGGAACTGCCTCCATTCGTGCTTTAACAGAACGAGCTCAAGATACTTATCCTCTTTCATTTTCCCGGATATCTTCATGAACGCCGTATCCGAAATATCGGAAATGAGCTTTAACAGCTCATCCGAAGTAAAGCGCCTCGCCGCGTCATAGGCCTTCTCGTTGGCGTATCTGTTGCCCTCCATCTGCGAGGCCACTTCGTTCTTTCTCTTCCCCGCGTCTATGCCCCTGCGCGCCTCAAGCATTATTTTGAACCTTCCCGAAAGGAAAGCGGCGATGCTCATGGGATCGCTGCCCTCGTCAAAGAGAGCATGCAGCGCTATCACTCCGTCCCCCGGCTTGCCGTAGGTGAACATATCGAGCATATCGAAAACGCGTACGTCCAGCGAAGTCCTCGCGCAGGCGGATATGGCCTCCGAAGTCACCTCCCCGCCTTTACCGGCAAAGTCGATGAGCTTATCGGTCTCGCTTACAAGATTCGCCATATTGGTGCCGACTGCGCGAACGAGCATCTGCGCCGTATCCGGTCTCAATACCACGCCCTCTTCTGTGCAGTGCTTTACGCACCATTTAGCGCAGTCAGCGGGAGTCAGCGGGTCGAACAGCACCTCCGTATCGCTCTTCTTTGCGTATTTCAGCATGGCGCTGTTTGCGGCAAGCTTGCCCTTGAATACGAAGAGCAGCGCCGTTTCCGGAGCATGCTCCTCAAAACAGCCCTTATACTTAGCCGCGTCGGCGCCGTCTGCAAGCTCGTAACAGAGCACTATGCGCTTATCCGAAAACAGGGGCAGAGTGTCACAGGTCTCCGCCAGCTCCTGCGGAGAAGGCTTTGATAATTCCGTCACGTTGAAAGGACGCAGATCCGGCTCGATGGTGTTTATCAGCGCGCGTATCGCCTGCTCCTTGACGTACTCCTCCTCGCCGTGCACGACGTAGCTCATGCAAGGCAGGCCCTTCTTTATCAAGCTGAAGAAATCCCTGTGATTCATACTCTGATTATATCCGCAAATACGCTCACTGTAAACAGTAAAAATACGGGCAGAGCCGCTCTTATCCGCTTATTCAGAGGACGCAGTACGAAAGGTGAAACAAAGAACATCAATACGAGCAGCAGCACGGCGGTCAATGAGGATGGGCGGAATACGCGGATCTGCGAATAAGGCAGTGAGCGGATAAAGCCGAGCACACGCATTGCGCCGGTAATGATCCTGTCCGCGGGCCATGCGGCGATAAAGCCTATCTCGGGTAAAGGCATGCCTATAAGAAGCGCCGCAAAGCTCATTGTAACTGCAACGGAAAAGAACGGGACCGCAACTATATTCGACAGCAGAGTATACGCCGGCAAAACTCCGAAAGTGTTTGCGGTAAACAGGACCGTTGCGGCAGTGGCGGCAAATGTGACGGTGATCAATTCTATCAAATAGCTTACCGCCCGGCTCTTCGGTCGGCGCACGCTCATCCTTGTAAACAGGATTATTCCGAAAGTGGCGGCAAATGAAAGCCTGAATCCCGTGGAATAGATCTTATACGGGGATACCGCCAGTATTATCAGCGCCGCGAGAGAAAGCGAGGACAGCGTATCGGCCCTTCGCTCTGCGACGTCCGCGATCATTATGCAGACGCACATAATGCTCGCCCTGACGAGCGACGGAGCAAACGCCGTTATGGAGCAGTAGAAGAGCAGGAACAGGGTTACCGCCGCGAACCTCAGCCATGGGAAGCGCTTGGGAAGCAGGAAGAACAGCAGAGCTGTGATCAGCCCGACGTGAAAGCCCGAAAGCGTCAGCAGATGGGCTGTGCCCGTTTCCTTAAAGCACTCCTCGTCGTATTCATCCATTCCCGTGCGCTCGCCCAGAAGAAATCCCGCGACTATCGTGCCGTTCTCCGGGAAAAGCTCCATGATCCTGTTATGGAGGGCCTGCTTTACGCCGCATATCTTCCGCCAAACGGGAAGGTCGTTATCCGAAACAACGGTATAGCTCCCGCCGGAAGCTTTTAGCGAGATGCCGTTTGAAAGCAGCGCGAGCCTCTCGTTATAAGCGCCCCACTGCCTTTCCGGCGTCCTGACCTTGCAGGAGAGCTCTATCCTCTGCCCGATCCGGGGCGCTCCGCCCGTCGTCTCAAGCTTGACCCGATATTTGAGCGGAGCTCCGTTGAGCTCGGCTCTGCAAAGGGAGACAACCGCTTTTTTGCTGCCGGAAACTTCGAATACCGTCCCGCGAAGGGTGTACTCCCCTTCCTTCACGGTATCAGGCGCAGCCGCGCTCATCCTCGCCGCGCCGAGCAAAGCCGCGGCGATCAGTATACATATGAACGTGCTCCTTCTCTTAAGGGCAGCTGCGAACGCCGCCACCGAAGCAAGAACGATCACAGCAAAAGCCGCTGCGGCAAAAACGCTCGAGCGCCCGTGAGCGCTGTATAAGCCGAACAGAGCCGATCCCAACATGAAACCGACCGCGGCTAAGAAGAGCGGCCGATAATTGATTATCCTGTTGGGATCCTCTCCGTTCAAAACCGTGTCATACGCGCATCACAGCCATGGCCTCGATCTCGACGAGACCGCCCGCGGGAAGAGCGGCGACCTCGACGCAGCTCCTTGCGGGATGGGGCTTGGGTATGAGCATACCGTAGAGCTTGTTAACCTGCGGGAAATCCGCCATGTTCTTAACGAATACGGTGGTTTTGACGAGGCAGTCAAGACCGGAACCCGCTTCCTCGAGCACGGCCTTAAGGTTGTTGAGCGCCTGTACGGCCTGAGCCTCGACGCCCTCCGCGAGCTTGCCTGTCTCGGGATCGATGCCGAGCTGACCGGAGGTGAATATCATCTTGCCCACCATTACGGCATGGCAGTAAGGTCCGATCGCTTCGGGAGCGTTCTTTGCGTTGAAATTTTGTTTAAGCATTTGGGTCATCCTCCTTTTTTATGCTCAATCCGCATTCATCCGAATGCTTCTCATAGGTTTCTATAATACAGTCGTTCCAAAGGATAAGGGCGTTTTCACCCGTATCTGTATAGTAACGCTTCCTCGTGCCCGCGTATGCGAAATCGAGGGAGGCGTAAAGCCTCTGGGCGGTATGGTTATTCTCGCGCACCTCGAGCGTCATCCTCTCGGCGCCGAGCTTCAGCGCGATCTGCATGAGCCTGATTATCATGTTCTTGGCGATCCCCCGGTTCCTGTGCCAGGGCTCGACGGCGATATTCGTCATATGCACTTCGTCGAGCATTATCCAGGAACCCGCATAGCCCACGACCTCGTCGCCATCCAGAGCGACAACGTAATGAGCGACCTGATTCGAGAGCTCGCCAAGCAGTGAATTATAGCTCCACGGGCTCGTGAAGCAGATCTTTTCGAGCTCCGCGACCCTTTCTATATCATCTTCGCGCATTCTTCTATATGTTATCATTATACTCTCCTTTGCTGTCCGGCGCAGTAAAGCAGGCCGTGACCGCGTACACCTTATCGCATCCGCATTTCTTAAGCGCTTTGGCGCATTCGGACAGCGTGGCGCCGGTCGTTCGGACGTCGTCGACAAGCAGTACCGAAAGCCCCCTGCAGGCGTCGTCGGCAATAAAAGCATCCTTGAGGTTCCTTCGCCTCTGCGCACCTGTGGACCTTGCCTGCTGGCGGGTGTCCCTCGACCTTACAAGGAGCGAAGTGTCGAGCTTCAAGCCGAGCCTTTTACAAAGATGCTTTGCTATGAGCAAGCTTTGATTATACCCGCGCTTTGCCTCGCGCCTGTAATGCAGAGGCACGGGCGTAACGGCGTCTATCCTCCATCCGTGCTTCAGCTCCAAAACATCCGCGAGTTCTTTTGCGATGTACTTGCAGTTGTTGTATTTCAGCTTCTTCACCATAGCGGAAGAAACGTCGTTATAAACGTAAGCGGCATTATAGCCGTCTATATAGTTCAGCGGCGGCGCGGCGTTGAAAAGCTCGACGCCCAAATGGCAGTCGATGCAGAGCCCATGCTCGTCAAGCACCGCTTCCGCTCCGCAGGAACAGCAAGCCGCTCTTGAAGGGAACAGCCATTCAAGGACTTTTGAAGCAAAGCCTTTTTTACTACGCGTGCTCATTGCGCCCCGGTATTGAAGCAAAGCTGCCTCAGGAAGTATTCGAGGGCGCTGTATCGCTTTGCGCTCATCACGTTGTGTATCATCCTTTCAACGCATTTTGCGCTGCCGACTATGCACACCCTGTTCCTCGCCCTCGTTACCGCGGTATAAAGTATGTTCCTGTTCATCAGCATGGGCGGTCCGTAAACGAGAGGAAGTATGACCGTGGAAAACTCGCTGCCCTGGCTCTTATGTATCGATATGGCGTAAGCAAGCTCGATCTCGTCAAGCTCGGATTGATCGTATTCCGCCGTCCTCTCGTCGTCAAAGAGTATCCTCACGGTCTTCCTGTCGGGCGAAATGTTCATGACCGTGCCTATGTCGCCGTTATAAACTCCCGCGCCTTCCTCGGGCGAAGCGCCCCTTCTCTCTTTAGTCCATACGATATTATAATTGTTCTTTATCTGCATTACCCTGTCGCCCACGCGAAGCAGATATTCACCGCGGGCAAGCTCACGCTTTGTTTCGTCAGGCGGATTGAGCGCCTTCTGCAGGCAGGAATTCAGGTTGTTTACGCCGAGCAGATTGGCCTTCATAGGCGCAAGCACCTGGAAATCGCCCTCCAGACCCTTGGAGCTGAATTCGGTGCACATATCGATCACTGTATTCAGTGCATCTTCGGCGTCCGGCCTGCTCAAAAACACGAAATCCGATTCGTTAGCGTCTGTCACGGGTATCAAGCCCCGGTTAATCCTGTGAGCGTTCACTATTATCATGCTCCTGCCGGCTTGACGGTAAATATCGGTGAGCCTGATAACAGGGACCGAATCGGAAAGAATAACGTCGCGCAGCACGTTCCCGGCGCCAACCGACGGAAGCTGGTCGAAGTCGCCGACCATTATAAGCCTTGTGCCTGGAGCTATAGCCTTCAAAAGCGAATGGAAGAGCGATATGTCCACCATGCTCATCTCGTCCACTATCACCACGTCCGCTTCTATGGGGCAGGTCTCGTCCCGGGCAAATTCTTCATTGCCAAGGCCGCCGTACTCCAAAAGACGGTGGATGGTCCTCGCGTCCCTTCCGGTGGTATCGTTCATGCGCTTTGCGGCTCTTCCCGTAGGCGCCGCAAGCTCGAGCTGTAGCTGCATGCGCTCCATTATCTCGATTATGAAGCTCAGGATTGTCGTTTTGCCCGTTCCGGGCCCGCCGGTGATAACGAGTACACCCTCGGAAAAAGCCTTCCTGACGGCGTCACGCTGCTTCTCCGCGAGTTCAACGGCGTACTTCCTTTCAAGGCGGTCTATCTCGCCCTCTATATCGAACATCGGCAGTACGGCGAAGTTCTCCTTAAGCTCCATCAGGCAGACGGCGCTGTGCATCTCGGCGTAATGCAGATACGACAGGAAGACCCTATCTTCGTTTTCGATCCTTTTTTCAATGAGCTCGCAGGCGGTTATCATCTCTTCAAGGCAATTCTCGACGGGGACTATATCGACTCCGAGTATCTCCCCCGCCTTCTCCGCAAGCATTTCCTTTGGAAGGCAGGTATTGCCTTCGAGCCTCGCCTCGTTAAGGGTATGCCTCAAGCCCGCTTTTATCCTGAAAGGCGAATCATACTCGAAGCCCGCGTTTTGAGCGATCTTGTCCGCCGTGCGGAAGCCTATGTAATCGACGTCGGAAATGAGCCTGTACGGATTCTCCTTTATCAGCGCCACGCAGTTATCGCCGTACAGCTTGTGTATCTTGACTGACTGCGCGACCGAAAAGCCGAGCTGCTGCATTCCCATCAGCATCTCCTGCAATCCCCTCTTTTCCATGAAGGAATCATGTATCATCTTTGATTTTTTCTTGCCTATGCCGGATACGAGCTCAAGCTTTTTTGGCTCAAATTCTATTATACGAAGAGAATCCTCGCCGAACATACCCGTGATCGCTTTAGCCATGGGTATGCCGACGCCCTTTACTATACCGCTTGAAAGATACTTGAAAGCCGCGTCAGCAGAATCGGATACGACTTCCGTGCAGGAGCTTACCGAGAACTGCTTTCCGTATATCCTGTGCGTAGTCCATTCGCCGGTAAGCTCGAGTCTGGCGCCTTCATAGGCAAACGGCAACGTGCCCACTCCGACGAAAGGAGCGCTTTCGTCGTCAACAAAATCTATGACAGCCCAACCGCTGTCACCGCGCCAACGTATTCTGCTTACCGTTGCCTTTATCTGCATATCAGTATTATATCATAATACGCTTCCCTTTGGCAACAGAGTTGTTCCTTTTCAGATAGGCTTCAAATACAGAACGGTTTCCTGACCGCGCTGATTTCGGTAGACGTATCCGTCGCTTTCAAACCCGAGCTTCTCATGCAGACGAATACTTGCCGTGTTATCCCTTCGTACTTGATCGAGTATGATCCGGTAACGCTTTTCCGAAGCGTACCGCATCAATAATGAGATCGCTTCCGAAGCCGCGCCTTTGCGCCGTTCTTCGGCGATGACTTCCGCGCCGATGGATGCAACGGTTTTGCTATGCTCATATAAGGATACATACCCGGCAATTCTATCGTCGGAGACGATGGCAAACATCTCAAAGTATTTCCCGCAACAGACCAATGAGTTCCATTCATCTATCATTTCGGAGATAGCGGATAATTCCATATCCGGATACAGGCTTTGCCGTAAAGCCTCCGCGTCTTGATGTGTAAAATTCCTGATAGTGACCATATTATTTCCTTCAGTATTCTCCGGCCGGACGATCTTTGTAGGTACTGCAAGCGCTTGCGCGTCTGTTTCCGCGTCTTATATTTCTCTGGTAAAAGAGATACTGTCAGTCCAAACGAGCTTTGAAGCAAAGATAGTTGCCTATGCAGACAAATCCGCACTCGAGCGCGGACTCCTCATATTCTTTTTCGCAGAAGAAAGTCATAAATCTGCCGCCTCTGCGCCGGGCGTCCGCGACCGCGGTTTCAAGGAGCTGCTTAAAAAGCTCCGGAGCGTATTTCCCTTGATCTATGTCGATACCGTATATCTCATACCATCCGTCATCCAGGTCCTCATAATAAACCGCGCCTTGAGGAGTACCGTCTTTTTCTTTAACGAATACTATCCAGTCGTCCAAAGCTTCGAAGATCCTGTCGGAATTCCAATACATATCGTCTTCGTACTGCTCGTGAAGTACCCTGAAGCTTTCGAAGTTATCCTTATCTGCCCGAACTGTATCGCTGTGTTCCGGTATGTTACCGCACTTGTCGAGGAAAGCCGTATTGTTGAAATCGTCTTCAATACACTCGAACCCGCGCCCCGACAGATAATTAACCGCATTTGTATTCTCAGCGGGGAACCCCATATTTACTTCGTACCCTTTGAAGCGTTCACCGATAAATGCAATAAACTCCGAAAGCGCCTGTTCGGTCCCATCATTGATGCAAAACGCGATCGTCTGCAGATAACGGTCTTCGGTGATCCAATAATAATGGATCACTCCCTGTACGTCACCGTCGCGCACGAACAAAAGCACCTGCTCGTCGTCACGTTCGAACGCCTTAAGCAAGCGTTCGACAAACATGGGTTTTGTCTTTATCCCGTCCCGGTACGTCGGGTACCCGGATCTTGACAAGTCCAGAGCTAATTCGTATGCAAAATCAACGTGTTTTTCAAATTCCTTCTTTGTGCATTCTATAAGCATTGCGTTGCCTCCACTATCAATCAAGGTGTTTGAGATTATTATATCCGAATAGTATGGATCTTTCAACTATAGGACGGTCATTCACTCCCGCCCTTCGAATCCCTTCCATCATTTGACCAAACAAACAGGCAGCTGCCTGGCTGCCTGTTTGTTTGGTGGACGGGGATGGATTCGTCCGCCT
>CAMZFO010000087.1 GCA_947306125.1 uncultured Clostridia bacterium | reverse complement strand
TGGATATCTCCGCCCGCAGCCTCAAGACCAAGCGCACCGTCATCACCAAGCTGCTTGACGCGGGCCTGTACCCCTACACCAAGCGGTATCTGGGCACCTTCGCCAACCACTTCTCCACCATCGGCCTCATCGGCATGAACGAGGTGGGCCTCAACGCCAACTGGCTGCGCAAGGATCTGACCCACCCCGAGACCCAGAAGTTCGTGCAGGAGGTGCTGAACCATATGCGCGAGCGCCTCTCCGATTATCAGGAGCAGTACGGCGACCTCTACAACCTCGAGGCCACCCCCGCCGAGTCCACCACCTACCGCTTCGCCAAGCACGATAAGGAGCAGTTCCCCGACATCATCACCGCGAACGAGAACGGCACTCCCTATTACACCAACTCCTCGCATCTGCCCGTGAGCTATACCGAGGACATTTTCTCCGCCCTCGATATCCAGGACAATCTGCAGACCCTTTACACCTCCGGCACCGTATTCCACGCCTTCCTCGGCGAGAAGCTGCCCGACTGGAAGGCCTGCGCGGATCTCGTGCGGAAGATAGCGGAAAATTATCGCCTGCCCTATTACACCATGAGCCCCACCTATTCCGTCTGCGCGGATCACGGCTATATCAAGGGCGAGCACTTCACCTGCCCCGAATGCGGCAGGAAGACCGAGGTCTACAGCCGCATCACCGGCTATTACCGCCCCGTGCAGAACTGGAACGATGGCAAGACTCAGGAGTTCAAGGACCGCCAGACCTACGTGATAGAGAATTCGCGTCTCACTCACGAGGGCCCCATGCAGCACTGCTCCTGCACCCCCGTGCAGCAGCCCTCCCCGGACGAGCCCGAAAGGCTCATGCTCTTCGTCTCCGAGACCTGCCCCAACTGCGCCATGGCGGAGTCCGTGCTCAATAAGGCCGGCGTCTCCTTTGAAAGGCTCATGGCCTCCGAGAACCCCGAGCTCGTAGCCAGGTACGGCATAACTCAGGCTCCCACCCTCATCGCCGCCCACGGCGGCGGATTCGACACCTTCAAGGGCGTCTCCGCCATAATAGGCAAGCTGAGGAAATAACGGTCGAAAAACCGCGGGCGCACCCTGATGGATGCGCCCGTTTTTCGTATTGTAAAACCACTTTATTCAAGTCCTGCGAAGTATTCCTCGATCTCCGCAAGCGAATAGACGTGCGGGGTACAGGTTTCATTTGCGAATCTATCCCTGTTGGAATAGTATGCGTCGAACCATTCTTCGAGTTTATCCGCCATCACCTTGTCATATCCGCGCATGCCGTCAAAGAGCTCCTTTGCAAGCCCCTCGTCCTCGCCGTACGCAGTAAACTCCAATTCCGGATGTCTGTTCTCGGTTTCATAGCTGAACCTGCCCTCGGGGTCGATGACGTAGGCTTTTCCGTCCTTCGCTTTCTGCACGTAAGCTGTGGTGGTATCTCCTCCGATCGCGAAATAAGCGTTCTCATAAGGGCGGCTCTCCCAGCGGCAAAGGCCCACGAGCAGCCTGTCGCCGTAAGTGAAAAGCGGCGCATCGTTGCATATCGAAACAGAATTGCCCGTCTGATAAATAACTATCGAATCGGCCGTCTCGCCCTTATATGTGCGCTCGACGGTCGCCTCATACCAGCTGGTCGCTTCGTTTTCGCCGAGCCAATTGCGGATGGTCACGATGCAAACAGCGTCCGATTCCTCATATATATCCTTGAGATCCCGGAGCTTATCATTGCTTGCATAGCCAACATGACCAATGGTACCGAGCTGCGAGGGCGGCAGCACCGCGTCCTTAGGCACTCTCACGTCGGCAAGGAATTCGTATTGGGCGTCTCCCTTCGAAGCAGGCTCGGAGGGAAGCTTGGGGGCTTCGCCGATCCCGACCACGCGGCTTATCCCGAATGCGGCGCCGGCAACTATGAGCAGCGCGGCGGCTGCGGCGGCGATGCTGCGCAGGAGCGGCTTTTTATTTGCGGCGCGCTTTGTCGTTTTTGAAACGAAGCGGTCGTCTATGTCCCCCATTACGGAGGCTAACTGATACTTATTCATGATCTTTTCACGAGCGTTTTCAAACGTCGTATCCTTCCTTCCTTAAATATTCTTTGAGCTTTGCGCGGGTCCTTACAAGGGACGAATAGACGCCGGAGGGCGTGCAGTCCGCTTCCCGGGCGATATCCTCCACGGACATGAAATGCCAGTAGCGCTTGACGAATATCTCCCTCCGGCCCGCCGGCAGCCTGCGCAGGAAGCGTGAGATACTTTCCGCAAGCTCCTTACGGACGAGCTCCGCCTCCGGATCGTATTCGCCGGAGACCATATCCGAAAGCTCGTCTATCGCGAGCTCCGCCTCGCCGCCCCCGCGTTTCATGGCCGTTTTCCCGGCAAGCCGGTTGAGCGCCGTGTTCCTGACCGTCTTATAAAGGTAAGTCCCGAGGCTTTCGGGCTTCGCGGGGGGTATGCTCTCCCAAGCCCGCATGAGCGCGTCGTTCACGCATTCCTCCGCCTCGCCCGGATCCCGCAGGATGCGCATGGCTATAGCCCGGCACGCGCCGGAATACCGCTTCGCCGCCTCCTCCGGGGCGCCGGGATCGCGCCTCAGGAACATTTCGATTATTTTCCGATCGTTCATTTTACCTCACGGCTTTTCCTGTGTTTTCCGTTCTGCGCCCGCCTGCGGACGCCGCTTCGAAGGTCCTTCACTTATATAGACAGATTATAGAGCATTTTTACGCGCCTTGTCTAAAATATATTATTTTTCAAGCTTTTTCCATGCGGGCTCAGCCCATATGATTCTTGACATTACATGCAAAAACTGCTATATTAACAGGTGCAAAATTGCCCTTTTAAGGGCTCAAAGGAGTAAAAAATGAAAAGACTTTTCATGTTCGTCAGCATCGCGCTGCTCGCCGGGCTCATACTCGGCGCCGCGCCCATCATCGCCTCCGCGGACGCCTCCGGCAGCTGCGGTGAAAACATCACCTACGAGTACGTTTCCGAGACCAAGACCGTTACCCTGACCGGTACCGGCGCGATGACGGATTACGCCTCCGCCGCCAAATCCCCGTTCTATAATTTCAGGAACGAGCTGACCACCGTCGTTATCGGCGAGGGCATCACCACCGTCGGCACCTACGCCTTTGCCAACCAGAACAAGCTGACCACCATCAGCCTGCCCTCCACCATGACGGCTCTTAAAAAGGGCGCCTTCAACCAGTGCCGCACCGTCACCTCCTGCAATTTCCCCGACAGCATAACGACCATCGCCTCGAACGCCTGCAACTACTGGACCGCGTTCCCCGGCGCCGCGCTGCCCGCTTCGCTCACGACCATCGAGTCGAACTCCTTCGGCAACTGGCAGAGCGCGGCTGAGCTCAATATCCCCGGCGGCGTCAAGTACATCCCCATCAACGCCTTCTCGGGCTGGACCTCCCTCACCTCCCTCACCCTGAACGAGGGCCTTGAGGAGATCGCCGGACAGGCCTTCGGCAGCGTCAAGATCACCGAAGTCACCCTGCCCGCCTCCCTGACGGCTATAGGCGTGCGCGCGTTCGACGGCGCGAACGATCTTGCCGCGTATTACGTTGCCGAGGGCAGCAGCTCCTTCATGGCGGAGGACGGCGTGCTCTACACCGCCGGCGGCCAGACCCTCGTCGCCTGCCCGCCCGCCAAGGCAGGCACGGTGAACGTGCATAACGGCTGCGAGGTCATCGGCCCCTCCGCGTTCTATGACTGCTATTCCGTAACGGGCATCGAGATACCCGACACCGTCACCACCCTCGCCTCCGCCGCTCTCGAGCGCTGCGGCATCACCTCCATCACCATCCCCGCTTCCGTGACCAGCATGGAGGCCTCCCCCTTCTCCAACTGCGAGAGCCTGACCACGGTCGTGATGAACGCCTCCGTCAGCACTCTGCCCCAGAACTGCTTCTATTACTGCACCGCTCTGACCGACGTGACCATCAACAGCAATATCACCTCGCTCGAGCCCGGCGTATTCAACTCCTGCTCCAGCCTCGTCTCCGTTGAGCTTCCCGAGGGCCTCACCGAGATCCCCGAGAACACCTTCTATTACTGCTCCGCTCTCACCTCCGTCGAGATCCCCGAGACCGTGACCGTCATCGGCGCCTCCGCCTTCTACGGCTGCACCTCGCTGACCGCGCTTGAGCTCCCCGAGGGCGTGACGGCCATAGGCTCCTCCGCGTTCAACGGCTGCGGCATTACTGAGCTCGTGCTCCCCGAGGGGCTCGTCTCCCTCGGCGGCAGCGCCTTCGCCCAGTGCAAGTCGCTGACCCGTATGGTGCTCCCCGCTAACATCGTCGAGATCCCCGGCATGCTCTTCACCGGCTGCTCCGGCCTCCAGGAGGTCGAGGTAATGGGCGATATCACCCAGTGCCCCGGTCAGTACTGCATCAATTCCGGCGCGTTCAACAACTGCACCTCCCTCCAGAGGATCATCTTCCACTGCGCCTGCCCCTATTACAAGACCATCAACACCTACGCCTTCAACGGCGTCGCCAAGAACGTCGAGGTCCACTATCCCGCTCAGTATTTCGAGTGGGCGGAGGAAAAGCCCCTTGACGTGAACAACAACACCTTCATCTACGTTGCCGATCAGGATTCCCCCCTCGTCAGGATGATGGACGTTGAGCTGCGCGACCGTCCCACCACGGACGCTCTGCGCGATATGCGCTTCATAGCGAGGGTATTCCCCATGGAGGGCTGCGAGATCACCGCCCGCTGGATGGTATTCACCAACCTCTATAACGGCAAGACCCTGCGCGTCAACTGCCCGATCGATTACGACGTGCTCGAGGACGGCTCCGTGATATTCACCGGAGTTCTCATCAATATCCGTCCCCAGCATCAGGACCGCGTTATCCGCGCCCAGGCCTTCCTCACCTCCACCGGCGTTTTCGAGGGCACCGTGAGCTCGAATACCATCGAATCCTGCGTAAACGATCTTGAGAACAACTGATTTTTCAGCAACACAAAAGCAGGGTGCGCCGCACCCTGCTTTGTTTTTTATATTCAGACCTCGCGCCTGTTCTCCATCGCCTTGAACAGGGTCATCTCGTCAACGTACTCGAGATTGCCCCCGATCGGTATGCCGTAAGCTATGCGGGTGGCCTTCACCCCGAGCTCCTTCAGCTTGCCGGCGATGTACGAGGCGGTCGCCTCTCCCTCGACGTCGGGATTGGTGGCGAGTATCACTTCCTTCACCTGGCCCTCCTTTACCCTTGAAACGAGCTCCGCGATGCGGATATCGTCCGGGCCAACGCCGTCCATGGGCGAAAGAGTGCCGCCGAGCACGTGATAACAGCCGCGGTATTCGCGCATGCGCTCCAAATGCGACACGTCGCGCGCGTCCCTGACGACGCAGATCAGCGACCTGTCGCGCCTGTTATCGGAGCAGATCTCGCAAAGCTCCTCCTCCGTGTAATTGCCGCAGACCGGGCAGTAATGGATGCGCGACTTCGCCTCGAGAAGCGCGGAGGATAGCCCCTCGACCTCCTCGGCGGGCATCGAGAGAACGTGAAAAGCAAGGCGCTGCGCGGTCTTTACGCCGACGCCCGGGAGCCGGTTAAGCCTTGCGATGAGATTATCAAGCGACCTCGTGCTCATCAGAAGGGAAGATTGATCCCTCCGGTGATCTTGTTCATCTCGCGGTTCATGGTCTCGTCCGCGAGGGAGATGGCGCCGTTCACGGCGGCCACGACGAGATCCTGCAGCATCTCGATATCGTCGGGATCGACGCATTCGGGAGCGATCTCAATGGATTTCAGCTCCTTGCGGCCGTAAATGACGACCTTCACCGCGCCGCCGCCCGCCTGATACTCGAGCTCGGAATTGCCGACCTCCTCCTGCACGCGCTGCATCTCCTGCTGCATCCTCTGCGCCTTGAGCACCATCTGCTGCATATTTCCGCCCATACCGGGGAATCCGCCTTTTGCCATTATCATTTCTCCTTTCGGCATTTAAGATCCGGGCATAAGCCCCTTTTTACGGATACATTATACCATCGCGCTGCCGATTTGTCCATAGCATTTGACAAACGCACCGCACTTGGGCTATAATATAGGGTGATTTAATATGCAAAGGGTTAAGGCCCCGAAGAAAGGATCACCTTTTTGATATGAAAAACCTCACTACCTCCGAGCTGCGCGAGCTCTATCTCCGCTTCTTTGCCGAAAAGGGCCACGCGATCATCTCCTCCGCGTCCCTCATTCCCGAAAACGACCCCACAGCGCTCTTCACCATGGCCGGTATGCACCCCCTCGTGCCGTATCTTCTCGGCGCGAAGCATCCCGCCGGTTCCCGCCTTGCCGACGTGCAGAAATGCGTCCGCACGGGCGATATCGACGAGGTCGGCGATCCCTCCCACTGCACCTTCTTCGAAATGCTCGGCAACTGGAGCCTGGGCGACTATTTCAAGCGCGAGGCCATCGCGTGGAGCTGGGAATTCCTGACCGGCGAGGAATGGC
This sequence comes from uncultured Clostridia bacterium, assembly GCA_947306125.1. Lineage (GTDB taxonomy): Bacteria > Bacillota > Clostridia > Christensenellales > CAG-138 > UBA3857. Next base: position 1,642 of record CAMZFO010000087.1, on the reverse strand, counting down.
TCGGCATAGATAAGGACAAGCTTTACTTCACCTGCTTCGCGGGCGAAGAGGGCCTCCCCCGCGACGAGGAAGCCCACGACCGCTGGGTGGAAATGGGCGTCGATCCCTCCCACATATTCTATCTCGGGCGTGAGCATAACTGGTGGGGCCCCGCGGGTCAGACCGGCCCCTGCGGCCCGGACACCGAGATGTTCATAGACACCGGCAAGGAGCCCTGCGGCCCGGACTGCTTCCCCGGCTGCGACTGCGGCAAGTATCTTGAGATCTGGAACGACGTTTTTATGCAGTATAACAAGACCGCGGAGGGCAAATACGAGCCTTTAGAGCAGAAGAACGTGGATACCGGCATGGGTCTTGAGCGCACCGTCGCCACTCTGCAGGGAGTCCCCACGGTCTACGACACCGACGCTTTCACCGGAATTCTTGCGAAGATCGCGGAGCTTTCCGGCAAGCGCTGCGGCGATTCTCCCGAGACGACCCGCGCCTTCCGCATAATCGCCGACCATATGAGGACCGCCACCTTCATGCTGGGCGACCAGCGCGGCGTGACTCCCTCCAACGTGGATCAGGGCTATATCCTCCGCCGCATAATCCGCCGCGCGCTGCGCTACGCGATGCAGCTCGGCATGCCCGAGATGAGCCTTTCCAAGGTCGCCGAGAGCGTTATCGCCACCTACGGCGGCGTTTATCCCGAGCTTGAAGCGAACCGCGAGCGCATAGTTACCGAGCTCGACGCGGAGGAAAAGAAGTTCCAGCGCACTCTCACGCAGGGCACCAAGGAATTCGAGCGCATCAAGGGCAGCTTTAAGGACGGCGTTATCGACGGCGTTACCGCCTTCCACCTCTTCGACACCTTCGGCTTCCCCATCGAGTTCACTCAGGAGCTCGCCCGCGAGAACGGCCTTGCCGTCGACGTTGAGGGCTACAAGGCCGCGTTTGCCGAGCATCAGGCCAAATCGAAGGCCGGCGCGGAGCAGAAGTTCAAGGGCGGCCTTGCCGATCATTCCGAGACCACCACGAGGCTCCATACCGCCACCCATCTGCTGCAGGCGGCGCTCCGCAAGGTGTTGAACGACGATAACGTCGCTCAGCGCGGCTCGAACATCACCCCCGAAAGGCTCCGCTTCGACTTCTCGTTCCCCAGGAAGGTCACTCCCGAGGAGCTCCGCGAGGTCGAAAAGCTCGTCAACGAGGCCATCGCCGCCGACGTCGAGATAACCTGCGAGGAGATGACCGTGCCCGAGGCGAAGGCCAAGGGCGCCATAGGCCTCTTCGAGAACAAGTACGGCGAGCTCGTCAAGGTATACACAATGGGCAAATACTCCTGCGAGATCTGCGGCGGCCCGCACGCGAACCGCACCGGCGAGCTCGGCACCTTCAAGATCAAGAAGGAGGAGGCCAGCTCCTCCGGCGTGCGCAGGATAAAGGCGATCCTCGAGTAAGCAGGTTGGAATTCCCGGAGGGAATTCCGTAACATCAAACCCCCTCATCCGTCTGCGCGCATTTGGCGCGCGCCGACACCTTCTCCGCCCGCTTCGCGGGGGCGAAGGCGGGGTCGGACCCTCACGGGGATTCCGTGATATCAAGCCCCCTCATCCGTCTGCGCGCATTTGGCGCGCGCCGACACCTTCTCCGCCCGCTT
>CAMZFO010000086.1 GCA_947306125.1 uncultured Clostridia bacterium | reverse complement strand
CGAACCCCTTAACAAGGGGAGCCGGGCGTTGCGAGACCTGCTCCCCGGGGCGGACCAAAAGGCCTCCCTTGTTAAGGGAGGCTGTCATCCGAGTGAAACGAGGATGACTGGAGGGTGACGCGGAGCGCCGTTGGCGATCGGTACGGCACCCGCCCCGTGTTGCGTTCAGGAATTACCGCGGATATGTCTCGCAGGAGCGATTCTACCTTCTTGGCTTATCGCGTTCCGCGGCTCTCGCGCCGCGGCGACGGCCTCAGAAAAATTTGCATGCATTTTTCTTCGGCCTTACGGGCTCGCTTTGCTCGCCTGAGGTGTTCCCTCCCCGGGGCGTCGGGATTGTACGCAAAAGGCGGATGCTCCTTATGGAGCATCCCCCTTTAACGTGCATAAAAAACGCCGGCTTACAGCTTGCCGCCGTGCTCGCGGACGTGATTCTTGATGGCCTCGAACGTGGCGTCGCTGATGTAATGCTCTATACGGCAGGCGTCCTCGGCGGCGGTCGCCTCGTCGACGCCCAGATCCATCAGCAGACGGCTCAAAAGAGTGTGCCTTTCGTATATGCTGCGGGCCCTTTCGGCGCCCTTTTCGGTCAGAGTGATGTGGCCTGCGCTGTCTGTTTTGATCATGCCGTCCTTCTTCAGGAGGCCGACGGCGCGGCTGACGGAGGGCTTGGAATAGCCCATGTATTCGCCGACGTCCACGCTCCGGACGGCGGGCGACTTTTCGGATAGTATCAGTATCGTTTCGAGGTACATTTCCCCGGATTCGCGCATGGACATATCGTAAACTCCTGTCTAATGTCTGTGTCATCCCATTTTAGCGCAAATTCGGGATTTTTTCAACATAAAACGAAAAATTCGACCCGAAAGCCAAAATATATCAAAATAGTCCTTGACAAGTTAGCAACAGCTAATTATAATATAGCCGGTTAGAGAAGGCTAACTGCGGCTTCGGCCTGCGGTAAAGCCCGATCCGACTATATTTTTAGACGTTCGGTTAGCAATAGCTTACCGTAAAGGAGGGAGATAATGATGCCGTTGAATTATGCGGAATTGGGTCAGCCCCAGATCATCAAAAGGATAGGCGGCAGTCCCGAGATCAAAAAGCATCTTGAGGACCTCGGCTTCACCGTCGGAGGTGAAGTGAGCCTCGTCAGCATGCTCGGCGGGAACGTCATCGTAAAGGTAAAGGAGAGCCGCATCGCCGTGAGCGACGAGCTCGCAAGAAAGATAATGGTTTGACAAGTTCAAATAAGGAGGAATAAAAAGTGAGAACATTGAGGGACGTTAAGATCGGCGAGACGGCGACGGTCGTCAAGCTCCACGGCGAGGGCGCGGTGAAGCGCCGCATAATGGACATGGGCATCACGAGGAGGACGCCCGTATTCGTCCGCAAGGTGGCGCCATTGGGCGATCCCATAGAGGTCACGGTCCGCGGCTACGAGCTTTCCATCCGCAAGGCGGACGCGGAAATGGTTGAAGTTGAATAATTTTTTTGGATCTTAAGTTAGCTTTTGCTAATCAGCAGAAAGGAATAAAACATGGGTATAAGGATCGCCCTTGCGGGCAACCCCAACAGCGGTAAGACCACGCTGTTCAACGCGCTGACCGGCTCCAACCAGTTCGTGGGCAACTGGCCGGGCGTCACGGTCGAAAAGAAGGAAGGCAAGCTCAAAAAGCACGACGAGGTCACCATCACCGACCTTCCCGGCATCTATTCGCTCTCCCCCTACACTCTTGAGGAGGTAGTCGCGAGGGATTATCTCATCAAGGAGCGCCCCGACGCGATACTGAACATTGTCGACGGCACGAACCTTGAAAGGAACCTCTATCTCACCACCCAGCTCACGGAGCTCGGCATACCCGTTGTCGTCGCAGTCAACATGATGGACATAGTCAAAAAGGAAGGCGACAAGATCAACATCGCGGAGCTCTCCCGTCAGATAGGCTGCAAGGTGGTCGAGATATCCGCCCTGCGTGAGACGGGCGTAAAGGAAGCCGCCGAGGCCGCGATAGAGGCCGCGAGGCACGGCAGGACGATACCCCAGCACACCTTCTCCGGCACCGTGGAGCACGCGCTCGCGCACATCGAGGAGGCGGTAGTCCACGATATGCCCGAGGATCAGCAGCGCTGGTACGCGATAAAGATATTCGAGCGCGACGAAAAGGTGCTCGAAGCCATGCAGATCCCCGCGGAGACCCTCGCGCATATCGAAAAGGACATTCAGGCGGCGGAAGCCGAGCTCGACGACGACGCGGAATCCATAATCACCAACGAGCGCTACGTCTATATCGCCGAGGTAACGAGGGCGTGCTACAAGAAAAAGAGGGAAAACAAGCTCACCAAGAGCGACAAGATAGACAGGGTCGTCACCAACCGCTGGCTGGGTCTGCCCATATTCGCTCTCGTCATGTTCCTCGTCTACTATATCGCCATGGTCACGGTCGGCACAGCCGCCACGGATTGGGCGAACGACGGGCTCTTCGGCGACGGCTACCATCTCTTCGGCATAGGCTCCAAGGCGGCCGAGGAAAAGGCCGGCGACTTCGAGGCGGCGACCAACGCGCTCGCGGCCTACGGCTTCGAGTTCGACCTTGAGGACGAGGAGTTCGACGCGAACGCGCTCCTTTCCGAGATAAAGGCGTTCACCTCCCCCGAAGCCTCCGCAAAGACAGAGGTGACTGACGAAGAGACGCTCGAGGTCTCCGAGCTCACCGTTTACTACGACACGATACCCCAAGGGGCGGATGAGGAAGAGACGAACGCGATGACGTTTAAGGACGCCGTCGCATACTTTGAGGAGAAGGGCTTTGAGGAGCCCGATCCCGCCGGGGACGGCGTGTGGGTACCCGGTATCCCCGCTCTCATCGACAAGCTGCTGCTTGACGGCGAAGGCAATCTCAGGGTCCCCGAATGGCTTTACGGTCTCATTCAGGACGGTATCGTGGCGGGCGTCGGCGCGGTGCTGGGCTTCGTTCCCCAGATGCTCGTGCTGTTCTTCCTGCTTGCGATACTCGAGGGCTGCGGCTATATGGCGCGTATCGCATTCGTGCTCGACCGTATTTTCAGGCGCTTCGGCCTCTCCGGTAAGTCCTTCATCCCCATGCTCATCGGCACGGGCTGCGGCATTCCCGGCATTATGGCCTCGCGAACTATCGAGAACGAGCGCGACCGCCGCATGACTATAATGACCACCACGTTCATCCCCTGCGGCGCAAAGCTCCCGTTCATTTCCATGATCGCGGGCGCGCTGTTCGGCAGATCCACGCTGGTCGCGGTCTCCGCTTACTTCATCGGCATGGCGGCGATTATCATCTCCGGCATAATGCTCAAGAAGACCAAGCGCTTCGCGGGCGATCCCGCTCCCTTCGTTATGGAGCTGCCCGCCTACCATCTGCCCACTCTCAAGAACGTGCTCCGCTCCACCTGGGAGCGCGGCTGGTCGTTCATCAAGAAGGCGGGCACCATAATCCTGCTCTCCACCATCGTGGTCTGGTTCACCTCGTTCTTCGGCTGGGTGGACGGCACCTTCCGCATGCTGGCCGAGGAGGAGATGGAGTATTCGATACTCGCCTATATCGGCAAGGGCATAGCGTGGATATTCGCGCCTCTCGGCTGGGGCCATTGGAAGGCGGCCGTCGCCTCCGTTACGGGCCTCGTGGCGAAGGAGAATATCGTCGGCACAATGGGCATACTCTACGGCGGCTGGCCCAATATCGCCGCTGCCTTCGAAACGAAGATCGCGGGCTTCTCGTTCCTCGTGTTCAACCTGCTCTGCGCACCCTGCTTCGCGGCTATGGGCGCCATCAAACGCGAGATGAACAACCGCGGCTGGACGTGGTTCGCAATACTCTATGAGTGCGGCTTCGCTTACGCCGTCGCGCTCATGATAAACCAGTTCGGCAACCTCGTGACCGGCAAGCTTTCGACCGGCGCGGGAACGACGGTCAACGTCATAAGCCTCGCCGCCGCCTTCGCGGTGCTCGGCGCGATGATCTATATGCTGTTCATAAAGAAGTATAAGGAAGCCACCAAGCTCACCCATGAGGTGAAGATCTGAAAAAACCGAAAGGAGTGCAGTTTACATGTTAGCGTGGATCGCGGATAACGCGGCGACACTGATCGCGGCCGCCGCGGTGCTCATACTCGTCGGGATCGCCGTTTTCTCCCTCGTCAAGCAGAAGAAGAGCGGGAAGGGCGGATGCACCGGAAACTGCGCTTCGTGCGGCGGGTGCTGCCCGTACGGCAAAAAACAGGACTGACAGGCCCCGTCCGGACGCCATACCTTCCTTGGCGTCCGCCGCGGCAAAATGAAGACGCTTCGCTTGAAGGACCCATGATATTCTTCATAAGCGAAGCGTCTTCGTTTCATTCACTGATCTTGCCGGCAGCTTCACCGGGCGGTGCGGCCGAATTCATTCTTTGTGCCTCCGCGCGCAAGCAGTCCTTTTGCCATGCGCTCACCCCAGCAGCTTCATAATGGCGGCTGTTATGAATTTGGCCTTAATGGGGTCGGTCTTGGGCGCCCAGACGGGCACGGCGGCCCTTATCAGGCGCTCCCTGTCGGCCCGGCTCAGCTTCATCAGGGACTCGCGCAGCGCGAGCATATCGCTGTATACGCGGTCGTAATCTGCGGTCTTGTTCTCGTTGTTTTCCATGTTTTTCTCCTGTATGAGGGCGCTCAGGACCTCGCGGCGGCAACGCTCACGCCGAGCTCCCGTATTATCCCGTTAAAATCCGTTTTGGGCGAAAGCCACTCCTCCGCGCGGGCACGGGGCACGAGCACGGGCATACGCGGATGCAGCTCCCTTATGCTCCCCGCAGCGCCGCAGGTGAGTATGGTAAAGCAGGGCAGGCGGCTGCCGGGAGAGAGCACGTAGAGCCCCGCAAGCAGCAGGGGCGCGCCGTCCTCGGCCCGGAACGAATACCGCTCCTTTTTGCCACTCTCGGTCTTCTTCCACTCAAAGTAGCACGAGGCGGGTATTATGCAGCGGCGCTCGTCTATGCTTGAGGAAAGCATGGGCTTCTCCGCCGCCGTCTCGGAGCGGGTGTTGAAAACGAGCATACCGCGCGTCGGGTGAATGAAGCCCCACTGCATGGGGAAGGAATCCGGCCTGCGCTCCTCCCGCGAGGGCGCGATGACCGGCGCGACGTCCGTGGGGCGTATCTCCCCCTCGGTCTTCATGCTCACCCTGAGCCTTTCCGCGACCCGCGCCGCGTGACGCATCTCCTCCGCGTCGTCAAGGCTCATGAACTGCCTTTCCAAATAATATCGTCCGCACATATTATTACCTCAATATCGAACGAGCGCGCACAGCAGGGCGTTTATCAGTATCAGCGCGTGCAGCACTATGTGGTAAAGATCGGGTATCAGCCGCTTTTCGCTCACGGGGAATACGCGCAGGGTGCCGCTGAAGCATTCGTTATAGCCCTTGAGCTTGTTTTCCCCTGCGCCGAATATCGTGTAATACCAGTGAAACCTGAACTGAACGGCAAACCAAAACGCAAGCACGCCAAAAAGCATCCATCGCCCGGCGGGCTTTATGCAGTAAAAGGCGGCGAGGCCAAGGCTGTAAAGGCACAGCATGACAAACTCCGCGCTTTTAACGCCCTCGCCCTCAACAAGCAGACGCCCGCCGATACGGTAGGTCGTCACGCAGCCGAGGAACCATATCCAGAGCGCAGCCTGGAATACTATCGTTAGCGCCATAGCAAACCTCCGTCGTATTATCCCGCGCCGTTATCAGAAGAATCTCACCGTTTCCTCAAGCGGCTTTTTCTGCGCGTGCAGCCTCGCCGGGTGCGCGCCCTCCGCCGCATAGCCCATCACGAGCAGGGCGACGGGCTCCTCGTTTTCGGGAATGCGGAACTCCCACCGCACCGCCTCGGGTATGAAGTGCATGACCCAGGTGGAGCCTATGCCAAGCTCCCACGCCTCAAGCATCATGTGGGCCGCGACGATCGCCGCATCTATTTCGCCGCTGGGCTTGCCGTCGTAATCGCGCTTCCAGCACTCGTCCTTATCACAGCACACGAGCAGCGCCAGCGTTTCGCCAAAGTCCGAGGTCTTGCATTTCCGCAGCTTTTCCATCGCCTCCGGGCTTTGGAGCACGTACACCCTCTGCGGCTGATAATTGCAGGCCGTGGGGGAGACCTGCCCCGCCTTCAAAATGAGCTCCAGCTTCTCCTTCTCGACAGGCTTATCCGAAAATCTCCTTACGGAATAACGGTTTTCGGCAAGCTCAAGGAAGCCGCTCGCCTCCTGCCCGCAATACCTTTCTATCGCCGTTTCAAGCACGTATCCGCTCTTGATCTCGCCCAGCCGCCTGAAATGCGGCGCGGCGGCGTGCGCCTTCAAAGCCTCTCCGTCCCGCCATTTTTCAACGAGGAGCAGCTCGTCGCTCCCGTCGAAGGGCAGATAATAGTCGTATTTGAGGTTCCCCTCCTCGCTGCGTGAGGCGGCGTCGATCCCCTCCGCCATTATCCTCTCCAGAAATTCCTCCCGCATACCGGGGCGGCATTTGTAAGTTACGTTCAGAGTTATCATCGCTGTGCTCTCCTTTAGCTCGGTTTGGAAACAATATATCAAAAAAACCCGTACTTGTCAATCATCCCGCGGGGGAGGGAGGGAAAAGGGGCGGCTTAACGCAAAAACCGCACCGCTGTCGCTTGCTTTCGGGGCGAAAGAAAAGGGTTTTCCCATAAGAAAACAGCTGACAGAAGATAACGATGGGCAGAAAGGGTAACTGCCTTGACAATGCCGTGATCGCTCCTGCTTTTTATCGTTCATATCCTAACTTCTGCACGGAACGCAGTGCCTGAAGCTGCGCTGTGAGCGCGTCCGGCTTTTCAGCCAGGATCTCGTCCACCGCGGACGAGTAACGCATGTTGATGAGCGCGTTCTGAACGGTCGTCTTCTCATCCTGCGTCATTTTGAGCTTGTATTCTGCCATGAGTTTTTCTCCTTCCTTATAGTTTTTTGCATAGAAAAAGCACCGCGGGAACGGTGCTTAAGGTATGATAGGTTTAGTTGTTAAGAGCTCGACAAACTGGAAGTTGGCGATCTTTCTTACGTAATAAAAACCGCAACTCATCCATTGATTTCAAACAGGTTTTTATAAAAGATGATCTCCAGCGGTTCATCGGGCAGCACCAGCGCTCCCCTGTCGGTGTAGCCGAGCTTTCTGTAGAAGAACTGACCTTCTTCGTCCGACAGAGATGAGGTCAAAACAAATCTGAAGCCCTGCTCCGCCATTTCACGTTCCCAGAACTCGACCAGCTTTTTGCCGTATCCCTTGCCTCTTTGTTCCTCCAAGATGAACAGCAGATTCATAAACGGAATGTTGTCCCAGAAAAGGTTGAATCTCAGCCAGCCCTCGAACTCGCCGTCGATGAACAGGAGTATGATCCTTTTCATCGCGATCGCGTTTTTCATTTCATCCTTTGAGACGTGCTCGTCGTATTCCGAAATCAAATCAATGTCGCAGGGTTTGGCATATCTGATTTCCATATTCTGTCTCCTTCCATGACGTTTTTCGGTCGTCCCGGCAAACGGGAATTTGTCAGGTTCCAATCATTTCCATTGCTGCGACCATACGCAGCATCTCCGGTTCGATCAGTTCCCTTCCGTAAGCATCCATAAAACGATCAGTATACTTGTTTGTTCCGAGATTGAACCTGAGTGTCCATATGCCCCAAAGAATATCAATATGCCGATCTCCCATGCCGCCGTTTCCGAGATCTATATATCCGGATAATTTCCAGTCATTTAGTAGTATATTGGGCAGACAATAATCTCCGTGGAGCAGTACATCTGTTTTTAGAAGCGGCAGGCCCTCTTCAGCTATGCGCCGAACATCATTAAATGATTTGAATTCCCATATCCCCTGAAAAAGATCCGGTTCATAATTGCTGCCATCAAACCCTTTCATCACAGCATTTGTATATGTCTGTGTCCGATCCCGCACAGGGCATCCGCTTGCTTCTGTCTCATGCAAAGAACGCAAAAGCGTGGCAGTAGTATCACAGAGCCTTTCAGGCTCGGACAGATATCTGTGATCTGTGCAGTCTTCACCGGGAATTCGCCTAGTAAGAAGAAAGTCATTGCTTTCAGATGACCCATAGTACAGCACTTCCGCCGACAAGCCTAAAGAATGCATATATTCCGTCATTAGAGACTCTGTCTTAAGTGTTCCGTTCAATGCCCTTTTTAAAAAGAAGCCCTCGTCTCTGTCAATGAAAAGCACTTGTGCCTCTTTGGAACAACTGCTGTCATAGACAGGAGAATCTTTAATGAATTCCCAAAGCGCTTCCGGATATTCGGATATGCTGACTTGTATTGCCTTACGTTTCATGGATTTTCTCCTCGACAAATCCCGATTTTGCGATATAACGACAAACTGGAAGTTGGCGATCTGCCTTTTACAGCTTTTTGCAGGTGTATCCGC
>CAMZFO010000085.1 GCA_947306125.1 uncultured Clostridia bacterium | reverse complement strand
CATCGCCTGTAGGCTTCCCTGAACCACTCGCCCAGCGAGTGGTTTTTCACTACAAAAAAGCGTCCGGTCGGAGCCGGACGCTTGATCGTTACCTGTCGTCCACTACGTGGACCTTTACGAGCCTTGTCTGGTCGTTTTCCTTGATCAGGCCGTATTCGAAGGCCTGGACGAGCATCTCAAGGCTCCTTATCTCGTCCTCGATCTCCGCGCCCTTATCGGTATCCCTTATGGTCATCTGGCCCTTCGTGGCGAGGATATCCTGAACGTCTATGGTGGCCTTGATATCGGCGTTGTCCTCTATCGCCTTCTGGAGGCTGACAAACGGCTCGTGAGCTACGATATAAAGCCCGCGGGAGTCATAGGTCAGTGTGTAGCCGGCGATACCGGTGGTCTTCTGATAGTAGCGTGAGAAGCCGCCGTCGATGACTATGAGCTTGCCGTTCGCCTTGATCGGGTTTTCGCCGTTGATCTTTTCAACGGGGATATGTCCGTTGACTATGACGGAGTTATCAGTATCCTCAATGCCGAACTCGTGCATGATATTGATCGCCATATCCTCGGTATCCTGATAGCTGTAATAGGCGTTGCGCTTTTCCTTATGAGTCTTTGAGTCGTCTATCTCGACGCGCTCGAAGGTGGTCATCTTATTCTTGCCGAAGAATGGAGAATCGGGACCGCACCACAGATACCACATGAGGTCGAGCTCGCTTTCGGTGCGCTCCTCGGGATCGGTGTGATATATGCGCTTTACCTCGGAATCGAGGTAATCGAAGAGCTCCTTGCCGTGGCGGGGCACGCCGCCCAGCTCGACGTCCTTGAAGGTGCCGTCATCATTCATGGGAACGAGCGCGTGATAGAGCAGATTGTTGTTGACGATGAGATACATGCTGCCGCGCTCGATGAAGAAGCGCATATGCTTCTGGAGCCTGGGGCTCTTGAGGAAGGACTGCTGCAGCTCGTCGATTATCTGCTGCTCCTCTTCGGTGAGCTTATAGGGATCCTTCAGGTCTATAGTCGGGAAATCCGCGTCCTTGATGGGATGGGTCACGCCCTCTATGGTGATGGTGGAATGCTCCTTATTGATGCCCTCGAGCAGGAGCCTGTGATCCAGCTTGAAATTGGGGTTGCGCTTGATCATCTGGCCCTCGAGCTTATGCATGATGACGAATATCGCCTTATGCAGCTTCGCCCTTATATTCGTTTCGGGATTATCATAATACGAGTCGACCGAGGTCTTCCTGGGCCTGAACACGAGCGCGGATTTATAGGTCTCCTGAGCAAACATCAGCAGATGGCGGAGATTGATGCCGTAAACGTCCTCGATGAGCTCGAGATTGCCGTGACGGAAACTGTTGGTGAGCACGCCGGAGATGCAGGTCTTGTCGCCCATTGCGGCGCCCATCCAGAGAATATCGTGGTTGCCCCACTGGATATCGACCGAGGGATGCTCGAGGAGCAGATCGAGTATGCGGTGCGGCTCGGGTCCCCTGTCGTAAATGTCGCCGACGATATGCATACGCTCGACGGCGAGGCGCTTGATGGCGTCGGTGAGTGCCACGATGACGTTTTCGGCGTAATCATAGCGGATTATGGAATCGAAGATCTCGTCGTAATAGGCGTCAAGATCGTGGAAATTGATCCTTGCGGTGAGCAGCTCTTCGATGATGTATCTGAATTTGGGGCTGATATTCTTGCGTACGCGCGATCTGGTATACTTGCTCGACACCTTCCTGCCAAGGCGGATAAGAAGGCGGAGAGTGCGCTTGAACCACGCGTCCTTATCCTCTATATGCTGAAGCTCAAGAGCGATCTTCTGCCTGGGATAATAGACTATGGTCGCAAGGGTCTCCATTTCCTCGAAACTGAGCTCATCCTTGAAGAGCCTTGTGATCTCGTTCCTGATTACGCCGGAGCAGTTATTGAGGATATGCTCGAACGCGTCACCCTGACCGTGCAGGTCGCTCATAAAATGCTCTGTCGATTTGGGCAGAGCAAGTATGGAGCTCAGGTTGACGATCTCAGTCATTGCGTCCTCCTGCGTGGGAAAGGACTTCGCAAGCTGTTTTAGGAAGCGGAGATTGTCCTTGATCTCCTGCTCGTTGACGAGTGTCTTCATAACCAAGTTTCCTCCCTGAAACGTTATTGGATCTATTATACCATCATTGAGCCCGATTTCAAACAACCGGGAAATTATATTTGCTCCTTGTAAAGCTCGGCGGCCTCCATGACGCGCGTCCTGACCGACTCGCGCACGTCGGCGGGCTCCAATACCTCCACCCTGTTCCCGTACTGGCAGACCCAGTTGGTGAAGCCCTCGCTTGCCGCGGCTTCCACCAGGGCTATGAAATGCTCCTCGCCGTCCTTACGCACGGGGATATCCTCGCCGAAGCGGTCGAAGAGCTCGTTCAAAAGCTCCATACTGCAGCGGAGCTTTATGCGCTTTATCTCCCCGCCGAACATATTGAGGCATTTGGACGCGTATTCGACGGCGTTGAAGGGCTCCTCAATATCGGAGACCTCGCCGATGGGAGCCACGGGAGCATCCTCGATGCGGACGTCGCGGATGCGGTCGAGCCTGAAATGCGTGAGCCCGTCCTTGCCGCACATATTGGATATCAGATAATACCTGTCCTGCACCCAGACCATCGCATAGGGATTGACGACGTAACGCTTGCCCCTCCTCTGCACGACGTCGCGGCGCATTATGCTGCGCTTATAATACAGGAAGGATATTGTCCTGCCGGAGGCGATGCCGTAATTGATCATCTCGATAGTGCGGTAGACCTCTTCGTTGCCGAACTTGACGCCGCGGATATTCGAGGCGTTCCTTATGCCCTCCTGCTGATAGCGGCTAAGGAAGCTCACGAGCTTATCCATAAGCGCACGGGTCTTGGACTCGGTGACGAAAGGCGCGGCCTGTACGGCGGAGATGAGCAGCATTATCTCCGCAAGGGTGAATTTGCGGTTGCGCAGATAGAAGCCCTTTGCGGTGGTGACTACGTCAAAGCCGTACTCCGTAAGCGCGTCGACGTCGCGGTAGACGGAGCGGCGGTCGGTGGTATGGCCGCGCTTCGCAAGCTCCGCAAGCAGCGCCTGGCTGTTCAAGATATGCTCCTCGTCGGTAAGCTCATGAAGGATATCGAGGAGAACGAGCATCCTGACCTTTATCATCAGTCAAAAACCCTCCTGGCATGCTTGAAATGCGAGATCGACCATGAGCCGAAATCGGCTATCTCGATCTCACCGTGCGAGCTTGAAGCATGGATGTACCGTGAATTCCCGAGGTAAACGCCGACATGCGTAACGCGACTGTGGGCGTCGTTCCAGTAGAATACCAGATCGCCCCTCCTGAGATCGGATATGGACTCTATCTTGGTCCAGCCATCATAATCGGAATAGCCCTGTGCGGAGAGCCTGCCGATATTGACGCCGACCCTCTTAAGACAATAATAGACGAGGCCGGAGCAATCGAACACGTCTGGGCCGTTGCCGCCGAGGACGTAAGGCTTTCCGAGCTGATCCATGAGCACCGATACGAACCCCTCAACGTCCGACGAGGGAACGGCGGTGGGCTTGGGAGTAGGAGTCGCGGTGGGCTTGGGTGTAGGAGTCGCGGTAGGCTTCGGTGTAGGAGTTGCGGTTGGCTTCGGGGTCGGAGTCGGCGTGGGCTTCGGAGTCGGCGTGGGCGTCGGCTTCGGAGTAGGAGTCGGCGTGGAAGTCGGCGTAGGCGTGGGCTTCGGAGTCGGAGTCGGCTTCGGAGTCGGAGTCGGCGTGGGCTTCGGAGTCGGAGTCGGCTTCGGCGTATTCGTCGGCTTGGGAGTATTCGTGGGCTTTGGAGTATTGGTCGGCTTCGGCGTATTCGTCGGCTTGGGAGTATTCGTGGGCTTGGGAGTATTGGTCGGCTTCGGCGTCTTGGTGGGCTTCGGAGTCGGCGTGGGAGTGGGGGTCGGCGTCGGAGTCGGCGTGGGAGTCGGAGTCGGCGTGGGAGTCGGAGTGGGCGTCGGAGTGGGCGTCGGAGTCGGGGTCGGAGTCGGCGTGGGCGTGGGAGTCGGAGTCGCGGTGGGCTCCGGAGTGGGCTCCGCGGTTATTATGGGCGCCAGCGTGGGCTCCTCGGACTCCTCGTAGAACCTTTCGACGTCGATAGGCCTGCCCTTTGCGTCGAGCGCGTCGAGCGAGAAGAGCAGCTCCATGGTCTCTATATCGGCCTTGCCGTCGACGGGGAGCTCGTTAACGGTCTGGAATTCCTCGAGCGCATCCTCCGTCGCTACGCCGAAATAGCCGTTCTGCTTTTCATCATAATAGCCGAGCGCGTCGAGCCTCTGCTGCAGATTGGAGACGTCCTCGCCGCTGTTGCCGAGCTCGAGCATATACTCCTTGGCAACGGGCGAATAGAGCAGATCGAGCAGCGATTCATCCGCCGTACCGGTCTGGGTGAGATAATGGGTGCGCTGGAAGAGCTTCACGGCGTTGGATACCGACTGGTTATAGATATTGCAGGGCTCGTCCGATTCCATATAGTAAAGCTCCATAAGGCGGGTCTGGATATTGACGACCTCATTGTCAACGTCGCCGACGCGGAACACCCTGCCCTCGGTATCGGAATTTTCATCCGGAGAAACGCTCACCGCGGGAGTATCGCCTGTATCGGCGGTCTGATCCTCGGGGCTCGTCCCCCTTTCGCCGGTCTTGAAGACCGCGGGCAGCACTATGAGCGCGACCGCGGCCGCGGCAAGAAGTGTTACGGCAGGCACGCGCAGCCATCTTAAAAACGCCTTTGCCGCGCCATTCTTTCGAGACATATTTATGTATCCTTTCCGGTAATTTAAATGAAGTACATATTTAGGTACTTTGGTATTATAGCACATTACCGGACGGATTTCGACATTAAAAGAACGCGTAAATATGAACTAATTGTTAAAAATCAAGTGGAAATATAAAAAATTGCGCTGTCTCCGAATACGGCGGAGAGCGTGCGCCTGAACCCCGCGCCGTTTCCGCCGGTAAGATCGTAGACGGTCAGCTTGCCCGGCGAAAGGCTCATGAGCAGCGCGAGCAGGCTCGATCTGTCGGACTCCGCTCCCTCTATCCTGCAATTCGGCTCCTCGGAAAGCACCCAGCTCCCGTCGGCGTAAAGTATGAGCTCCGCCTCCTTGCCGGCGCTTTCGGGCGCGCCGTGATCGGTCACGAGGCCTATTATCGAAAACAGTTCCTTAAGCTCCCTCTCGAGCAGCAGCTCCTCCCCCGCTCTGTCCACGGCCATCGCCCATTTTTCGAGCAGATGGGAAAGGCGGAACCTCAAAAAGCCCTCCGTTATCACGGAGTCCTCCTCCTTATAGTATTCGAAAAGAGCGTTTGAAACGGCCTCGATATCCCCGTCCTCTCCGCCTCGCGCAAGCTCGAGGGCATAGGGCAGTATCGCGCGTTTATCCCGCATGGAAGCCGGGAGGAGCCCCACGAAGCGAGCGAGCTCGAAGGGCCTCAAGTCCTTCACGATATGCTCCGCAAGCATCCTGAAAAAAACCGCCTTTTCCTCCCCGGATACGCTTACCCTGACCGCGCCGCCCTCCGTGCGCGCCCGCGCTTTCAGCCCCGAGCGCCCTATCCTGCGGACGAAAAAAGAGCGCAGTTCCCTGCCGTACTCAATGCTCATTACGGAATACTCCGGCATCGGCTCCCCCTTCAAAAAGATCGTCAATACTAATATGTTCAAAAGCTCTAAATTTGTGCTTGACATTTTTTGCATGAAGGAGTAAAATCATTTTTAATCGAATATCGGGCTGATCGGGAACAACGATCGCGGACGAGCTGTTTTATAAGAGAGCCTCGCCATTGGCTGAAAGCGAAGCAAACGGAGCCGCGGTATACCGTCCCGTGACCGAGCGGGCATGCGGTCCCCCGCTTTATGCGACCGTGTCGAGAGGGGATATCATCCCAATCGAGGTGGAACCACGGTAAGCGCCGTCCTCGAAGCATGCTTCGGGGACGGTTCAATTTTTTATTATAACCAAAGGAGATTTTGAAAATGATCCACATCACTCTGCCTGACGGCTCCGTTAAGGAGTTTGAAAACGGCGTAACGGCGTTCGACGTCGCGGAATCCATCAGCCCCCGTCTGAGGAAGGCTGTGCTTGCCGCCGAGATCGACGGCGAGCGTCACGACGCTTTTGCCCCCATAGAGCACGACTGCTCGCTTAAGCTCCTCACCTTCAACGATGAGGACGGCAGATGGACCCTGCGCCACACCGGCTCCCATATCCTCGCGCAGGCGGTAAAGAAGGTCCGCCCCGAGGCGAAGCTTGCCATCGGCCCCGCTATCGACAACGGCTTCTATTATGATTTCGACGTCGACGAGCCCTTCACCCCCGACGAGCTCGAGGTGATCGAGAAGGAAATGAGCAAGATAGTCGAGGAGAAGCTGCCTCTCGAGCGCTTCGAGCTGCCCCGCGAGGAGGCCATAAAGTACATGGCCGAGCGCGGCGAGCCCTACAAAGTCGAGCTTATCGAGGATCTGCCCGAGGACGCCGTCATCAGCTTCTACAAGCAGGGCGATTTCGTCGATCTCTGCGCCGGCCCTCACGTTGAGAACACCGGCAAGGTAAAGAACTTCAAGCTGATGAGCATCGCGGGCGCATACTGGCGCGGCAGCGAGAAGAACAAGATGCTCCAGCGCATTTACGGCACCGCTTTTGAAAAGAAGGCCGAGCTCGACGAGTACATCACCCGCATCGAAGAGGCCAAGAAGCGCGACCACCGCAAGATCGGCCGCGAGCTCGGGCTCTTCACGATCATGGACGAGGGTCCCGGCTTCCCCTTCTTCCTCCCCAAGGGCATGGTGCTTCGCAACACGCTGATCGATTACTGGCGCGAGGTGCATAAGCGCTACGGCTACGTTGAGATCTCCACCCCCATCATACTGAACCGCACCCTCTGGGAGCGCAGCGGTCACTGGGGACACTACAAGAACAATATGTATACCACCGTCATTGACGATGAGGATTTTGCGATAAAGCCCATGAACTGCCCCGGCGGTATGCTCGTCTACAAGCTTGAGCCGCACTCCTACCGCGAGCTGCCCCTGCGCTGCGGCGAGCTGGGCCTCGTCCACAGGCACGAGCTCTCCGGCGCTCTGCACGGCCTGTTCCGCGTGCGCTGCTTCACTCAGGACGACGCGCATATCTTCATGACCCGCGAGCAGATGAAGGACGAGATCAAGAACGTCGCCAAGCTCTTTGACGAGGTCTACTCGCTCTTCGGCCTCAAATACACGATAGAGCTTTCCACGATGCCCGAGGATCACATCGGCACCGAGGAGGAATGGATAGAGAATCAGGAGATACTCAAGGCCGCCATAACCGAGATGGGCAAGGAATTCGTCATCAACGAGGGCGACGGCGCGTTCTACGGCCCGAAGCTCGACTTCCATCTTGAGGACTGCCTCGGCCGCACCTGGCAGTGCGGAACGATACAGCTCGACAGCCAGCTCCCCGAAAGGTTCGAGCTCGAGTACATGGGCGCTGACGGCCTGAAGCACAGGCCCGTTATGATCCACCGCGTCGTGTTCGGCTCCATCGAGCGCTTCATAGGCGTCATCACGGAGCACTTCGCGGGCGCCTTCCCCACCTGGCTCTCCCCCGTTCAGGTAAAGGTAATGGCCATGACCGACCGCACCGCCGAGCAGACGAAGCAGATCGCCGCCGAGCTCGAGGCGGCGGGCTTAAGGGTCGAGACCGATTTGAGGAATGAAAAGATCGGCTTCAAGATCCGCGAGGCGCAGATGCAGAAGATACCCTATATGCTCATCATAGGCGACAAGGAAGTCGAAAACGGCGTCGTTGCGGTACGCTCCCGCAAGGGCGGAGACCTCGGCACCATGCCTCTTGCCGATTTCAAGGCGAAGGTCGTCGAGGAAGTCACCACAAGGTCGAAGGATTAAGGAGGAGCCCGTATGTCTATTCCCACTCCCCACATTACCGCCAAGGAAGGCGATTTCGCAAAGACCGTGCTCATGCCCGGCGACCCCAAAAGGGCCAAGTTCATCGCGGATAATTTCCTCGAGGACGCGGTGCTCGTGAACGACGTCCGCGGCGTGCAGGGCTACACCGGCTTCTATAAGGGCAAGCGCGTTTCCGTTATGGCTTCCGGCATGGGTATGCCCTCGATCGGCATTTACTCCTATGAGCTCTTCAATTTCTACGGCGTGGAAAACATTATCCGCGTGGGCTCCGCCGGAGCGCTGCACAAGGATCTGCATATCCGCGACGTCGTTTTGGGGCAGGGCGCCTGCACCAATTCCAACTACGTCTCGCAGTATGGGCTGCCCGGCAATTACGCCCCCATCGCAAGCTACAAGCTTTTGAAGAAGGCGGCAGATACCGCGGAGAAGATGGGCCTTCGCTATATGGTTGGCAACATACTCTCTTCCGACACCTTCTACGACGACTCCATGAGCACCACAAAATGGTGCAAGATGGGCGTACTGGCGGTCGAGATGGAATCCGCCGCGCTCTATATGAACGCCGCGAGGGCGGGCAAGCACGCGCTGTGCATCTGCACCATTTCCGATCACATAGTGAACGACGAGCCCGTGACCACCGCCGAGGAGCGCCAGACGAGCTTCACCGCGATGATGGAGCTCGCGCTCGAGGTCGCTGAATGATCTGAACGCAAAAAAAGAGCGGCGCAGCCGCTCTTTTTTATTGTAGTGTAAAACCACTCGCTGGGCGAGTGGTTCAGGGAAGCCTACAGGCGATG
>CAMZFO010000084.1 GCA_947306125.1 uncultured Clostridia bacterium | reverse complement strand
TTCAAATGATTCTATAATCCGGTATGGGGCATCGTAGGGTTTGTCATCAATCCGATGGACGGGAGATCCCGTCCCGGATATGGCCGCATTCAGCCCCTTTTGCGCTTCGCCAAGCCGCCGATCAGCTTATACACGGCGACCACGAGCGCGGCGATGGGCAGGTGGGTGAGCATCATAATGACCGTGTAGACCCACCTCAAGCCCTTTTCCGCGAGGGAGGCGGCGAGCTCCTCGTAAAGGGGGAGGCCGGAGCCGCTGTAAATGAGCATATAGTCCGAGCCTATTGCGTAATTGATGGGTATCGCGACGAGCGAGAGCAGCAATATGGGGATGAACGAGAGCGGCACGTCCCTCCACTCGAGGCGCTTATAGCCCGATACGAGCAGGAACATACCCGTCAAAAACATGGCGGAGTGGAAGAAGAGTGAGTAGAAGGCGCCGAAGGTCCAGAAGGGGTAGAAATTCAGGCCGTTGCAGTAGACGACGCCTATCGCGCCGTATACGAGCCCGACCGTCGTCAGGAACGAGAGCGAGCACTCGCGTGCGCGGCCCCTGCCCCATGCGGCGGCGAGCATGGTGTAGATATAGAGCGAGCAGGTATAGACGGGCAGCAGGCCGAAATAATTGAAGCCGCGCCCGGAGGAGATATCGTAATAGCTCTCCCATGATATCTTCGCTGTCTCAAGCACGAGAGCCGTTACCGAGAGCGCCTTGAGCAGCGCCGATATGCGGCGGTGGTCGGCCTTGCGCAGAAGGTACGAGCCGAATATGCCGAGCATATAGACGAGCACGATGTACCCTATATGCGCGGGGCAGAAGAGATCCGAGGAAAAATCGGGGATATTGTACTTGTAATCGAAGAATCCGTAACCCAGAATATCTGTGACGCCGATCATAAAAGCTCCCTGTATATCAGCATATTAAAACGGGGAATGCGTGGCGCATTCCCCGCAGGTGAGATGAGGTTTATTTGCGGCCCTTGTTCTTGCTCCTGTGGCGGAGGAAGGAGGGCACCTCGAGGCCGCCTCTGGGAGTGTAGCCGGTATCCTCCTCGGGCTCGTCATCGTTCATGGGACGGCGGGGGATGGGCTCCTCCTTGACCTCGGAGTAATAGTCGGGCTCGCGGGTGTCGCGGCGGGAACCGCGGACGCTGCCGAGATCGGTGGTCTTGAGCTCGTCCTCCTCGGTATAGCGGGGCTTGTACTCGGTCCTGGGCTTCTCGGGAGCGGGCTCATAGGGGCGGAAATTGCGGGGACGCTCGTAGCCCGTCTGCGGCTCGGCGGAGGTGTTCACCGCCTTGCGGATGGAGGGCTCCTTCGGCTCCTCCTTGGGCTCCTCGTACTTCGGCTCCTCGTACCTGGGAGCTTCGTACTTGGGCTCCTCGTACTTGGGCTCCTCATACTTGGGAGGCTCGTACTTGGGAGGCTCGTACTTGGGAGGCTCGTACTTGGGAGCCTCGTACTTCGGCTCCTCGAATTTGGGCTCCTCGAACTTGGGCTCCTCGAACTTGGGAGCTTCGAACTTGGGCTCCTCGGCGGGCTTCTTCACGGGGGAGGGGGACTGACCGGAAAGATCGTATTCGCCCCAGCCGAAGCCGGTCGCGATGACGGTCGCGCGGACGGCGTCGCCCATGTCTTCTTCATTGCTCATGGCGACAATTATGATGGCGTCGGGATCGACGACCTCCTGCACGGGCATGCAGCCCTCGTTGAACTCGTTCAGGGTGAAGCGGTTGCCGCCGACGATGTGGATGAGCACGCCCTTCGCGCCGTCGATGGTGGTCTCGAGCAGGGGGGATTCGACCGCCTGCTTGACGGCCTCGATGCAGCCCTTGTCGCCCTTGGCGGTGCCTATGCCCATATGCGCCATGCCGCTGTTCTGCATTATGGTGCGGATATCCTCAAAGTCGCAGTTGATGAGCGAGGGCTTGGTGATGACGTCGGAGATGCCCTGCACGCCCTGACGGAGTATGTCGTCCGCAACGCGGAAGGCGTCGTTCGCGGGCATATCGCCGGCGACCTTGAGCACGCGGTCGTTGGGGATGACGATGAGAGCGTCGACCACGCCGCGGAGCTTGTCGATGCCGTTCATAGCGTTCTTCATGCGGGAGCGGCCCTCGAAGAAGAAGGGCTTGGTGACGACGCCGAAGGTCAGTATGCCCTGATCCTTGGCGGCCTTGGCGACAATGGGAGCCGCGCCGGTGCCGGTGCCGCCGCCCATGCCGCAGGTGATGAACACGAGGTCCGCGCCTTTTACGAGCTCGGCGATCTCCTCGATGCTCTCTTCGGCCGCGGACTGGCCCTTCTCGGGCTTAGCGCCTGCGCCGAGGCCCTTGGTGACCTTCTCGCCGATCTGGAGCTTGACGTCCGCCTTGGAATTGGCGAGCGCCTGCTTATCGGTGTTGATGGAAATAAACTCAACGTTGTTGAGGCCCGCGTCGATCATGCGGTTGACTGCGTTGCCGCCTGCGCCGCCGACGCCGATGACCTTGAGCTGAGCGACGTTGCCGGGCTCACGGTCCAATTCAAAATCAAATGCCATTTGTTCCACCTCCATGGATGCTGTCTGTATGTTGGATTTGGTCATGTTCTCCAATCAAAGGTGCGGCGGATAAGCCGCTCGGTCTTTTTGATGGTGCTCGTCCTGCCCGTGCGGAAAAGCGCGAAATCCGCAAGCCCGAAGGCGACGGCAAAGGAGAGCGAGCCGTTCCTGCTGACCTTCGGCATGGAGACGGAGACCTTGCGGCCCGTCCTTTCGGCTACGAAATCGCCTGCGCCGCGCATGGAGCCCATCCCCGCTCCGACGAGCCAAACGGGGATGCTCCTTTCGCCCATCCCGTCGAGAGCCTCCGCCGCAAGCTCGCAGAGCTCGTCCGCGCGGGACTCCAGGATGAGCTGGATGAAGCTGTGCTCGATATCGAAAACGCCCTCGTTCGGAATGCGCACGCGCTCGCAGCTTTCGCCGTAATCGAGGGAAAACACGTAGCGGCGCTTTATGTCCTCCGCGACCCCCTCGGGGAGACGGAGACCGTAGCAAAGATCGCTCGTAAAATGCTTTCCGCCGATGGCGACGGAGCGTGACTCGACGACCGCGTTGCCCTTGAGCAGGGTGATATCGGTGTGCGTCCCGCCGCAGTCCATCAGGAAGACGGAGCCCGCGCGCACGCTCTCCGGCACGGAGAAGCAGGCGGCGGCAAGCGCGGAGGAAACGTATGAATTTACGGATATCCCGAGCCCGTCCAGCGCATAGGCCACGAGATCGGTGAATTCGTTATCGACGTAGCAATGGGAAACGTCGGCGGTCAGCACCGCGCAGGGCAGACCGACCGGCGAGCCGTGGACCGGAGTCCTGTCGGCGTAATAGGCGAGGGGAGTGGAGTGGATGAGGGAATACCCCTCGGGCGCCTCGAACTCCAGCGAGCCGTCTATCAGGTTCTCGAGGTCGGAGGCCAGCACCCTCCCGTTGCGGGAGAGTATGTCCACTCGGCCCTGACTCTTAACGGTCTTCATAAACGGGGCGGGAACGCCGACCGTCAGCTCCCTCACGCGGAGCTTCGAGGCCCTCTCCGCCGCGTGCACGGCGTTGACTATGGTCTCGGCAAGTTCCCTTTTCGGCGGCAGCTCGCCGAGCCTGTAACCCGAATACTCCCGAACGCCGGTGCCGTGAACGATCATGGCTCCGTCGGGCTCACCCGAAACTATCATACAGACTGCCTTGCTGCTGCCTATATCAAGAATGGCACAATGACGCATTTTATGCCCTCCGGAAATAGCAGTTTGCGCGGTATCCCGTCGAAACGACGCGATACAAGACATATTGTTGAAATATGCTGCCTCATTATAACACAGCCACAATATGTTGTGCAAGCCTAATTCGGGCTATATTTATTTTTTATTTGTAAACAATCCGTGACGGAGCCCGGGAGCCGCGGGGCCCCGGCCTCAAGCCGATACATTATACCACGAACGGGCGCGACAGGGCAAGCTCCGCGCATAATAAAAAGCCCGCCATATAAGGGCGCATCTCCTTAAGTGAATGCACCCTAAGGCGGGCCTGCTTGACCTGTTCAAACATCACTCCAGAGGCTTATCAAGGTCTCCCGTGCGGACAAGGACGCTTTCGGCGTTAAGCTCCGTGCCGTAAATGGTGTATTCGTCGGAGCCTTCGGGTATAAAGCGGATGGTGCCGTCGGCCTGAAACTCGAATACCCACGTAATGTTGCCGAGTATTTTGAGCTGGCCGTCCTCAAAAACGCTTTTTTGCTTGTTGCTCACCGCGGTTATGCGGTTTCCCTCGACTGTAAGCTCGCCCTTTCTTATCCAATCTTCGGTAACGACCGGGGTGCCGAAATTGAATTTGCCGTTTTCAAAATCGAATTTCAGCGCCGTCCATTCGGGGTAAGTGCGCTCTCCGTCAACGCCGAGCACGCAGTATATGCCGGAAACCGGCCCGGTGAGCTCGGCCGACTCAACCGGCTTAGTAGACTCAGTCGGCTCTGCCGAATTAGTCGACTCGGCGGTCTCCGGAACCTTTGCTTTGCATCCCGTAAGAAGTAAGAGAGCGGCTAAAAGAAAGAGAATCAAACGTTTCATGCGAATACCTCCTTTCATTACAAACACATTATATATGAGGAGGGCGTAATTGTCAAGGTGTTTATGAAAAAAAGTAATTCATTATATAATGTTATTCCGTTGATTTGATCTCCCGCGCTTTATCCGGCGGGCGGCGGGGGAGTGCGTGCGGGATGGTACGACGAACAGCCCTGCCTTTGCGTCTAAGGAGGGCTGCGCGCCGTATAAAGCTCTTTTTATGCTATCCTTCCCCGCGTTGCGTCACCGCGAAGAAGGGACAACGCATTATTGATCCCCGCCGTTATCGCCGGTATCGTCCGGCTCGTCCGTATCGGCGGGCTCGTCAGTATCGCCAGGCTCAGCCGTATCGGCGGGCTCGTCCGTTTCGGAGATCTCCTCGGTGGGAGCGGGAGTTTCGGTGGGCTGCTGCGTGGGATGGGAGATATCCGCGGTCCCGTTCGAGTGGATGTATATGACCGTGCCGGGAGCGACCGCATCGAGCTTGCTCAATGCGCCGAACATATACCCGACCTTTTCACTGACGTCCACGGAATCGCCGAGCATTACGGTCGCGCCGCTCTTTGTGACTATGCGCAGGCTCGCCGTATTGGAGACGTCGATGGAGAGTATCTCGTCGCTCCTGTCGCCTATGGCGCGGATGATCTCCATAAGCACGAAGGGGCGCAGCGCGGTCTTGTCCGCGTCTATGGCGACTCCCACGGACTGGCCCATAGTGACCATGCCGAGCACCTGCACGAGGTCCTCGGTGCCGCTCTTCCTGCCCACGTCGAGCACTACGCCTTCGCGGTCGATAACGCTCGCGGAGCCTCCGGAGCCAATGAGCGCCGCGAATTCCCCGCGCTCGCTGACCTCTATAAGGAGCTCCTTGGGGAAGAGGCGAGAAATATCCCTGACGCGGATGTAGGTGTTCTTTTCGATATTGGCCTTAGCCTCGTCAAGGTCGTAAAGGAATATGTTTTTGCCCGTATAAAGGCCGGAATAATTGATTATCTCCTCGGGCGTGAAGCGGTTCGCGCCGCGCACGCTGATGGTGTCGACCGTGGCGTAGAAATAGACGAAAACGAAGAAGCCTGCGACCATGAGTATTGCGAGCACTATGAACACGGCGTTGCGCCTCTTTGCGGCGGCTCCGCTCTCGATATCCTCTATGCGCTGCTTTTCGCGCTGCTCGCGCCTCAATTCCCTGCGCTTGGCCTTGACCTCGCGTATCCTCTCCTTCGCGTCCCCGCGCAGAGCGGCTTTATCGGCCTTCGCGGCCTCCCTGAGCTCCCTCCGCTCGGCTTTTTCCTCCTCGCGCTGCATGAGCTTTTCGGCCTTCTCCGCCTCGCGGCGGGAGCGCTTTTCCGCCCTCTCGGCCTCCCTGAGCTCCTTCGCCTCGAGCCTTTCGGCGGTCTCCGCCATAAGGCGCTCCTGACGGGCGAACTCCTCCTGCTCGCGGACCTCCTGCTTTATGAGCTTGTTCGCCTCGCGGTCGCTTTTGGCCTCCTGCTTCTTGAGCTTCTTTTCCTCGGCGCGGAGCTGCTTTTCAAGCTGCTTACGCTCGGCAAGCGCCTGCTTTTCCGCCTTTGCGCGCTCCTTCTTCTCGCGGAGCTCGTCCGCCTCGCGCCCGGTGACGGGCGGCGTCTCCTTCTTCGGCTTGAGCCTGCGGGCCTTCGCGGCGGCCTTTTCGTCGGCCTCCCTGCCGGTCACGGCCGCGGCGGGCTTTGCGGGCCTGTCCGTATATGCAGCGGGCTTTATCTGCTCCGCGGCCTCCGCCCTCTGCGCGGCGAGCTTCTCACGCAGAGCGGAGGGGCGGGTCCCCGTTTCGGCACGGCGCGAAAAAGCGCCGGGGAAGGTCTCGAGCCTCTCCTGCCTCGCCTTTTTCATGCGTTCGCCGGTTTCACTCCTGCGGTTGTTTTGCTCGTCTTGCATTTTCTGAGTTGACCTCGGTGTATCTTGAAATATTGAGCAGTATGCCCATGGCGGAAAGGAACACTATCATGGACGTCCCTCCGTAGCTTACGAACGGCAGCGTCTGACCGGTCGCGGGGAGCGCGCCGGAGGCGACGCCGACGTTGACGAGCACCTGCACTGCGAATACCGCGACTATACCGCCCGCAAGGAGCCTGCCGAAACGGTCGGGGCAGCGCATGGCGATATTGATACCGCGGAAAACGATGAACACGTATGCGGCAAGCAGGGCGAAAACGCCCACGAAGCCGAGCTCCTCGCCGATTATGGCGAGTATGTAGTCGCTCTCCCTTTCGGGGAGGAAATTGAGCTTCTGACGGCTGAAATTGAGCCCCTGCCCGAAGAGCCCTCCGTTGGCCAGCGCTATCCTCGCCTGGCTCTGCTGATAGCCCTTGCCGAGGGGATCGGCGTCGGGGTTGATGAACGAGGTGATCCTGTCCATTCGGTAGCCCTTGAGCTTAATGAGGACGGCGACGGCGGCGAGGCCTATGAGCACTATGAGCAGCCTGTGCGAGAGGCGCGTGCCGCCCAGATACAGCATGATATAGGTGACGATGGCGAATATGACGACCATCGAAAGATTCGGCTGGAGTATGGTCGGCACGCAGAGCAGACCGAATACTATGAGGCAGGGGAACACGCCCGCAATGAGGTTCTGCATATCCACCTTGCGGCTCATTATGTTCGCAAGGGTCATTACGAGCACGAATTTGGCCAGCTCGGTCGGCTGCAGATTGAATATCTTCAGGGGTATCCAGCGGCGCGCCTCGTTGATGGGCGGGAAGGCGAGTGTCAGGAATATGAGCCCCACCACGCCGAAATAGGCGAGAAAGTTCACCCAGGGCTTGCGGTAGAAGCGGAAGCCTATATGCGAGAGCCCGTAGAGCGAGGCGGTGCCTATGGCCGCGAAAAGGAACTGGCGCTTTAGGAAGTAGAGGCCGTCGTTATGACTGGTGAGGCCGTAGTAATAGCTTGCCGAGTACATCATGACCAGCCCGAAGGCGCAGACGAGCATAACGGCAATAAAGAGGGGGAAATCCATTCCGTGCCTCTGAAGGATGACCTTGCCCCTGCGTTTCGGGGCTGCCGCGCTCGTTGATTCCATGATGGCTCCTTCTTTGTTTCTTGATAGGCGGTTTACCCCACCGGATAAGGGGGAGGCATTGGGTTGAGATCAGCCCGACTTGGCTCCTCCTTGCCGCGGTCTTTCGCTTCGCGAAATGCCGCAGGGGAGCTGTCCGCGAATGCGGACTGAGGGGTGAAAAAGCTTGACTTCGCGAGGGGAAGTTTACCCCACCGGGGCGGACCCGGCCGCCCGGCTCATGTCTTTCAAACCGTCCACCGGACGCTTTGAATTGCTCCGCAACCGACATTCGCCTCCTTAAAAAGGGGAGGCATTGGGTTGAGATCAGCCCGGCTTGGCTCCTCCTTGCCGCGGTCTTTCGCTTCGCGAAATGCCGCAGGGGAGCTGTCCGCGAATGCGGACTGAGGGGTGAAAAACCGCTTGCCGTTCGGGGTGAAACCCTTACAGCGAATTGACTATATCCTTGAATATCCTGCCGCGTTCCTCGTAATCGGTGAACATCCCCCAGCTCGCGCAGGCGGGGGAGAGGAGCACGGCGTCGCCCTCGCGGGCAAGGCCGCGGGCGGTCATTATCATCTCGCGGAAATCCTCGCCGACGGCGACTATCTCGGTGAAGCCCTCGTCCACGGCGGCCTTCATAATGGCCTCGGTGTTGGAGCCGTTCACGACGGCGGCCTTCACGACGCCCTTTGCCGCGCGGAAGACGGGGCGGTAATCGCTCTGCTTATCGTAATTGCCCGCGCCGAGCAGAAGCACGGTGGGCTGCTTCATGGCCTCTATGGCCTTTATGGTCGATTCGGGGTTGGTGCCCTTGGAGTCATTATAATAGGTAACTCCGTCCAGCACTCTCGTGAACTCTATGCGGTGCTCGACGCCCTTGAAGGAGCGGAGCACCTGCCTTACGGCGTCTATCCTCACGCCCATGCCCAGCGAGAGGCACACGGCGCAGAGCGCGTTTTCAAGGTTATGCCCGCCTATTATGCCCAGCTCGTCCGCGGGGATGACGGGGACCTCTATGCAGCCGCGGCGGTAGATGATCATGCCGTCCCGCACGAACGCGCCGTTCACGACGGAGTGGCGGCGGGAGAAGAGGAGCTTCCTCGCCCTCGTCTTGACCTTGACGACTATGGGATCGTCGGCGTTGAGCACGGCTATGTCGTCCTCGGTCTGATTCTCGAACATACGCAGCTTGGCGGCGATATATGCCTCCATCGAGCCGAAGCGGTTTATGTGATCCTCGGTGATGTTCAGCAGGCCCGCCGCGTTCGCGTGGAAATCGACTATGGATTCGAGCTGCAGCGAGGCGGTCTCGGCAACGACGGTGTCGCCCGCGCGGGTCTCGAGCGCGTGCTCGGTGATGGGCACGCCTATATTGCCCAGCACGAAGGTCTTATGCCCCTCGTTCTTCAAAGCGTCGTCCGCCTTGAATATCTCGCCGGTCAGCGCGGTGGTGGTGGTCTTGCCGTTGGTGC
>CAMZFO010000083.1 GCA_947306125.1 uncultured Clostridia bacterium | reverse complement strand
GCGTCTTCATTCCTTCATTAGCCCGTTTATCGGGCGTCTTCATTACGGCGCGGCACGGATCCTTTCAAAAACTTACTTGTCACGCCGCGCCATATACCCGACGGTTTTATGGATCATAACTCAATATGCCAGCGACCCGACGAGGCCGAGGACGTACCTTGCGAGCTTGAGCGCGTCGAGCGAGGTGATGGAGCCGTCGCCGGAGACGTCCGCCGCGAAGGCCTGCTGCAGATCGAGCACGTGCAGACCGGAGGCGGTGCGGAGGGTGAGCAGCGCGTCGGAGCTGTTAACGACGCCGTTCATGTCAACGTCGCCGAGCAGCAGATAAACGGCGTGCACGTCCATATCGGCGGTCACGCAGGAGAGATCCCGATCCCAGCCGTAGAAGGCGTAGGTGCCGGCCTCGGTCTCGACAAAGCCGGGAACGGCGGGAGCCTGCACGGACTGACCGTCGGGGACCTCGACGGAGGATACGAGCGAACCGCCGTAGCCGTAGAAGGAAACGGTATGGGCGGCAACGGGCTGGGCGTCCATATACACCTTGCCGTTCACGACGGACACGCTCTCATGCGGGACGTAGGTCTGGGTGGTGCCGGGCACGAGGTACGTGCTCTCGATCACGAGGAGGGGGAACGCGATATAATAGCCGTTTTCGTCATGCATGGCTTCCGCGGTGGTGGGAAGGCGGTCGATGCGGTACTTGAACCGCACGAAGCTTCCGCCCATCTGCACTCCGCCGTACTGGAAGGAATCGAGATACATACCCGTCATGGAGTACATATTGCCGGGCTCGCCGTAGCTGCCGGAATACTCCGGAGTGGTGAGCACGCCGGGCTTATCGGAATAGGCGGTATCGTCGTCCCAGCTGTCCTGAACGAGATTCGCAAGGCTGCCGGGGAAGGTGGAGGAGGAGGCGGTGGGAGTCACCAGCTCCTCGGGATAATCGAGGAGCCAGAGACCGCTCCAGAGCGCGGAATACTGGGAAATATCAATGTAAACGTAGAAGCTGTCCCCGACTCCGAGATCGGATGCGTCGACCGTCGAGGCGGTGTAGACGACGGACATATCCCGGGGGGCGACGCCGCCCGCTTGGGCGGGAACGGCGAACGAGGCTGCCATGAGCAGCATGAGAATGACAGAGAGGAGCTTTTTCATCGTTAATCCTTTCTCGTCCTTGCGGACTGTGAGATCTTATATATATTTTAACATAACGCGGGCGGTCTTGCAAGCGGCGGTCAATGGAAAACGAGCTTTATTTCCGTGCCCTCGCCGACCTTGCTTTCTATCTCGACCGAGGCGCCGTATTTTTCGGCGATGTGCTTGACAATGGCAAGCCCGAGCCCCGTGCCGCCCGTCTCCTTTGAGCGGGATTTATCCACCCGGTAGAAGCGCTCGAAGATATGGGGCAGATGCTCCTCCGGTATGCCTATGCCCGTGTCGCGCACGGAGACGAGCCCGGGACGCACCGTGACGAAAACGGAGCCGCCTTCCTTATTATATCGGATGGCGTTGTCCATAAGATTATAGAGCATCTCGGAAAGCAGGCTTCGGGAGCCGTTCACGATGAATTCCGCCGTGTCGAGCTCGAGAGCCACCTTGTGATCCTCGGCGGATTTCAACAGCACGTCGCGGCACTCGTCGGCGACCTCGGCGATATCGACCGACTCCTTCTCGCTCTCCGCGCCCTCGTCAAGGCTCGAAAGCCTTATTATGTCCGATATGAGCGCGAGCAGGCGCTTCGACTCCTTCTGTATGCGGGCGGCGAATTCGGGCACGTCCTTTTCGGACGCGAGCCCCGTCGCGATCATCTCCGCATAGCCGGATATGGAGGTCAGGGGCGTTTTCAGCTCGTGGCTGACGTTGGCGGTGAACTCGCGGCGGAGCTTCTGGAGCGAGAGCTGCTCGCCCATATCGAGCAGGAGCAGCATAGTGCCGACTATCTGCCCGCTGAAAATGACGGGGTCGACGAGCACGCGCAGAGTGGTCCCGCGGGAGGTGTATTCCGTGAGGCTGCTCTCGCCCTTCTCGGCAAGCGCTATGCAGCGCAGCAGCTCCTCGTCGCGTATCGCCTCCGTCTTCTGCATACCGACGGCGTTTTCGGGCAGACCGAGATAACTGCGCGCGTCCTCGCTTATCGTGTAGACCTTCGAGTTGCCGTCCAGCACAAGCACGCCGCCCGTTATGGAGTCGATCATGGCGGCGTAATCCGCGCCGTGGTATTTCTTCTCGTTCCGCATAAGGGCGTTGTTGAAGAGCAGCAGCAGCGCCGCGCCTAAAAGTATCGCGCCGCCTATCGCCACGGAGAGCCAGGGCTGGGGCAGCTCAAGCAGAGCTGCGACCACCGAAAGCGCGGCGACGAGGGTGCAGACGAGTATGTGGACGATTATCGTGAGCGATCGAAAGCGTTTTTCCATAAGATTCATCAGATCCCCGGGGCTTCCTCGGGGTGTGATAAGGGGGGGACCGCCGACGCAGTCGGCGGTGGATGAGGGGTATATACTTCATACGGAATTCCCTTTCGGGAATTCCACCCTTTATTTCTTGTTTTCTTCAGCAGCGGCCTGCCAGGGCGTGCCGCAGTAATCGCATACGGAGCCCTGATAGGTGGCGCCGCAGGCGGGGCAGTGATGCCACTCGCCGGTGGGCTCGGGCTTGGGCTGCGAGTTATACGCGCTGCTCTGGCGTATGAAGGAGACCACGGTGTTGCCGCGGAAGGTCAGTATGCCCTTGTCGCCCTTTGCCATCTGCCCGAACTGCTCCGAGCTGGCGTAAAGCTCCATGCGGGCGCCGGCGTTGTCCTCGAAGAGCACGAGGTATTCCATGCCGGGCATTGCGTTGGACGCCTGCCGCTTGTCGACCACGGTCGCCTCGCCGCTGTTTGCCGCCGCGTTGGGATCGTTCACCTGAGAAGCCGCCCTGAGCCTTCTGACGACCAAATAGGCCACGAAAGCAAACCAGATGATCATAAGTATGGGGATGATCGCAAAAATGCCGTTCATGTTCTCCTCCTTGCCGCGTATGCGTGATCGTGTAAAGCGCGAAACGCCGCCGGAAGATGCGCTTGCCGGCGGCTTCGTTACCTATTATTATAATGCTTTTATACGCGAATGAAAAGCATTATTTTTCCGTCCAGGGGGTGTCGCAGTAATCGCATACGCGGCCGACGTAGGTAGCGCCGCAGGAGCGGCAGACGTGCACGGCCCTGTCGGGATCCTGCGCGGTGTAGCGATCCTCCACGCGGCGGAAGGCGATAAAGCGGCCGCCCTTCCTCGTCAGCATACCGACGTCGCCCTCTGCGATATAGCCGTACTGACCGCCGGAAAGGCGAAGCTCCTTCCTTTCGCCGTTCTCGAATTCAAAGGTCGCGTGATAGGTGGTGGAAGCGTTCTCGCCGCGGCTCATATGGGTCCTCTTCGTTACTACCACCGCGCGGCTGCATACCTCGGGGGAGGCGCAGCCCGCGAGCTCCTCGCCAAGGGAGCTTTTGATCGCAAAGAAGACTGTCGCGAGGATGAAAAACACGAAGAACATATTACCACCTCCTTGCAAAATGCGGCTGTTCCGCGTTTCTCAGTGTATACATTATATAAAGAAGTGGGCCCCCTATCAATCAAGGGCCCGTAAAGAATTGTAAAGAGCTTGTAATATCGTAAAGGAAGGCTCAGCCGACGAGATCGGTGAATACCACGAGGCCTTTTTCGGTCTGCGTGCCGACGCGCGCGGCGGCGGGGTCGGAGCCCGCAAAGAAGCTTTCGGCCGTCACGCCCTCTTCATCGGTCATCACCGCGAGCTGCCCCTCGGGGACCGTCAGCTTCACGAGATAGGGGTATACCTGCACGGAGCCGTTCAGGGAGGCGGTGAAGCCGTTCTCGTCCCGGCTGAGGCTGAGCACCGTCTCGACGCCGCCCTCGGCGGAGCAGACGACGACCTCGGCGGGATGTTTTGCCGCGGCCTTGGCAAGGAAGAACTCCCAGTCGAAGAAGCCCGCGACGAGGCAGCCGTCCACGATCGAGACCGCGTGTTCGTACTGCGCGGAGGCGGGGCCGGGGGTATAGGCGGGCGCCTGCTGATCCGGATCGTCAGAGGCGGAAATGACGGCGGTGTTCACGACGACCGACACGGAGCCGGAGGGCGCGGGAGTGGGGGAGCCGGAGTCGGGATTTACGGCGGGCCTGCAGCCCGAAAAACAGAATGCGGCCAGCAGAGCGGCGGCTATCAGGGTCTTTTTCATAACAGTATCGTCCTTTTTTATTTCTGCCGGAGGACGGCGCACATCCTCCTATAATAAAGACTATCATGTTCGCGGGAGAATGTCAACCGCTTCGAAATGCCCGCGGGAGGGTCGCGGTCCGGCCATATATTTTTTCGGAGTGTGGACAACGATGCGGCCGGGTGATATAATATACAGGCATATTTTTACCGCGCAGCGGAAGGAGGAACATAATGAAAAAACTGCTCAGCATCTTTCTTGCCCTGATCATGATCATGGCAATCGCGCCGACCGGCTTCGCAAAGTCGCCGGAAGTCGCGCCCGACCCCGTCAATCCCGACGCGGTCAGGACCTACTCGGAAGAAAAGACGACCGACCGCAATGAGATCGTTACCGTAATGATCAAGCTGAAGGACGCGCCCGTCGCCGCAAAGGTAACGGACGTCAATTCAAAGCGGGCGAACGACCTCACCGCCGTTCTCAAGAACAAGCAGTCGAGGATCGAACAGAAGATCGCCGCGCTCTTCCCCGAGGATCAGCCCATGGAAGTCACCTTCCGCTATCAGCTGCTCTTCAACGGCTTCGCCGTGAAAGCTCCCCGCAGTCTTATCAAGAAGATCGCGGAGCTGCCCGAGGTCGAAAAGGCCTTTATCGCTCCGAGCTGGGGCGTTCCCGTCACCTTTGAGGGCGAGGAGGACAGGCTTTCCACCAGCGTGGGCTTCATAAACGCCGACGACGCGTGGAGCGCGGGCTACACCGGCAAGGGCACCGCCATCGCCGTCATCGATACCGGCGCGGTGGTCAACCACAACGCCTTCAAGACCGCTCCCTCCGATCCCAAGATGAGCTCGAGCACCATTTCGAGCGTGCTTTCAAACAACAACATGCAGTGCGAAAAGCTCTATTCCGGCACGCTTTCCGCCTCCAATCTCTATTACAGCGGCAAGGTGCCCTTCCGCTTCGATTACGCGGGCAAGGACACCGACGTTTCGCATTCCGACGCGGGCTCCGATCACGGCTCCCACGTTGCGGGCATCGCCTGCGGCTATTATTCCGGCTCCAGCTACACCGGCGTCGCCAAGGACGCGCAGCTCGTCGTCATGAAGGTCTTCGGCTCCTCCGGCGGCGCAAGCTGGGATACCATCATGGCCGCCCTTGAGGACTGCGCGTATCTGCAGGTCGATTCGGCCAACATGAGTCTCGGCGCAGGCTGCGGCTTCACCTCCGAGGGCGAGGAGATCGACTCCGTAATGACCCTGCTCAGCAATACCGGCGTCAACGTCGCCTGCGCGGCGGGCAACGACGGCTCCAGCTCCGGCATCCAGTATTACGGCTCCAGCTATAAGGGCGCGCTCGCGATGAACCCCGATAACGGCATCGTCGGCTCCCCCGGAACATATACCGAGTCCCTCTGCGTGGCCTGCTGCCAGAAGAGCAACGCCACAATGGTCTATTTCTCCAGCCACGGCTCCACCGCGGATCTTAAGATAAAGCCCGAGGTCACCGCTCCCGGCTACAGCATCTATTCCGCGACCGACTCAAGCCTCTCCGGCTCCACCACCGGCTACGGCGCGAAGTCCGGCACCTCCATGAGCTGCCCGCACGTCGCCGGCGCTCAGGCGCTCATCACCAATTACGTCAACGCCACATGGCCCTCCCTCACCGGCAAGGCGAAGGTGGATATGGTCAACCGCCTGCTCATGTGCACAGCGAACCCCATCTCCAACACCTCCCCCCGCACCCAGGGCGCGGGCATCATCGACCTGCAGAAGGCCATCACCACCAAGGCGTACGTCACCGTTGACGGCTGCGCAAGGCCCAAGCTCGAGATCGGCGACGATCCCCAGAAGACCGGCGTTTACACGCTCTCCTTCAACGTCGTCAACTTCGGCTCCAGCGCCTTAAGCTACACCGCCTCCACCTCCGTTCTCACGGAGAACACCTCCACCGCCACCGTCAACAGCCAGTCCGTCCGCGTGCTCTCCGGCTCGACAAGGAACATCGCCTCCAGCGCCACCGTCTCGGGCGACACCTCCTTCACCGTCCCCGCGGGGGGCACCAAGAAGGTCACACTCACCGTGACCCTGAACTCGTCCATCAAGTCCGAGTTCGACAGCACCTTCCCCCACGGCATTTACGTCGACGGCGTGATCACCCTTTCCGGAACGGTCAACCTGTCGATCCCGTGGCTCGGCTTCTACGGCAACTGGAACGAGGCCTCCGTGTTCGACCGCTATACTTACATCGACGCCGTTAAGGGAGTCAACAAGTATAACGTGCACCTCTCCTCCTATCAGACGCAGGTAGGCGCAAAGCAGTCGAGCTCCAGCTATATGCTCTTCGGCGTGAACCCCTACGCCACCACCAGCGACTGGCTTGCCGACCGCTGCACGCTCTCTCCCAACGGCGATAAGTACTACGATCAGATCGACCGCATCGTTTACGATCTTATCAGGAACGCCGGCGAAGGCGGCATAAAGATCTGGAACGAGGATACCGGCGAGGTATATCTCGACGTCGATCTTTCCTACTTCCCCAAGGCTTGGAACTATCCCAACGGCAACAGCTCCGCCGACTTCTATCACAGCTCCGACAATATCACCTCCGATATGTTCTCGAGCTGGGCGCCGACCGGCCTTGCCGAGGGAACGCACATCGTGTTCAACCTCTATCACTATCTGCAGAATCCCGGCTTCACGCCCGAGCAGAACGAGTGCGCGGAGATCAGGCTGCCCATGACCGTCGACGTTACCGCTCCCGAGGTAACGGCGTGGAACATCAACGGCTCGAACTCCTCCATAACCGTGCATGACGAGCATTACGCCGCATGGATAGGCATTTACTCCAACGCAGCCTGCACCACCAAGATCACCGAGCAGGCGATCACTCCCGCCTCCCGCGGCGAGTCCACCACCATCAACTTCTCCACCACCGCCTCCACCGTTTACGTAAAGGTCGGCGACTACGGTCACAACACCTCCGAAGTCATCACGCTGACCGGCGTGGGCGGCTTTGACGTGACCGCCGTTTCCAATAACGAGGCTTACGGCACCGTTTCCGTTTCCGGCAGCACCATCACCGCGTATCCCGCCGAGGGTTATTACGTTGAGAGCTGCGACGTCATCTCCGGCACCGCGACCTGTACCATCAGCGGCAATACCATCCGCGTTTCCGCCGAGAGCGACTGCACCATCCGCGTCAACTTCGCTCCCAAGCCCTCCTATACCGTCAGCTTCGTCGCTTCCGGCGTCGCTCAGGGCAGCCAGACGGCGTTTGTGAACGACCAGATCGCTCTGCCCTCCTCCGTCACGGTCGATCCCGAAGGCTGGGAGTTCATTGGCTGGGTGGGCGACCACGTTGAGGAGACCACCGCAGTGCCCGCGTATTATGCGCCCGGCGCAAGCTACACCGTCACCGGCAACGCCACCCTCTACGCGCTCTTTACCCGCGTTGAGGATACCGGCGGAGATATCATCTATCAGCAGACCAACGATCTTGCGGTAGGCGGCAGGTACATAATCGCTTCCGGCAACTACGCCGCGAAGAACACCACCTACAATACCTCCAACAACCACTACGTATCCGTACAGAGCATAACGGTAAGCAACGGCCTTGCAACTCTCGCAAGCAGCGTGGATCCCGAGACCGTGCTCTGGGAGATCGAGTCCGGTTCCGCCTCCGCGGGCTGGGTGTTCAAGAACAACGCCGTGGGCAAGTATTTCACCCTCGGCTCCGATGAATACCTCTGCGTCGGGACGTCGCCGCTTGCCTGGACCTATAACGGCGCCGATATGAACAACCAGATCGACTCCGAAGGCTATTACTATCTGGCTCTCGCCTCCAGCAATGCCTACTTCACCACCAGCAAGAACACCAACGGCAATATAAGGCTGTATCAGGAGATCAGCCCCGCCGTCAACTACTACTGCACCGATCCCGTTGTCGTTCAGCCCACCTATTACACCGTAACCTTCAAGGATTGGGACGGCACGGTGCTGAAGACGGAAGAGGTGCTTGAGGGCGCAGCCGCCACCGCTCCCGCCGTTCCCGGCAGGACCGGCTACACCTTCACCGGCTGGGACGTTGACTTCTCCAACGTCCAGAGCGACCTTATCGTCACCGCTCAGTACCAGATCAATTCCTACACCCTCACCATCAACTACGTTGACGAGCAGGGCAACACCATAGCTCCCACCTATACCGGCACCTATGCCTACGGCGCGAGCTATGAGGTAGACAGCCCCGTCATCGAGGGCTACACCCCCGATTACGACACCGTCACCGGCATAATGGGCGCGGGCAACGTCACCGTGACCGTCACCTATGAGGCGGATCCCGTCATCGTCGAGCCTCTCCTCGGCGACGTGGACTGCAACGGCGAGGTCACCATGGCCGACGTTACCATACTCGCCATGTATCTCAACGGTGAGAATCCCGAGATCAGCGCGCAGGGCATGATCAACGCCAACGCCAACCTTGACGGCGGCGTGGATATCCGCGATATCGCCGCGATCTACGAGATCATCTCCAACAGCTAAAGCTTAAGGGCCAAAAACACAGACGGAGCATCCCGTGCGGGATGCTCCGTTTTAGTTGATCGAGGGCTGCGGCGGCCGCCGCATAAACCGCCTTGCCGGCGTTCAGCCTTCCATTGGGGGAAGGGGATGAGGGAACGTCAAAGGTTTTTATGTTTCAGAATTTGAAAGCCGCGCGCAGATCGCGCAGCCTCCGGAAAAACACCGCAATACCACCTTAGTACCCTTTGATACTATTGACAATACCACGATTGTTTGATATATTTACACTTGAGTACCTGTCAGTACTAAAAATACATTTTGGAGGTCGAATATGAAGAAAGCGTTATCCCTTTTGCTTGCCATGCTGCTGTTGTTCAGCTGCTTTGGCAGCGTTTTTGCCACGGGCGATGCGCCTGTGACGCGGGAAGAAGCTCCCGCGGTTGAAGATCCGGCAGACGTTCCGGCGGACGTGCCGGAGGCGCCGGCAGAGCAGCCCGTGGTCGGGCCGGAGC
>CAMZFO010000082.1 GCA_947306125.1 uncultured Clostridia bacterium | reverse complement strand
GCCCGTGAAGCTCGTGACATGCACCTCCACCACCGTCGTCACAAAGCTGCAGGACGACACGATAGACGTCGCCATCGCCCTGCGTCCGACGGGCTCCTCCGCGGGCTGCTCGTATTCCTACCCCTACTTCACGGATAACGTATACCTCGTGACCCTGTCGCAGGAGGCGGCGGCAAAGCTCCCGAAGGACCTCGTGATAGGCTATATCCCCGAGACCCCCGCCGGCAGCGCATTCAAGTCCTACGCCGCGAAGATCACCGCCGCGCCCGAGCAGAGCATAATATCGAAGCTCCTGCGCAAGCCCAAGCCCACTCCCGAGCCCGGCACGGAGGTCAATATCGAGTCGATCCGCTGCGGCTCCTACGACGAGCTGCTGCACGCTCTCCTCACGGGCGAGATAGACGCCGCGGTGATGGCCGGCGCTTACGTCAACAAGTATTTCAACGTGCTCTCGCAGGAGCTTGAGCTTCCCCCCTGTTATCTCTGCGGCACCGTCATAGGCACGGTCGATTACTGCATGATCGCCTCCTCGGACGAGCCGGCGCTGACGCTCATAGCCGATATGCTCATTTACGAGCTGCGCACGAGCGGCGAGCTCGACAGGCTGACGCTCGAATACCTGCCCGATCTGCCCCGATGAGGCCCGCCTTACACAGTTTTTACAGAAAGTTAACACATTATTGACATGCACGCTGTTCCTTTATCCCTCTGAAAATGATATAATGGATCAGGGAAAGGACCGATCGAAATGAGTGGATCCAATATCTGCGTCTTCGGCGCATCCTCCAACAGGATAGATAAAAAGTATTTCGACGCCGCCTTCGAGGTCGGCAGGCTCATCGCCTCCCGCGGCTTCGGGCTCGTTTTCGGCGCGGGCGATTCCGGGCTGATGGGCGCGGCGGCAAGGGGCGCCTTCTCCGAAAGGGGCCGCATAATCGGCGTAATACCCGAAAAGCTCAATAAGAAGGGCATTTACTTCGAGGGCTGCACGGAGCGCATAGAAACGCCCACCATGCACGAGCGCAAGGCTATGATGGAGCGCCTTTCCGGCGGGTTCATAGCGCTCGCCGGCGGCTTCGGCACCATAGAGGAGTTGATGGAGGTGCTGACCTTGAAGCAGCTCTCCTATATCGACCCGGCGATAGTGCTTCTCAATACCGACGGCTATTACGACGACCTCATAGCCATGCTCGAAAAGACCATGGCGGAGGGCTTCACCCATAAGGATTTCCGGAGCCTCTTCTTTGCGGCGTCCACTCCCGAAGAGGCCGTCGAATACTGCGTGAGCTATAAGGGCTCCGACATTCCCGACAAGCTGGTTTACGCTTTGAGGACATAACAG
Source organism: uncultured Clostridia bacterium (assembly GCA_947306125.1). Taxonomy (GTDB): domain Bacteria; phylum Bacillota; class Clostridia; order Christensenellales; family CAG-138; genus UBA3857. The sequence goes on along the minus strand of CAMZFO010000082.1, from coordinate 7,929 downwards.
TGAAAAAGGCTTATTTCCCTCCCTGCAGCAGCGTTCAGCGCGAGCCGGAGGAGGTAAAGGAGAACAGCGGCAAGGCCCCCGTAAGGAACGGCATAATGGTCTGCGTGACCGGCCAGCGTTCCTGCGAGAGGCTCATACTGCACGGCGTGAAGCGCAGTCAGCCGGGCGAGGACGGCTCAAAGCCGCCCCTCTATATCGTGCACTGCGTCCCGAGCGGCAGGCGCGTAATGAATTCGATAGACGAGGCGGACGCCATCGAGTATCTTTTCACCTGCGCCCAGTACGCCGGCGCGGAGCTGACCATACTCCGCACGGACAACGTGCAGCAGACCCTCGCCGATTTCGCGCACGAGCATAACGTCGGCGTCATAATCCTCGGCGCTCCCGGCGAGCAGGGCGAGCACAACGGCAAATTCGCCCGCAGCCTGCAGGAGTATCTGCCGGAGATAGAATTCGACGTAAGATAAAACAGAACGAAAGGATATTAAAAATGGAAGAACTTTTCAATAAAGCCGACGCGGTCTTGAAGATCAAGGCCAATTTCGACAACGAGGGCGATTTCGATTTCATGAAGCCCGAGGAGCTCGAGGGCGTGATCGAAAAGCTCGTCGCGATCGATCACGATTACATGGACGAGATAGGCGACTCCCCCTATGACGAGGACGCGGTCTACGAGCGCCTTTACGCCGCCGCGAACGAAGCCCTGCCCCAGTACAAGACCTACCTCATGCGCCTCGTGGACGACTATATGGACTTCATGGAGCAGTTCCTCGTGGACGAGGGGTACGTGGAGTGGGAGTGATCCCGACTAAATGAATACGCCCGATAAACGGGCTGATGAAGAAATAAAGACGCTTCGCTGATGAAGGAATGCCAATTCAGCATCCTCCCGCGAGCGTCTTTTTTTCGTTAGGCGCGCAGCGCCGACTTCATTAGGCGCATGCCGCCGACTTCATTAGGCGCATACCGCCGACTTCATTAGGCGCGCAGCGCCGTCTTCATTAGGCGCACAACGCCGTCTTCATTAGGTGCGCAGCGCCGACTTCATTAGGCGCATGCCGCCGACTTCATTTCACCCTCTCACCCTTCGGCTATCACCGCGTAGATCGCGGCTATATCCCTGATATCCGCGCCGCCGTCCCCGTTGGCGTCGGCGTTCAGCAGGCCCTGCGCCGTTATCTCGGGATCTTCGCCGTTCAGATACATAGCGAGCAGGGTGACGTCCGCCATTGTCACGAGCCCGTCGCAGTCCACGTCGCCGCTGAGCCCCGCGGGAGCGCCGCTGTATTCGTAGACCGCCGTGACGGTCATATCCTCCGTGACCTCCGAAAAGTCCTTATCCCATCCAATAAAGGTATAGCCCTCGTGCTCGGGCGGCTCGGGAGCCGTCACACTTTCGCCGTACGCGGCAAACTCCGCCGCGATCTCCTCGCCCGTAACGCCGTCAACGAAGGTCACGGTGTAAAGTCCGCAGGTCTTGACGAACAAGCGGAACTCCAGCGCTTCGTCCTCGTTCGTGCTCGTGCCGAGGCCGTCCCCGTTCTGAGTGATATAATAAGTTCCTCCGGTGATCGTATAGTACGATAAATGCCCGTTGGACCAGCTTACGGCGCGCCCGCCGATGTAGGTCATAACGCCGCTGCTGGCGGTGGGATAAAGATACCTGCTGCCGTTCAGGAAGTAGTTGTCCCCGGTCCTCTCCCAAACGATGAGGCTTTCGCCTGTATCGATCACGGGCATTCCGTTCACCGTTCGTATGGTCACGCTTTCAAGCGTCGCCGCATCGAAGCCGCTCTTGATCGCCTTCGGGCCTGCGTCCGTCATTGCGGCAAGCACGTACATCGCTCCCGGAACGAGCTGATCCGTTTCGGTAAAGCGCCACCCGGAGGGCTCTGTCTCCTCGCCGCAGATATCCACGTAACCATCACATGAAGCATTATAGATGTGGTGATAGGTCCCTTCATCGTCATGCCGGCCGAGTTCGCTGACTTGATTAATAAGTCTGCTCCTTCTTTCCGGTTCGGCGTCCTCCGAGATGCGGAAGGTGAGCGTGAACAGCAGGGCGTTGAACCCAGAATCCCTTCCATGGAACTGATAGCCGCTCGATCCGTATTCGATAATGCCCGGAGTTTCGGTATTGAAAATGACCGTGCCGCCGTTATCCGCAGCGTCGTTCAGTATGCTGCCGTATGTTACCCCGGTCAGGGTCAGCACGGAAGCGTCGTATTCCACAGAGCCCTCAAGCGTATCGACTTCAAAATAATCCCGTATAGTCATGTCCAAAGATACTTCCTCGCCGGGCCTGCCGGAGGCTGCCGAGAGCACGACGAGTACGGGCGGGGGCGGAGTCGGCTCGGGAGTGGGCGATGCGGACTGATAGACCGCCGTGACGGTCATATCCTCCGTGACCTCCGAAAAATCCTTGTCCCAGCCTATAAAGGTATAGCCCTCGTGCTCGGGCGGCTCGGGAGCGATGGCGGGGTTGCCCGGGCGCACCTTGTCCAGCTTGAGCACGGTCCCGTCCATATCGAGGAAAGTGACCGTGAACGTGATGAGCTCGACGCCCACCGTCACCGTCACGTCGTCCGTCACGTTCGTGCCGTCCCAGGGCTCGCCGTTCACGGTGAAGGTGTAGCGCATCGTGGGCGAGGTCAGATACGGCAACAGCACGTTCCCGCCGTACTCCACCGTGTCCGTGCCGGTGTAAACGCCGACGTAGGTGATGGTGCAGATGCGCACCTCCCAGAGGGCGTTGACCGTCATATCCTCCGTCACGCAGGAGAAATCCGCGTCCCAGCCGGCGAATGTGCAGCCCTCGCGCTCGGGTATATCGGGCTCCATAGCCGCCGTGCCGTAGGGCACGCTCTGCTCATCCAGCACGTTCCCTATGCCGTCGGTGAAGGTGACTGTAAACATATCGGGCTCATATACCGCGTTCACCACCATGTCGCTCGTGACGCGGATAGTGTCAGCGTCCCAACCTGTAAAGGTATACCCCTCATGCTCGGGCGCCTCGGGCGGGACGGCCCCGTTCCCGTGCTCCACGGTCTGAGTTTCTATCACTTCATTCGCAACGGGATCGAAGAATGTGACCGTGTATTCGTTTATCGCTATGCCGACCTCCACCGTCACGTCCTCCGTCACGTTCGTGCCGTCCCATGGCTCGCCGTTCACTGTGAACGTGTAGTGCAGCCCCTCCGCGTCAAGCACGGGGAGCACGGCGTTTTGATGAGAATACAACACCTCCGTGCCCGTGTATGCGCCTGTATACGTAATAAGGTGATAGCCGAAGCCGGTAACGACGACCTTGGGGTTGGTGAGATGAATGTTTTGGGGAGCGTAATCCGTGGTGTAATCAACACAGTTCACGATGGGGCAGGTGAGCTTCATCTCGAAGGTGGTGTCGTACTCAGGCAGAGCAGTGAATGTGTACCTGAGGCGCATGAGCTTCCCGCCGAGAAGAATACCGCCGGTGCTGGCATACCCGTCAATAGGCTTAGTAGCAAACATGAAGTCAGTGTACCACTTGCCCTCTTCGCCGTACTGCTGGATGAGGGGAACGCTGGAAACGCCGCCCTGCTCCATGGGGTGAACAATACCGGTGCCGATGACGTCGGTGAAGCCGGCTTCAGCAGCGTTCAGAGCCTTATACAGACTGCCGGTGAAGTTATACGTCGCTTGAGCGGTGAAGTAATCATGATCGAACTCGATCATGAACGCAGCAACAAACATGTGAGAATTCGCATTGAGCTCAATGTCCATGAAGCCGGTATTGCTGCCGACAGTAGGCGAATCCAAGGTTACAGTGGGGCTGGTGAGGATGAGCTGATACTCATTGTTCACGGCCCTTGACGGTTCATTCTTCTCCTGCTCCTTCATAGTTCCCGCCCACACGCCGCCGAAAGGCGCGAAGGCAAGGAGCAGGGCTAAGCAAAAAGCAGTAAGTTTTCTCATGGCGGTCTCCTCCGATAAAAAGGATATATTCTTACATTTTTATTATAGTGGCCGCGGACGGGTTTGTCAATGCCTATATCCGTCGGCGCGGAGCTTTTTCAAAGGTTTTCCGGCTCCCGCACGCACAGTCTCGCCTTGTGCCGCAAGGGAGAAGCCTTTTGGTCTGCCGCTGAATGCGCTCCGCGTCACCCTCCAGTCATCTTCGCTCCGCTCGGATGACCCGGGGCGGACCCGGCCGCCCGTTCTCCGCCTTCCCAACCATCCACCGGATGGTCGGGATCGCCGATGGCGACCGGCTTCGAACCCCTTGACAAGGGCGGCCTTTGGTCTGCCGCAGCGCTTTGCCTCCCCCTTTTTCCTTGACAATTCGACTGCAAATGATTATAATTGCATCTGCGGCGTCCGTAAAAATATTACCGGCGCCGGGGCGGCGAAGCGAGCAGGCGGCTCAAATTCGGGAAACGCTTATTTTATAGGGCATTTTTTATTTCCATTCCGTTTCCCATCCGCAGCAGGCGCCTCGTTTGTGTTAAGCTCGCCCGAAAACAGTATCAGGAGGAACCATGACGCTCACTGTTGTATGTGACGTGCTTGGCAGGGAGAACAACGGTACGACCATAGCCGCTATGAACCTCATCCATTCCATGCGTGCGAAGGGGCATACCGTGCGTGTCGTGTGCCCGGACGAGGACAAGCGGGGCATGAAGGATTACTTCATAATGCCCAAGCTGAATCTGGGGCCCTTCAACAAGGGGCTCGCGGATAACGGCGTGGTGCTTGCGAAGCTCGACCGAAAGCTGCTCGAGGAGGCGCTCGACGGCGCGGACGCGGTGCATCTTCTGGTGCCCTTTTCGCTCTCGATGGCCTCTGCGAAGCTCGTGCACGAAAAGGGTCTGCCGCTGACCGCGGGCTTCCACTGCCAGGCGGAAAATTTCACGAGCCACATATTCCTTATGAATTCGCGCCTCGTGAACAAGCTCGTTTACAAGGAGTTCGACAAGCAGGTCTACCGCTACGTCGACTGCATCCACTACCCCACCGAATTCATACGCGGCGTTTACGAATCCGAGGTCGGGCATCCCACCACCCACCGCGTCATCTCGAACGGCGTGAACCGCGCGTTCCGCCGCGAGCGCTGTGATAAGCCCGAGCGCTTCCGCGATAAATTCGTCATACTCTTCACGGGCCGCTACAGCAAGGAAAAATCGCACAAGGTGCTCATCGACGCCGCCGCGCTCTCGAAGCACTCGGACGAGATACAGCTCGTATTCGCGGGCTGCGGCCCGCAGGAGGAGAAGCTCAAAAAGCGCTCCGAAAAGCTCAAAAACCCGCCCGTATTCCGCTTCTTCAGCCGCGAGGACATGGTGCGCGTGCTCAATTATGCCGACCTCTACGTCCACCCCGCCGAGATCGAGATCGAAGCGATCGCCTGCCTCGAGGCGATCTCCTGCGGGCTCGTGCCCGTCATATCCGACTCTCCCCGCTCCGCGACAAGGTACTTCGCGCGGGACGAGCGCAATCTCTTCAAATGCAACGATCCGCAGGACCTTGCCGACAAGATCGACTGGTGGATCGAGCATCCGGAAGAGCGCGAAAAGGAGGGCGCCGCGTACACCGGCTACGCGCGCCAGTTCGATTTCGACCGCTGCATGGACGAGATGGAGCGCATGATAGTCGAAAATTCGGAGGTCTGCCATGCGGCGAGGTGACGTCGTTTACTACCGCGACGAGCTGAACGACGACTTTGCCGGCAACGATATCAGCGCCGTCAAGGTCGGCAGCGACTTCCCGTTCTATCCCAAGGGGCTCCTCTGGCGCATCGGCGAATTCATCGCCTACTACCTCATCGCCATTCCCGCAGTTGCGCTCATTTGGCTCGTCTCCGGCTTCACGATACACGGGCGGAGGAAGATACGCGCGCTCCGCAAAAAGCTCAGGGCCGAGGGCGATAAGGGCTTCTTCCTCTACGCCAACCACACGCACTGGCTCGACGCCTTCTGCGGCCCCCTCGTCTGCTTCCCGACCAAGTCGCAGGTGCTCGTCTCCCCCGACACGGTTTCGATAAAGGGCATACGCACCTTCGTGCAGATGCTCGGGGCGATACCCGTGCCCACCGAGCGCGAGGCCGTGCCGCTCTTCATAGACGCCATCGAGCGCCGCATAGACGAGGGCCGCGCCGTGATGATATTCCCGGAGGCGCACATCTGGCCCTACTGCGCTTTCGTGCGGGATTTCAAGGCGGGCTCCTTCCGCTACCCCGTAAAGCAGGGAGTACCCTCTGTCGCCGTGTGCGTGACCTACACGCGCAGGAGGCTTTTGAGGTTCATAAAGACCCCTCACAGGCACGTCTATATCTCCGACCCCTTCTTCCCCGACCCCTCCCTCTCCGCTCCCGAGGCCAAGCAGAAGCTCCGCGACGAGGTTTACGAATGGCTTAAAAAGACCGCGGAAGAGCACAGCGATTATGAATACGTGAGATACGTCAAGGCGGAAGACGAATGACGCTTTATCCAATGCCGGCGGGTGTGCCCGCCGGTTTTTTTGCCGATCGCAGATCTGCCGGGAAAACGGATCGGATCTCATTCCGTGAGTTGAAATCTATCACAACAGAATATCAATAGAAAAGCAGTCATAAAAAGCAGATCTCCTCTTGACTGTGCGACAAAACACAGCTATAATGATAATGAACTTATCACATAAGAAGGCGGAGAAGCATTATGCGGAACTTGGAACGGGACGAATTGGAGATGTCGGAGCGCCGGGAGCGGATGCTGGAGACGGGTTTTCGGATCTTTGCGGAAAAGGGCATCGAGGCTGTGCCAATGCAGGACGTGGCGCAGGCCTGCGGGCTGGGCATAGCGACGCTCTACCGCTATTACCGCAATAAGCTTGCTTTCGTGATCGCCATCGGGGCCAAAAAGTGGGAGGAGTTCTTCCTGGAGGTCGAGGCGGAATTTGAGCGCCGCGGCGGCGAGCTGATGAATGCCGCAGAGGAATTGGATTTTTACCTGAACGCGTATATCCTGCTCTACCGCGAGCACCCGGATATGCTGCGGTTCAACCAGAATTTCAACGGCTATGTGCAGCACGAGCAGGCGACGGACGAGCAGCTTAAGGACTATCTGCGCGCGGCTGAGCCTTTTGCAAAGAAGTTCCATCGGGTCTATGAAAAGGGCGTTCGCGACGGCAGTATTCGTACGGACGAGCCGGAGCAGATCATGTTCAACACGACCATGCACATAATGCTGGCTGTGGCGGGGCGCTTCGCGCAGGGCGTCGTGATACGGACGGACGACCCGGAGGACCTGACAAAGGAACTGATGATCCTCAAACGCATGATATTGAGCCAATACGTAAAGTGACGGGAGAAAGACCGGAGGATCCCGACCCTTTCTTTTCGGCCGATAACGATAAAAGATTTATCATAATGGGAGGTAATGACCGTGAAACACACAAAGAAAGTGATCTCGCTGATGCTGACGCTCGCTTTGCTGCTGACGCTTTTGCCGGCTGCGGCGTTTGCGGACGTCACCGGCGCAGGAACAGAGGACGATCCTTATGTGGTCACCGCCCGGTGCGACCCTGAAACGAAGATGGCGGGTGCGTCAGACCCCGTGAGCTACATCGACGCAGACGGCACGGTGCAGAGCAGAGAGACTTACACCGTATTCTCGAACCAGACCTCACTTGCGTACAACCAATGGTATGTGGTCAGCGCGGACGCGACCGTAAGCTCGCTGTATGTGTCCGGGACCGCTCATCTGATCCTTTGCGACGGCGTGACGCTGACCGTAACCGGCGGCGTCAGGGTCCCGTCGGGCAGCACACTGAACATCTACGCCCAGAGCACGAGCTATTTCAAGGGCAAGCTGGCCTCGAACACTTCTGACGCGAAGGGCGCAGGCATCGAAGTGGCGGGCACGCTGGTGATCTGCGGCGGCGACACCGTGCCGTGCTGCGTGGCCTTCGGGCCGA
>CAMZFO010000081.1 GCA_947306125.1 uncultured Clostridia bacterium | reverse complement strand
TGATGTGTCGCAAAGGCTGAAATTTATTTCACTCTATCTTTTTGGTTATATTATATTGCATTTTTTCCCGCTGTCAATATGCCATGACAAAATTTTTGGATAAAATAGTTCAATGATATTTTCGGAGTTTTTTGCATCGAACTGAGAATCAGGGAGGTTTGCTGGAACAGTAACTGCAAAAAGCGGGAGCGCACTTTCGGCACGCTCCCGCCCGGGCAGACCTTTGATTATTTTTTCTTGCCGCTCTTGAAATACCGGATAAACAGCATCAGCAATGCAAAATACACGACCACTATGCCCATGACGATATATAGGAGGGTGTTCGACTTTGCCGCCGTCGTGACGAGAATGAGGAGCGGAGCGCCGAAGAGTATACCGTAGCTGGAGCCCAGCACGAGATTATTCGCGGCGGGAGTCCTGAACTCGGGATCTATCTCCCTTAAAAGCAGTATGCCGGAGCCTATCGTGCCGGTCATCATGCCGTACATGGAGATGAGCCCCTCATAATAATAATCGCCGTAGATCCTGCGGGAAATGCGCCTGAGATAGAACCAGGTGACGACTCCTCCCGCGGCCGCCATGAGCGCGAACGGCAGCCAGAGGCCGGACAGATCCTCGGGGTCTATGCACGCTATGCCGGCTACGATCATCAGATCGAAGAAGAAGCCGGAAAGCCTTGTGAGCAGATAATTGTTCTGATAGCGGCGCTTCATCATACCGCGCTTTTCGGCGGAGAGGAGCACCGACCTGAAGAGCATGGCGATCGCCGAGCCGATTATGAAATTGAAGCCCCAGAGTATGGGATTGAGCATATCTCCGACGCCGGGAGCCCATGCAGCGAGCGCCGAGGTCACGCCCTTTGTAAACAGATACGTGATAATGTAGACCAGCAGCACGAAGCCCATCTGGATCGAGAGCTTGTCTATGGAATCGGAAACGGGTATCTCGTTTTCGCCCTGGAAATAGGAGGCGGGGAGCTTTTCCGCGCTCTCGCCGCTTCCCGAGGGAGAGCTCACGAGCCCGCGCTTCCTCCAGATATTGAGCACTATCACGCCCACGACGCAGGCGCAGATATAGCCCGCGGCGGCTATGGCAAGGCCGAAGCTCCTGCCGCCCGCAAAGCCGTAGGTCTCATACACCATGCCTATATTGTTCGCCTGACCGGGGCCCTGACCGTAGCCCATGGGCAGCAGGAGACCCGCCGCCTTGAAGAGGCCCTTTTTGATCGTGAACGCCAGCAGCACGGTTATCACGAGCCCGACGAAGCCCTGCACGAGATACGAGCCGACTATCGCCGCGCCCGTCTTGGCGCCTACCGCCGCCTCGGCGCTCTTGCGCTTCTCCGTCACGCGGAGGCTCATGGCTATAAAGCCCAGAGCGATGCAGTGATAGACGAGCGTATCCATAAGCTCTATATTGAAGAAATTCTTAACGCCGAAGCCCTTGTCGAGCACTATTTTCACAATGAGCATCATGAAGCCCGCGAGCACGGAGACCGGCATAAGGCTCCTGCGGATGAAGGGTATGCGCCTTCTGAGCAGGTTGGCGGCGAGCATGAACACCGCGATAAGTCCGAGCTGGAATATCGCGCTCCATACGCCCTCGGTCGCGTAAAAGATCTCGTTGGATCCGGTTGAAAGCAGTATCGGTCCCATTAATTTTCCTCCCCCCGGACGTCCCTCGCCGCCTGCCACAGGAGCAGATACTTGCGGAGCACGCCCTTTTTGCATTTAAGTTCATAGTATCCCCCGCCCGGGGTGAACAGCAGCCTGTTCGTACGGACCATGGACATATTCTCTATCTCATCGAAAGCGAACCTCTCCCCGCCCGCGATGAGCTCCCGGCGCTTCAAATCGGCGTCCAGCAGCACCTTTTTGCGGCCGGAAACGCGCCTTGCGCCGATTTTGCCGAAAACGCAGGGCACGGGTTCGCCCGCGCCTTCCGCCGCGCCCGTTTCGAGCAGCTCACGAAGCTTTCCCTTCTGCCACGCCTCCCACTCCGCAGGGGTCGCGAAGGGCGAGCCCTTTTCAAAGAAGCCGAGGCTGTCGACGAACGCGTTGAAGCCGCATTTCCCGCAGAAGACGGTGTTGTCCTTGGAACGCAGCGAGCCTATGCCGCCGCATTTGGGGCAGACGACGAAAGCCCTTTCCATGCCCTCCGCACGGTCGTCCGCGCCGCAGCCTATCTGCTCGACGCGCTGCCTTGCCCAAGCGTCCTCGTAAATATCCGAGTCTATTGCGGCGGTGACCTCCTCGGCGCTCATGGCCTTGAGCTCCTCCGGGGAATAGACGCGCACGAGCGAGCCGTGCACGTGCACCCGCCTCACCTCGCCCGTCCAGCGCGGGCTCGCGAGATACCCTCTCTCAATGCGGAACGTGACGAGCGGGACCCCCGCGGCCTTGGCGAGCTTGCCCGTGGCGGGGAAAACGCCGTGCGTCAAGCCGTCCCACGTGCAGTCGCCCTCGGCGAAAAGGCCGACGCTCTCGCCCGCGCGGAGCCTTCTCAAGCAGCTCTTGACGGTAGAAGCGCCCGAGGCCGCCTTGCTGCGCGGTATGGGCTTTAGGAGCGCGGTTATTATTTTTGATATAAGCCCCATGCGGAATATGTGCTCGCTCGCGACGAACGCGATGGGCGACTCCTTATGGGCGAGCCCCACGAGGAAAGGATCGAGGTCGGTGACGTGGTTGGAGACGATGAGGCAGGGCGCGTCAAGCGCTATGCGGTCGCAGGTGTAGCTCATTCTGCGCACCACGAAGCGCGGAGCCGCCCACTGCAGGAAGCGCCACACGCCCATTCCTATCCTTCCGTCTTCCTTCTTTTTCATTGGATTCAGCTTTCCTTTCCGCCGTCGTAGACCTTAAGATCGCCGGGGACCTCCTCCCCGTCTCCCTCGGGCATATCGCGCTTGCCGCCAAGCACGCCGCCGATAAGGGAGCCCAGGATATTGCCGCCCGAATTGCCGGAATTATTGCCGCTGCCGCCGCCCAAAAGCGAGCCCAGCAGATTGCCGGAGCCGCCGGAGCTGCCGCCGCCGCCCAGAAGCGAGCCCAGGAACCCGCCTATGCCTGAGAGTGCCGAGCCGCCCGAGCCGCCGCCCAGCAGGCTTGAAAGAATGCTGCCCGTCTGCTCCGCGCCCTCGTTGAAGAGCTCTATTACCGCCTGCTTCGTCTTATCGTCCGCCTCTCGGTAGAGCTTTACGAGCTTCTTTTCATCTGCGGTGAGCTTCATCGAGCCGGAGCCCGAGCCTGAAGAGGCGCTTGCGGAACCGCCCTTGGGAGCTTCAAGCAGGCTCTTCTGCGTCACGCCCGTTGCCTTGGCTATCGCCTTGAGCTGAGCTTCGGTGAGCTCCTTCTCGCCGCGCTCGGCCTTGGAGATATCCCCCGCGGTGACTCCCGCGACCTTTGAAGCCAACTGCTCCTGCGTGAGCCCCGCCTTGGTCCTTGCTTCCTTTATAAGAGTGCCGACCTTTTTAGCCGCCATTGTCAAGTCCTCCTCGGTTTATTTGTGTATATTATATCACCTTTTCGGCCCACGGAAAAGCCCTTTTTGAAATAATTGATACGCCCGGGGCGGATCAGAAAATTATATTTGTACCCGGCGCTGTTATTTTCCGCAGAAAATGCTATAATGGACGCAAAAAAGAACGGTATCGGGAATGTCTCGCACTTTATTGAAAAGCAATACCGCAACGGATATGACCCAGGGCGCGCCCTGGAAGCTCATTTCGGGCTTCGCGCTGCCCGTGTTTTTAAGTCAGCTCTTCCAGCAGCTCTACAACACCATCGACTCGCTGATAGTGGGCAAGGTGCTCGGCACGAATTCGCTCGCCGCCGTCAGCTCCTCCGGCAACCTCATATTCCTGCTCACGAGCTTTTTCATAGGCGCTACGATGGGCGCCGGAATAGTCATTTCAAGGTATTTCGGCTCAAAGGAATTCGACAAGGTCTCACGCGCGGTGCATACGAACGTCGCGCTGGGGTTGGCCAGCGGGCTTCTCCTGACCGTCGTGGGCGTTGTTTTCACCCCCACCTTCCTTAAATGGATGAAGACCGACCCCGCCATAATGGACGAGGCGGTCTCCTATTTCCGTTTCTATTTCGCGGGGGCCATCGCGATAGTCCTTTACAACACCTTCAAGTCCATAATGAACGCCGTCGGCGACAGCAGAAGGCCGCTTTACTATCTGGTATTCTCCTCGATACTGAACGTGCTGCTCGATCTGCTCTTCGTAGCCGTGTTCCATTGGGGAGTATGGGCCGCCGCTCTTGCCACCACCGTTTCGCAGGCGGCAAGCGTCGTGCTCTGCCTCATCCAGTTCTCCAAGGAGGGCACCGTCTACCGTCTGGAGCTTAAGAAGCTCGGCTTCGACGGGCCCATATTCCGCGAGATACTCCGCTACGGGATCCCCGCGGGCGTGCAGAATTCCGTCATAGGTTTTGCGAACGTCATAGTGCAGAAGAACATCAATTCCTTCATGCGCACCGCCACCGCTGCCTACGGAGTCTATTCCAAGATAGAGGGCTTCGCCTTTCTGCCCATCAATTCGTTCACGATGGCGCTGACCACCTACGTCGGGCAGAACCTCGGCGCGGGAGAATACGGGCGCGCGAAGAAGGGCTCGAGGTTCGGCATATTCTCCGCCGTTATACTCGCGGAGCTCATAGGCCTTATCATATGGCTTTTCGCGCCGGCCTTTATAGGGCTCTTCTCCTCCGACCCCGACGTAATCGCGCTCGGCACTCAGCAGGCGCGGATAGAGGCCTTCTTCTACTGCCTGCTCGCCTTCTCGCACGCGGTCGCCTCCGTCTGCCGCGGGGCGGGAAAGGCCGTCGTGCCCATGGGCGTTATGCTGGCCGTCTGGTGCGTGCTGAGAATAACCTATATCGAGATCGCCATGCACTTTATTCACGACATAAAGCTGATCTATTGGGCCTACCCCATCACTTGGAGCATAAGCTCGGTCATATTCCTCTGCTACTATCTCTTCTCCGATTGGGTCCACGGGTTCGTTCAGGGCAGCGCCCACAGGCCGAAGAGCGCTTAAAAGCGAATACTAACAAAAGGGCTTTTATTGCGGGAAAGGAAAATTCAAATATCTAACATAACTTTAGCAAATGCAATTCAAAAAAAACGAAAAAACTTAACAAGCAAACGTTGACAAATGGGTTATATATGTGATACAATATGGCATAGAAGGACCTTCGGCATATGCAGTAATACTTTTAACTTCCCAGGTAATACTCCGACTGGATACTACCGAATATATGTTCTTTACGATTATCATGCATATCAACTTAGGAAATACAACGGATCAACTCTTATAAGCTCGATCCCATGTGTTGCGCCTATTGAAGATCCCTATCTTGCTGTTGCGCGTAAAGCAACTTCTTCCGGTACTTATGTCCGATATGCTTATTAGTCCTGTCTGCCGGAAGGGCATCAGCCCTTCCGGCGCCCGAAAGGAGCTTGAAATGGCAAAAAAGGCGATAGTCATTGCGCTAATCTCTCTTCTGATCCTCCATGCGTTTTTAATGACAGGTTGTGATAGAACCGTTCCCGGCAAAGACGAAAATACAAGCCCGAACATCATAGTTTATGATAAGAATATTTGGAGTCGGCAGGGACAATACGAGGATTATATCAATGATACTGACAGTACTTTTATTAATGCTTGGTTCTCCGTTTTCTCCAAAGAATCCGATCCCGTGATAGAGCTTATAAACTGCTCGGGCGAGAACGTTTCGGACATGAAGCTTTCTCTCTATAATGTTGAAGATGATCCCTATAAAGACTTCTCTTATCGCGGGTATTCCTATAGTCGTTTTATGGTTTCATTTATTCCCAAAACATTTCCGCTCACAGTGGATTCACTTACCTACAGCGTGAACGGCGAGGAGCAAACAGCGTCATTTGATCCGCCACTCCGATGCGAGAACATACCGGATACGGACAACCCAGAAATAGTTTCGCACTCTTTGGGTTACGGCATAAAAACGCAAACCATATTCAGATCGAATATCCCCACATTCCGTTTTGCCGCAAACAAGGATATCAAAATACTTGAATACGACATGAACGATTACGCACATATAAAGAACGCTCACATAAAGGGATATACTGAATCAAACGCGCTAATCTTCGAGGGAAAGCTTGACGATATGCTTCCCCTCTCCATTGCAAGCGGAACGTGGTTTGAAATAAGATTTGACTGCGAGTTTGAAGATGCGGTCAAAGCCGATCCGAATATGAGCGGCAGTCTTGAAGCGGTATTAAGATACGTTGACGTCGAAACAGGCGCAGAATACTCCGCAAAAGACCAGCTGTCTTTTTCAGGATCAGGCAACAATGATGAGACCATGGCCCTTATTGACACAAAGCTTGCCGAGCTCGGCATAGAAAAACCAGCGGAATAGCATTTGATAAAAACAAGGAGCAACAGATGAAAAGAAGCCTGATGACCTCCATACTGCTGGCGCTGCTTTTCTTCGGGCTGGTATTCGGCGTGATTTTTCTGAACGATCCCGAGCTTTTCACAGCTAAAAAGCAGGCGCAGGAAAAGCAGGAATCGGGTATCGATCCGAATGAGCTGGTGACGTTTTTCGTTTCCTCCGGCTCAGTTGAATACACGCGCAGCTTCGAGGGCAGCGTTATAAGCGGAGCTCCCGAAAAATACGAAAAAAATCTGATCCTTGACGAAGCCGAAAAGGACCGGACCGAGATCAAAGCAAACCTGCTCGGCGATTTTACGGCGGGCGAAGTGCTTGCCGCGTGCGGGGGCCGCGAGCTCAAGGCGGACTTTGACGGGAAACTCATATCATATGAGTTTGACGCTGAAAACAAGGCGCTGGTCATGACTGCGCTGGATTACGGCGAGCTTACCGTGGAGCTTTGGGTGGATAAGGAGCTCGCTCAGCAGCTCGATTATTCATCCACCGTGCGCTTAGAGTATGACGGCGGGACAGCGGACGCCGCCATAAGTCATATCGGCTATGAGCTGACGGACGGCCGACTGCAGATCGTGCTCATCCCGCAGGCTCATCTTCTGCCCGGCCAGCATGTAACGGCGGTATTCGTTACCGGCGTCCGCCCGGACTGCACGTATCTGCAGGAGCAATTCATCTATTTCGACTTCAACGGCTCCGCATACACAACCGATTGGAGTGAGGAGGAACAGAAGCTCATCCGAGTGCCGCTGGTGCTGGGAGAGCATTTTGAAACCTATGACGAGGAAGGCGGCGAGCCATGCGGATGCTACGAGATACTTGACGGCGTTTCGCCGGGGCAATGCCTTCACGCGCTTGAAACGGGCGCTCCTTCCAAGAATATTGCGGAGCTGATAGCAAATGAGTGAGCTTATTGATATTTCCGGGCTTGGCAAAAGCTATGACGGAAAGCGCTTTGTTTTGAAGGAGCTTTCATTCAGGCTCGGCGCCGGGCAGACGGCCGTTATTTACGGCGAATCGGGCTGCGGCAAAAGCACTCTGCTGAATATAATAGGCCTGCTGGACAGCGCCACCGAGGGGGAATATCTCTTTTGCGGAAGAAGGGTCAACAGGCGCAGGGTCAATTCATACAGCGGCATACGCGCAAACGATATCGGCTTCGTGTTTCAGGCATACTGCCTTATTGAGGCGCTTTCCGTGCGGGATAACGTGCTTATGCCCTATCTTTATAACGGCCAAAGGCTGACCAAGGAGGTTTATTCTGAGCTCGATTCCCTTTCGGAGCGGCTCGGGATAGCCTCTCTTTTGGATAAAAAGGCCGCGCTGCTTTCCGGCGGTGAAAAACAGCGTGCCGCGATAGCAAGGGCGATGATAAAAAAGCCCGCGCTGCTTATTGCGGACGAGCCCACGGGCAATCTGGACGAGGGCAATTCGCGTCTTGTTACGGAGGCGTTCCGTTCCGTTGCAGAGGAGGGCACGGCGCTTATCGTCGTCACCCACAACAGGGGGCTTAAATTCGGCGACTGCGCTTCATATCGCCTTTCGGAAGGGAGGCTGCACCGGTGCGAGTAAAACCCAAGTGGCTTTTCTATATTGATAACATCCGCGCGCTGGCCTCCGCAAACCCCATTCGCATGGTCCTTACGGCCGCGGGGATATTCGTTTCGGTATTTCTTTTTGCGGCAGGATACATTCTTATAACCTCATATTACGGGGGCATGCTGCGCTTTGCGCAGCAGCGCGCATCGCGCTCCATCGTGTGTGAAAGCTATTTTACGGATTCCGACGGGCGGCTGGACATTAAGGAGCAAACAGGCAAGGAGCTTACTCAGGTGATGGATCTGACCAGCTCGCGCTGCCTTTTGAGCGTGCCGCTTGAGGATGAGGAGCATTGGTTCAATCTAACGGCAAAGGTGCATGGAATGGGCAGGGCGGATGAGCTTTTGCCCGTGACGGACGACCTGGGCCGGTTTATTCCCATAGAGCCGGAGCTAACCTGCGGGCGGTTCTTTACGGAGCAGGAGGCGGCCTCCGGCGCGCCGCTGATCATAATAGACCGATACACCGCCGATCTGATATTTGAGGACGAGGATCCCATAGGCAAAACGGTGACGCTGAACGCGGGGATCAACGGCGGCACCGCGGGAGTTATCGGCGGCGGAAGCCTTGCCGTTAATATGACCGTTGTGGGGGTGGTGGAGCCCTCTCTGATTCAGGAATCGCGCCTTTTGCAGGTGAAAAAGCAGATAATACCGCAGAACAGCGACGTGAAGCTCGAGGCCGACGTGTGGATACCGCTTATGGCTCTTCCGCTCTTTCCCGATTATTATCCGGATTCCATACGCTGGATGGGCCTTTGTGAAACGGACGAGGAATACAAGCTGGTGATGAGCGGCGCGCGGAAGGTGGCCGAGAATTATGAGCTTATTGCAAAGCCTTTCAGCGTGGAATCGCGCGAGGACTATATTTCCGTTATAGAAACGGAGCACAGCTATACCCGCAGGATACTGAATTTTGCCGTGCTGGTGCTTTGCATAATATCCGGAATAAGCATTATGAGCATAACGGTGTTCTCTGTCAAGGAGCGCATACCGGAGATAGGCATACGCAAGGCGTTTGGTGCAACGGGACTGGACGTGGCTTTTCAGACGGTGCTTGAAATAGTGCTGCTTGCGGCGGTGGTTTCAGTGGTTGCGGTTTGCCTTGCCTATTATGCATGCAAGGCGGCGGAGCTTTACGCCACGCGAAAGCTGCTGATGGATTTTTCCATACGCATACCCACATACAAGCTGCTGCTTCCCGTTTTCGTCGGCATGCTGGAAGCCTTTATATGCAGCATACTCCCCGCCGTTTATGCCGCGAATATCTCGGTCACGAAGGCGTTGAGGTTTGAATAAAGAGGAAGGCATTTATTGGCTGAAGCTCAAAAAATGCTTGCAATCCGCTTGAGGTTGTGTTATACTTCACGCAATATTTGCGATGAAGGGAAGAAGTAGCTTCCGTTTTC
>CAMZFO010000080.1 GCA_947306125.1 uncultured Clostridia bacterium | reverse complement strand
CATCGCCTGTAGGCTTCCCTGAACCACTCGCCCAGCGAGTGGTTTTTCACTACAAGAAGCGGGCTGCGAAATGCAGCCCGCTTGCTTTGTTTTATTTAAGATTTCAGATCCCCATTTCTTCCTTGACTTCCTTGAAGCACTTGACTGCGAAATCCAGATCCTCCTTGGTGTGGCCCGCGGAGACCTGAGTGCGGATCCTGTCCTTGCCCTTGGGAACTACGGGGTAGCAGAAGCCGACTACGTAAACGCCCTTATCGAGCATACGGCGCGCGAACTCCTGAGCGATCCTGGGATCGTAGAGCATGACGGGGACGATGGGATGGGTGCTCTCGATGACGTCGAAGCCGATCTTGCCGAGCTGCTCGCGGAAGTACCTGGTGTTCTCATGTACCTTATCGCGAAGCGCGGTGGACTCGTTCAGCATGTCGATGACCTTGATCGAGGCGGCGCAGATAGCGGGAGCAAGGGTGTTGGAGAAGAGATAAGGACGGCTCTTCTGACGGAGCATGTCGACGATCTCCTGCCTTGCGCAGGTGTAGCCGCCGGACGCACCGCCCATGGCCTTGCCGAGGGTGCCGGTGATGATGTCCACACGGCCCATGACGCCGCAGGCCTCGTGAGTGCCCTTGCCGTGCTCGCCCATGAAGCCGACGGCATGGCTGTCGTCGACCATTACGAGAGCGCCGTACTCATCCGCCAGGTCGCAGATCGCGGGAAGATTGGCGATGATGCCGTCCATGGAGAATACGCCGTCGGTGGCGATGAGCTTTATGCGGCAATCCTTAGCGGCCTCGAGCTGAGCCCTGAGGTCGTCCATATTGTTGTTCTTGTAGCGGAACCTATGCGCCTTGCAGAGCCTTACGCCGTCGATGATGGATGCGTGATTGAGCTCGTCGGAGATTATGGCGTCGTCCGGCCCGAGTATGGTCTCGAAGAGGCCGCCGTTAGCGTCGAAGCAGGAGGTATAAAGTATGCAGTCGTCCATCTCGAGGAAGTCGGCGAGCTTGCGCTCAAGCTCCTTGTGGATCTCCTGAGTGCCGCAGATGAAGCGGACGGAGGAAAGACCGTAGCCCCACTTCTCATAGCTGGCCTTGGCGGCGGCAATGATCTCGGGATTGTTGGCAAGGCCCAGGTAGTTATTGGCGCACATATTGAGCACGCCCTTGGCCTTGGTGGTGTCGATCCTCGCACGCTGCTCGGTGGTGATTATGCGCTCCTCGCGCCAGGTGCCCGCCTGACGGATGGCTTCAAGCTCACCGCGGAAAATCTCGTATGCCTGTTTCATGTTCTTTACTCCTTTATTAGAATGATTTATTTAGTCCAATCGAGAACGACCTTGCCGCTCATGCCGCTGTTCATGGCCTCGAAGCCCTTTTCGAAATCGCGGTAATTGAAGCGGTGGGTGATCATGGGAGAAAGATCGAGGCCGGCCTCGACCATAGCGCCCATCTTATACCAGGTCTCGAACATCTGCCTGCCGTAGATGCCCTGCAGGGTGAGACCCTTGAATATGACCTCGTTCCAGTCGACGGAGGTGCCGGGCTTTGCAATGCCGAGAAGAGCGACCTTACCGGCGTTGCGCATGGCGGAGATCATCTGGTTGAGGGCGATACCGGAACCCGACATCTCAAGACCTACGTCGAAGCCCTCGGTCATGCCGAGCTCGGCCATGACGTCCTCGAGCTTTTCCTTGGTGGTGTTGACGACCCTCGTCGCGCCCATCTTCTTGGCCATGCCGAGACGGTAATCGTTGATATCGGTGACGACTACCTTGCGCGCGCCGTTCTGACGGCAGATACCGGCGGCCATCATACCGATGGGACCCGCGCCGGTGATGAGCACGTCCTCACCGATCACGTCGAACATGAGGGCTGTGTGGGTGGCGTTGCCGTAAGCGTCGAAGAAGGAGATGATGTCCTCGGGGATATCCCAGGTGATGGGTATGACGTTGCGTGCGGGGATGCAGATATACTCCGCGAAAGCGCCGTTGCGCTGCACGCCCACGCCCTCCGTCTTGGCGCAGAGATGGCTCTTGCCGCTGCGGCAGTTGCGGCAGTGACCGCAGGTAATGTGACCCTCGCCGGAAACGAGCTGTCCGATCTCAAGGCCCTCGACGCCTTCGCCCAGAGCGGCGATCTCGCCGACGTACTCGTGGCCGATAGTTACGGGAGGCTTCACGTGGGTCTGGCTCCAGGGATCCCAGTTATAGATGTGAACGTCGGTGCCGCAGATAGCCGTCTTGTGGATCTTGATAAGCACCTCGCCGTGGTGTACCTCGGGAACGGGGACCTGCATAAGGGTCAAGCCCTTGGCCGCTTCTGTCTTTACAAGTGCATCCATCATTTTTTCCATAGTTTTATCCTCTTTTTCAATGATTTATTTGTTCAGCAGCTTTTCGAGCGCGGCAAGCTTAATGGCCGTGCAGAGCACCTGCATGGCCTGACTCAGCTCTTCGCAGGGCGGGAAGCTGGGAGCTATCCTTAAATTGCTGTCTTTGGGATCGTTCTTATAGGGGAAGGTCGCGCCTGCGCCGGTCATTACGACGCCGGCCTCCTTGCAGAGCTGATGCACGCGCTTCGCACAGCCCTCCATGGTGTTAAGGGATACGAAGTAGCCGCCGGTGGGCTTATGCCAGGTGGCGACGCCGAGCGGAGCTATCTCCTTTTCAAGCGTTTCGAGCACGATATCGAACTTGGGCTTCAATACGTTGGCGTGCTTCTTCATGTGAGCAAGAACGCCCGCGGCGTTGCCGAAGAACTTGACGTGACGGAGCTGATTGAGCTTATCGTAGCTGATTATCTGCGCGTTCCAGAGCTTCTTCATATAGGCCATGTTATCCTCGGAGCAGCAGAAGCAGGAGACGCCCGCGCCGGGGAAGGTTATCTTGCTCGTGGAGGCGAACTCGAATACCATATCGGGATTGCCGGCGGCGCGGCAGGCCTCGAGGATATTTATGAAGGGCACGAAGCCGCCCTCGAACTCATGCACGCAGTAGGCGTTATCCCACATGAGCAGGAAATCGGGAGCCGCGGGCTTGAGATTCGCTATGCGGGAAACGGTCTCGTCGCTGAAAACGACGCCGTCGGGATTGGAATACTTGGGAACACACCACATACCCTTGACACAGGGATCCTTGACGAGCTCCTCGACCATATCCATATCGGGACCGTCCTCAAGAAGGGGAACGGTGATCATTTCCATACCGAAGGATTCGCAGATGGTGAAATGCCTGTCGTAGCCGGGAGCGGGACAGATGAACTTGACCTTATCGAGCTTCGCCCACTTTTCGGGAGAATGCAAAAGGCCGTGCGTATAGGCCTTGGCGATAACGTCGTACATCATGGCAAGGGAAGCGCTCCCTCCGATGAACACCTGCTCGTACTTGACGCCGAGCAGCTCCGCAAAAAGACGGCGGCATGCGGGCAGACCCATAAGCTCGCCGTAGTTGCGCGCCTCAACGCCGTCGACCTTCGTTTCGGAAGGATCGATATACATGTTCAGCATCTCATCGGAAAGTGCAAGCTGCTCGAGGCCGGGCTTGCCCCTTGACATATCGAGCTTCAAGCCCTTGGACTTCATCTCTTCATACTTGGCCAATGTGGAATCATACAGAGCCTGCTGCTCTTCACGGGTCATCTCAAAAACTGTAGGCATGGAAATGTTGTTACCTCCATTTAAGATAATCGGTATGCATATACCTTATAAATTATAGACCTCCGGGCGGGATTAGTCAAATATATATTGTTGTTTTTTAGTGAAAATCATGCCTCGCGGGCCGCCCGGATAAGAGAACAGCCGCGGTCCCCCGCGGCTGCCCGATCCTTCATCGTTTTATCATTACGGTATCATATCGAATATTGCCGTTCTCATCTGCCTGCCGACGGAATCGGTCAGCTTCTGCATCTGCATGTCATCGGCGTCGGGGGCGTCTATTACGGCTTCGAACACGTAATAGCTTCCGTTGTAATTGAACTGATACTCCAGCTTATCCGCATCCTTTTTGACAAGCTCTATACTCGTTTCGGCATACTCTGTATCCGAGCCGCCCTTGACGTCCGGCACGATATAGATAGACGACCATGAGATGGCAGAATCTCCCACGTCTATACGTACCATATTATTCTGAGTATTCACGGCGTAATCGTCGAACGTGTATACGAAGACGTCGTGATACACGTATTTTTTGCAGCCGAGATTCTGCTTTGCGTCGTATCCGTTGAAGACCTCTATGCCGTTGGGCTCTGCATACCTGTAACTCTGGATCTCGTTTCCCGCCCCTTCGTTGGAGAAAACCTTTTTATCAAGCTCCTCGTAATGATCCTCAACGCATTCAAAAGTCCAGTCCACTTCCGCTCCCCATTCCTCAAAGCTGCCCGAAACGAGCCAGCCGGCGGGCTTTGCAAAGCGCGAGTCGCCGTCAAGCGTGATGAAGCATTCGGGCTCCTCCTTCTGATAGACGAGCGGTTTGAGCTGCGGGAAGAGCAGCTTTTCATCTTTGAGCTCCGCGCTCAGCGCATCCGGCGAGGCGACCTGCTTTTTCTGTTCAGGATAGATCGGCTTCAAGCAATACGTGAGCACGGCGGCCGCCGCGGCGGAGACTGCGAGCACCGCGCCCAAAGCAATGAGCAGGCTGCGCTTGCCGTTCCTGCGCTTCACCTGCTTGAAGGAGTCCGTGATGCGCTCGTTATCCTCCTCGTCATATGCCGTTTCGATCTCCCTTGAATCGCAAAGCTTTTCATATTCCTTGCGGCACTCCTCGCATTTTGCAAGATGCGAAAGCACCGCCCTTCCGCTCTCCGTTGAGCAGACCTCGTCATAATAAAGCGGGAGCAGATCCCTTATAACTTCACACGGATAACTGTTCATTTTGACACCTCTATTATCTCTCTTACTTTTATCTTTGCGCGATGGAACGTGACCCTCGCCCAGCTTTCCGACTTGCCGTGAAGCTTCGCTATCTCTTCGAAAGAGAGCTCCCCGAAGACGCGCATCCAGAATACCTCGCGGTATGGCTCCGGAACGCGGTGCAGCGCCTCGTGCACCTTTAAGGAGAGCTCACGGTCGGCAAAACGCGCTTCAAAATCGCCGTCCTCCCCGGGCAGCTCAGCCGGCAGCTCGCCTATACGGCGCTGCTTTTTCAGATAGCTGCAGTACCCGTTCTTTGCGATGCGGCAGGCCCAAACGCTGAATTTACAGTCGCCGCGGAATTCGCCGATCTTTTTGAATATCTTGAAGAAGGTATCCTGCGTCAGCTCCTCCGCGACCGCTTCATCGCCCGAAAGCTTGAGAAGGTATGCGTAGACCTGCGGATAGAATTCGCGGTAAAGCTCTTCAAAATCCATGAGATCCGCACCCCCCTTCTTAAAAATAGACTCCCAAGCGCGCTTTTCGTTACAGTTTTTATAAATATCCCGTCCGTATTTTAACACACTTTCCCGCCATGCGGAATACCCGGCGCGCCGGCGGAAGCGAAAAAGCCCGCGGCGGCATATTATGGCTTGAAAGCTGTTTGTGGAGGGATACGGAATGAAGCCGAAAGCATTGGATTTTATAGCATGGGGGCTGACGCACGCTGATATGGGAGGAGTGCCCGAAGACGCCGTGCTCCCGATACCGCGAGAGTATTGCGGCGCTGACCCCGCGCACTATCTTTTGGGCACCATCTGGACTTTGACGACGCCCGAAAACATTAAGGCCGTTTATGACAGGCATTATGCGGGCAAATACACATGGGAGAAGTTCAGCGAGCTTACGGCGGGCTGGAAGCCCACCGAGCGCGCCACCGACTGCCAGGGCTTGAACGACGCTTTCCTGCGGTTTATCTGGGAGGGCGGCGACGGCGTGACCGACGCGAGCGCGGACGAGTGCTATAAAGCCTGGTGCGGGGAAAAGGGCAAGCTCGCAGACCCCGGCGCGCTCAAAACGGGCGCCGCGGTGTTCAAGGGCACTGACTCCAAAAAGACCCACGTCGGATTCATTTGCGGCTATTCGGGCGAAGGACCGCTCGTGCTCGAAGCACAGGGGATAAAATACGGAGTGCGCGTTAATCTTTTGAAGGACAGACCGGCTTTCCGGTATTACGGGATAATGGATGCGAAGTACGATTATTCCGAGGGAGAAAGCTATCCAGCCTCTCCCCTGCCTCTCGACGTTTCAAAGCCCATGCACAGCGGACAGGGCTACGCCGCAATGCAGGAGGCGCTGAATCTTTTGGGCTATAAGGACGGAGAAGGCCGCCAGCTGGTCGCGGACGGCAAATGGGGCAGGCGCAGCCGCGAGGCCTGGGAAAGCGCGGCTTTTGACAACATAGGCGAGATAGAAGTCGGCGTCGAGGTCAAGGCGGGCGGAAGAACGATATTCGTGCAAAATGAAAAGCGCCCGTAGGACGCTTTTCAAAAGGATCAAGCCTTTATATCCTTTTTGCCGTATTTGATGAACGCCGCGGCGACTCCGGCAAGGGCAAATATGATACCGGGTATCATGTACTTTACCTCTATCCCGCCCGAGGAGACTATCGCCGTGCCGTCCGCGTATGAGAACGGTGTGATGTAGCGCAGGAACTCCGCCTTATCGGTGAGGTTTGCGAGTATGTTCATGAAATAGAGCACGAACGCCGCTCCCAAGCCGATACCGACTCCCCCGCCGCCCCTTAAGAACGCGGAGACGCCGAACATGACGCAGGCGATCTCGACCTGCATTATGAAGTAGCCGAGGAATATGGTGAAGAACAGCTTGCCGTCGATCTCCTGACCTATCGCAAGGGCGGCGATAACGGCGCCGAGAGCGACTGCGAGATTGAGCACGAGCACCTCGAAAAGCACCGCCGCGAGCTTCTGCGCGACGACGTATGCGCGGGAGACCGGATGAGTCAAGAGGAACTCCGCCGTATGGTCGCGCTCCTCCTTGGCAAGCGCGGAAATGCCCAGCAGCGCCGCAAAGAAAGCTCCGCCGAGGCCCAATACGTTGCCGCACTCAACGGCAAAATAGCCCCTGAATTCGCCGAAATTGACCTTATCCATATTGAAGGCCTCGGAGAAGCCTCCCATTTCGGAGAACATCTGTCCCATCTCGTCCATCTGGGACGTCATCTGCGGATAGATGATTATGCTGATCATGAGCATGAAAGCTATAGCCGCCGTCCAGACGATAAGCCTGACCCTATCCCTTTTCAATTCATGGAAAAACAGCGTCATATCATTCACCGTCCTTTCCGTAATAGTGCATGAAGACCTCCTCGATATCAGGATCGGTAAGGCTGACGTCGTCAAACGAGAGCGCGGCAAGGGCGCGTACGAGCTCGTCCGCGCGTCCTGAATAGAGGAAGCTTGCGCTGCCCTCGGTAAGCTTTACGTCCTTTATGCCGTCTATCTTGGGAAGCTCGGAAGCCCCGTGCAGAGTGACCCGCTTAAGGCCCGAACCCGCAAGCTCGTCGACGGCTCCCTCGCGGATGAGCCTCCCCTCGCGGACTATACCGGCGCGGGTGCAGTAGCGGCCTATCTCGGAAAGCACGTGCGAGGAGAGGAACACCGTCGCTCCCTCCGCGTTTCGCTCCTTAAGCAAGGCGAAGAATTCGCGCTGTATCAGCGGGTCGAGCCCGCTCGTGGGCTCGTCGAGCACGTATAGGCGCGGGCGGTGCTGCATCGCGGCGACTATGCCCACCTTCTTGCGGTTGCCGAGGGAAAGCTCGCCGACCTTCCGGCTCAGATCGAGATCGAGCCTTTCGGCAAGGCGCTTCGCCTCCGCGCGGCAGTCCTTCTTCCTCAGCTTTGCGGAGAACTCCAGCACGTCGTTCACGCGCATACCGCTGTAAAACGCCGCCTCCGAAGGAAGATAGCCCGTCTCTAATAGTATCTTTTCTTTTTCCGTCCAGACGTCCCTGCCCAGTACGCGCGCTTCACCGCCGCTCTTTCTTATCAAGCCCAGAAGGGTGCGGATGGTGGTGCTTTTACCGGCCCCGTTGGGGCCAATGAAGCCGAATATCTCGCCCTCTTCGACTTTAAGATCGACGTTCTCTATGCCCCTTGCCCTGCCGTAAAACTTGGTAAGGCCCTTCGTTTCGATAGCTTTCATTTTACACCTCTTTTATATGCTGCCGTCCTAAAACCGCCCGTGCCCGGCTTCCGCCACGGCTGTTTTTTGCGGCTCAGCCGAGCCTTGAAAGCACGGCTTCAAGCTCCGCTTTATCGACCCTTCTGCGGTCGCCGCGCATGGTGAAAACAAGGTTCTTCCTTGTGAAAATGCGCTTCGCGGCGCTCGTCATCTCCTCCATAGTGACTTTCTCATACCGCCCGAGAGCGGGCTTCGTCCAGTCCGCGGGGCTGTTTTCGAGTATATGCTCGTAATATGCGATATCGAAGTTGAGACCCTCCGGATCGTCAAGGCTCAGCGTAAACTGCACGGCGAGCTTACGCTTATTGAGCTCGAGATCGAATTCGCCGCGCTTTATCCTGTCTATCGCGCGGACGACCGCTTCCAGCGATTTGGGGAGCAGGTTCTCGAAGGTCTCATAAGAAAGCCTGAAACAGCCGATGTTATCATACTGCTCGAGCGTGCCGTTATACGAATAGGCTGACGGATCGTTCTCCGAAAGCTCCTGATAAAAGGCGGCGTCGTCGAGATCGTAGAGCGCGCTGTACAGTAATTCACGGATATTCGTCGGTATCTCGCGCGAATCGAACCCGAACGAGAGCATCAGATGATACCAGTCGGAATCCTTGAGCACTATATCCGGGCTGCCGAAAACGAAGCCGGGCTTTAGCGGAACGACGTTTTCGCGCTTTGCGGCAGCGGGGCCGGCCGGGACGCCGCCCACCGCCTCGATCAGCTTGCGCTCGTGCTCCTCGTCCACGTTTCCCGTGACGCAGAATAACAAATTGCCGGGACAGATAACGCTTCGGCGGAAAGCATCGAGCTTTTTTACGGTGATCCTTTCGATATTCGAGCGCCTTCCGGCGATGCCGCCCGCGGGAAAAGCCCCGCCCCAGCATCGCCTGCCGTGCAGCCAACCGAGAGTGCCCTTCTCGTCATCCTCGTTTATCTCGCAGTATATGCGGTTCTTCTCCGTTTCGAATTCATCCTCGTCTATCTCGAGAGGAAGGAAGAGCTTTGAAACGATATCGACGGCAAAGTCTATGCCGTCCGCAGCGCCGTGTATGGTGAAGCTCATGAATTCCTTATACGTATCGCCGTCAAGCACAAGACCGCTGCGGGAGAGGAGCGAGTATAGCTTCCCGCCGTAAAGCCTCTTGAGATTGCGGAAAACGGCGTGCTCATACAGGTGCGATATGCCGTTGTCGCGCACGGTCTCGAACATACTGCCCGCACGAATATACGCGCCGATACAGAACGAGTGCAGCGCTTCGTTCTTTGCAAAGCTTATTTTTATACCGTTTGACGCGGTGCGAATAACTTCACGCATATCCTTTTCTCCGCCGCCGGGTGAGACCGGCAAATGATCTACGGATAAGAGTATAGCATGATTGGCGCTGGTTTTCAATTGTAATGTGTATCTGTGTTTCAACAGGATCCGTATAAGCTGATCCGGGCATGAGCGGGCGGCTGCCTATCAGTTAATTCAGTCCGGGTGAGAAGATTCGAACTTCCGGCCTCGGGGCGGACTTCCCTTCGCTTTCGCTCGGGAGGCCGGAACTTTTCGTTCAGATGAAATAATGATCCCCCGGCGGAGCCGGGGGATCATTATTGTATCTCGAAAACCCCGCCATAGTGGCGGGGTTCCGTAAAGGTTTACCGTTG
>CAMZFO010000079.1 GCA_947306125.1 uncultured Clostridia bacterium | reverse complement strand
ACACCAAGATCAATCTTATCGACGCCCCCGGCTTCTTCGATTTCTACGGCGAAGTTCACGAGGCTATGGCTCTTGCCGATTCCGCGATAATCCTCTGCAGCGCCGTTTCCGGTCCCGTCGTCGGCACCGAGAAGGCGATGACCATGTGCAAGAAGGCCGAAATGCCCCGCATGCTCGTCATCAATCAGATGGATAAGGAAAACGCCAACTTCGACAAGACCATGGAATCCATCAAGGAAAAGTTCGGCATCTCCGTCGTGCCCATCCAGCTCCCCATCGTTGAGAAGGGCGCTTTCGTCGGTTACGTCGATCTCGTCAACATGACCGCCAAGATGTTTGATGGCAAGAACGAGAAGGAAGCCCCCGTTCCCGCGGCTCTCCAGTCCCACGCCGAAGAGCTTCGCGAGTCCCTCATGGAGGCTGCCGCCGAGTGTGACGAAGACCTCATGATGACCTATCTCGACACCATGGAGCTCTCCCATGACGATCTCGTCAAGGGTATCAATATCGGCGTTCTTTCCGGCATGCTGACTCCCGTCGCCTGCTGCTGCGCCGCTCCCAATATCGGCGTCACCACTCTGATGAACAACATCGTCAAGCTTCTGCCCTCTGCCAATATGTGCAAGGCCCGTCCCGCCGTCAACGCCAAGACCGGCGAGCCCTTCGAGGTCAAGATGGGCGGCAAGCTCGCCGCGCAGGTCATGAAGACCGTTGCCGACCCCTTCGTCGGTAAGATCTCCATCATCAAGGTCTACAGCGGCTCCATCTCCGCCGACGTTTCTCCCTACAACTCCAATGCGGAGAAGAGCGAGAAGAGCGGCACCGTCTATATGATGCGCGGCTCCAAGCTGATCAACGTCGACGCTATCGTCGAGGGCGATATCGGCGCCATGGCCAAGCTGCAGTTCACCAACACCGGCGATACTCTCACCGACGCTGCAGAGCCCGTCAAGTTCGATCCTATCGACTTCCCCCTCCCCTGTATCAATCTTGCCGTTACCGCCAAGAAGTCCGGTGAAGAGGATAAGGTCTTTGCGGGTCTCAACCGTCTCACCGAGGAAGATCCCACCATGCGCATCGAGCGCAACGCCGAGACCGGCGACGTTCTCATCTGCGGTCTGGGCGAGATGCACATCGACGTCATCTGCGCCAAGCTTCGCAATAAGTTCAAGGTAGAAGCCGCGCTCTCCGATCCCCGCATCCCCTATCGTGAGACCATCCGTTCCACCGCTTCCGCCGAAGGTAAGCATAAGAAGCAGTCCGGCGGTGCAGGTCAGTTCGGCGTCGTTCAGATCAAGTTCGAGCCGCTCGCAGATGGCGATTTCGAGTTCGTTGACGCTATCGTCGGCGGCGTAGTTCCCAATCAGTTCATCCCCGCTGTTGAGAAGGGTCTTGTCGAGGCCATGAAGAAGGGCGTTCTTGCCGGTTATCCCATGATCGGCGTTAAGGCCACCCTTTACGACGGCAAGTATCATCCCGTCGATTCCAAGGAAGTCGCCTTCAAGTCCGCTGCGCGCCTCTCCTATAAGGCCGCCTGCGCGAAGGCCAGCCCCGTTCTCATCGAGCCGATCTATCGCTATGACATCCAGATCCCCATCGACTACATGGGCGACATCATGGGCGATATCAGCCGCCGCCGCGGCCGTCTCATCGGTTCCAATCCTCTTGCCGACGGTATCACCGAAGTCATCGCCGAGGCTCCCCTCTCCGAGATGTTCAAGTATGCCACCGATCTCCGCTCCATGACTCAGGGCCGCGGTTCCTTCCGCAGCGAGTTTGTCCGCTATGAGGACGTTCCCGCCAACGTTGCCCAGAAGATCATCGAGAACGCCAAGAAGGACGAGGACGAGGAAGAATAATCTCCTATCCCCAAACACAAGCAACAGTAAAGCGGTGCAGCACGAGTCTGCACCGCTTTTGTGTTATGAAGACAGCTCTGTTGCTTTACTCTGTCACCACGCCGTCGGATATCCTGATTATCCTGTCGGCGTAATTCGCCATGCCCTGATCGTGCGTGACCATGACTATCGTGCGGCGGTATTCCTCGGAGCAGAATTTCAAGAGCTCCGCGACCTTTTGGGAGTTCTCCGCGTCAAGATTGCCCGTAGGCTCGTCCGCAAGTATTACCGCAGGCTCCGTGGCGAGGGCTCTTGCGATACTCGTCCTCTGCTGCTCGCCTCCGCTCATCTCGTGCGGGAACTTATCGCGGCAGTGGAGTATGCCGAGATCCTCCATCAGCTTTTCGACGGCGGCCTTATCCTCCGTGCGTCCATCCAAATGGATCGGGAAAACTATGTTCTCATACGCCGTGTACTCGGGGAAAAGATTATAGTCCTGATAGATGAAGCCTATGCGCCGCCTGCGGAACCTTGCAAGCTCCGCGTCCTTAAGGCCCGACACCTTCTCGCCCTCTATATAGAGCTCGCCCGTGTCGGAGACGTCGAGAGTCGCCAGTATCCTCAATAAGGTCGATTTGCCCGAGCCGGATCTGCCGATTATGGCGACGAATTCGCCCTCGGTGAACGCAAGGTCGGTCTCCTTCAGGGCGTAAACCGGCACCTCTCCCTTGTACGTACGGCTTATGCCGCGGGCTTCCAATACGTATTTTGCGGTTTCCATATCATTTTTCCTTTCGATCGTTCCTGAAATCTGTTGTATTCATCAGCGCTCTCCGTCGTCCCTCGGCTTTTTCACCTTTATTCCTTCTCCCGCCGCAGTGCGCCGGAGGTGATGAGCCAATATATGAGCATGAGCACAGCAAGCGCCGGCAGTATCACCTGCGGGCCTATCACGTTTACAAGGAACGTGGACACGTTGGGGAATATAATGACGTCGCCCTTATCCGTTGATATGAACTGCTTGAACAAGCCCTGCCTGTAAGCTGAAAGCAGCACGAACACCGGGAGCGAAAGCAGAAGCGGCAGCGTTTGACGGAATGCGTCCGCCATGCGCTGTTTTTTGATCGAACTGCGCTCCGTACCGGCCCTGCGGAGAATGCTTATCTTCTCGGCGAGGCGCGCGTTTTCATCGTTCTGTACGGAGGAAATTACGAAGAAGAACAGCACTGCGAGCATTGCGCCGAAGAGACCGTAGGTGGCAAGATTGTGAAGCATCTCCCGGCGCATCATTTCCTTATTCTCCACCCAGTTCGAATACTCCACGTTATACTTTGCGCAGATATTGCTTATGCTCTTTAACGTGCTCTCGTTCACGGAGATCTCGTTTAGGCGGATCCTTACTCCGTTATAGCAGGTCAACTCGTCCAAGGCTCCTGTGGGATCCTCGGGGTCCTGCTTTATGAGCTTCACCGCCTTTTCGAGGAACGCCGGGGAGCATATTGCCGCCACGAGCTTATTGACAAAGCGTGTGTCGCCGCTGAGCTTTACCAGCTCCTCCTTTGCCTGCGAGGAAGGCACCACGCCCGCAATAACGGCATCAAGCGTTTTCTCCTTGCCGTACCGATAGGTTATCGTATCGCCGGGCTCGAAGGAATGGCCAAGCTCTTCCCAGGGATCGTCGGGCAGCGCTTGAAGCCCGGTTTCTTCTTCTGAGGAACCATTATTGCCCGTGTTCACAACTCCGTCTTCATCCACGGGGATGGAATAGTGTTTGCCTGCTCCATCGGTGAGTATGATCCCCTTATCGTCCACCATCACTATTACCTGATCGCCGCTTAAAAACGCATCAAGATCGGCAACGGCGGGATCGAGCCATTTTTCAAGCAGCTTCCACGCCGTCTCGGGCTGCGAGTTTCCGTAAAGCGCAAACATCTCCGGCTCCTTTGCGGTCTTATATTGTGTGCCGTTCTCCAAATCCAGGCTGCCGTATTCCTTTCTCCGCAGGTTCCCGGCCTCAAGATAGGCATGGAAAAGCGAGATTAAGAAAGCGTCCTCCTCCTTGCCTTCCCAATCCAGTATCACCTTATCATCATCCCTACCGTACCACGAGAGCTCTCCAACACCGGGCAGCGACTCTATTTCATCCATAAACGCCTTGGGCAGAACTGTATCCACAGTCATACAGGTGCCGTGTTCATTCATTTTAATTTTGGGGGACTTGCCCCATTTATTGGGCTTGTAGGGTATACTGCACTGGCGGACGTAAATGCCCTGCACGCCCGCCGATACGTCGCAGTAACCGGTGCTGAAGGTTTTATAGTTCTTTATCCAATAGGTCGTTATGAACGTGCAGAGGAGTATCACGCCGCAGACGAGTATGCTGACTATGCGCAGCGACCAGGTCTTTATGCGGTGCAAGCGCCTGTCACGCACGAGCGTTTCGCTCAGCGAAAGGTATACGCGCTGTGAGCGCTCCTTCCTTGCGCTGCGGCGCTTTATGGAGCGGGCGGCGGATCTGCCAAGCCCCTGCCGCTTTGCCGTTATGCCGCGCCCCGCGAATATAAGCAGGGCCGCCGCGAGCGAGAGCGCCAGAGTGCCCGCTATACAGGCAAGTATTAATAGCATTGTGCGCAGCGAGAACGCGAACCGGAAGGGAACGCCGGTCGCTTTGCTCACTATGAATACAGCGATAACGCCCACGAGATATGATGCGGCAAACGTGATGAGCGCGGCGGGGATCACCGAAAGCACGCATTCGTATGCCGCCATCGAGAACACCTCGCCCGTGGAGGCGCCGATCTCCCTCATGCGCATGAAGAAGGGCCTGCGCTTGCCGAGGTATGAGGCCATGAGATATGCTATTATGCACGCGCTCAAAACAATGAGCAGCGCTGTCATACCGCGGTACATCCCCGAGTTGCCCCAAAGGGGATTGGTGTATGCGGAACGGTTGAGCACGTAAAGCACCGAATCATCCGTCACGCTGTTCTCGATATTGGTAAAAAGCTCCTCCGCGGTTTCCCACACCCTGCCGCGCTTTAATTCGGGAGAAAGCTCATAGAAACGCTGTTCCGCCTTATCCATGGTTAGTGAATCGAATTCGGCGCGCGTAACGACGGCTGAGGGCAGCCACGACCTTGAATCCATGCCCTCCGCATAGCCGTTTACTATTCCGTCCCAGCCCACGCTGTAACGCTCCATTATGCCCACGAGCCTGAACGTGACTTTATAAAGCTGCATTTCGCCAAAGAGCTTTTCGATGGTAAAGTTATCGCGTCGGGGATATTCGTCCCCGATGGGAGCTTCATCCGGCTCATCGGAGCCTATTATGACCTGCTCATCGTCTTCTTCATCATCGTCAAAGTATTCGCCCGCATCCTCCGGAGGCTCCTCTCCGGGATGCGACGCCCGCCACTCCTCACAGGCCTTTAAATACGCCTGCTCGCACTCGGCATTGAGGAATACCTTATCGTCGCGCTCGGCAAGGTAAAAGCTCAGCTCCTGACCCAGCTCGTAGCTGTAACCGAGCTCCTCCAGCGCGTATAGCTCCATCACTATCTCATCATCGGCCTGCGGCCAGCGCCCCTCATAAAGCCCGATATTCTGCTCTGCGGCAAAACGTTCGTCAAAAGTGCCCAATGACGCGAGCGAATTGTTCCTGCTGTTGCTGTAAAAACTGACGGAGATCCTATCCTCCGGCACGACGTCGAAGCGCGATTCGCCGTAGGGCTCTTCCGTTTCCGGATCTATATCGAGCGGGCCGGGGTAAAGCCTGTAAAGCATACTGCCGCGCAGCACAGAGCCGCACGGAACGAGCCCGGATCTGTTTTCAAACTCCTCCCCCTCGCACCGGACCGCCCATGAGCCGAAGTCCATATAATTCGCCTGCATTCGATAGGCATTCAAATTATCCTGCAAAAGCAAAGTCAGCGCAAGAAAGAACACCGCAAGACAGGTCATGACGCGCATGCGCCTGACTTCCTTTGAGCGGCGTTTTAATCCCTTTTTGAACATTCCCCAGCCGTAGTCGTCCATTGCGTTCCTCCATTTTCCGATCGCGTGACGGATAGTATTTGCATCTTCTCACCGTCAGTTTAGCAGATGAACCTTGCAGGAACCTTACACGGAAGCGAAATGATAAAATATATTTTTATATGCTGGTCTTCAGGTTGAATCTCGGGAGCGTCAATTCTATCTCCGAGCCTATCTCCGGTTTTTTTACCGTCAGCTTGCCCGAGTGCCTCTGCGCGACCTCGCGGGCAAGCGACAGACCTATCCCGAATGAGGTCCCATCCTCATTTCCGACGGAGTATCTTTCAATGAGCGCTTCTTCCTTCATGCCGGGACCTTTGTCTATGACGCTGACGTAAGCGGAGTTTTCATCGTATGAAAGCTCCACCTTTACGGGGATCCTCTGCTCCTGATGCTTGGAGGCATTCACTATCAGATTCCTCAGCGCCTCCCCGACGCGCACGCTGTCGCAGTTAACCTCGGCCGTCTCACCCGTTATCTCCGTCTCTATGCCGTTTGCCTGCAGCTCGGCCGCCGTTTCGCGCACGAGCTCGTCAAGATCCGTAAGCTCATAGGACATCCGCACCTTTTCCGCCCTGAGCCTTGCGAGCGTCAACAGACCCGAAACGTAGGTCTCTATCCTTTGGGCGCATTTCCTCGCTGAGGAAAGCTTGCCCTCCGTCACACCTCCGCGCTCTATCAAGTCAAGATTAAGGAGTATCCCGCTCGTCGGCGACTTTATCTCGTGCGCCACGTTCTCAACGTATTCCCTCATTTCGCCTGCGGAATCC
The DNA here is from genome assembly GCA_947306125.1 of uncultured Clostridia bacterium. Lineage (GTDB taxonomy): Bacteria > Bacillota > Clostridia > Christensenellales > CAG-138 > UBA3857. The sequence continues at coordinate 3,233 of CAMZFO010000079.1, read as the reverse complement.
TCACGCACGGCGTTTACCCTCTCGATTTCGTCCAGCAGTTTTTTAAGGACACGCTCATCCTCGTTTTGCGGATTAAAGGCTTCTCCTTTAAGGGCGGCGCTGATACGGCGCGCAAGCTCGTCCTTGTACCTTATCCTGTTTCTCCTCTCCAGTATCAGCAAAAGTACCGCGCTCAACGCCAAAAGCATGACGCCCGCTATTATTGCATAGGCGAGTCCGTCCGAAAAAACACGTCCTATGAAATGATCTACTGGGAGCGACGAGTATCCCCGCTCCGCAAGCGCCGATCTGCCTGCCTCGGCAGAGCTCGCGGAAGGAGACGAGCCTATAAGCGCCCCCGTAAACGCATCGACCGCTTCGGGAGAGCTTTCGTTCATGGTTCCGGCAAGGCTTTCTATCCCCATTCGCATCCTCGACTCCACCAATAACGCCTCGAATGCTATAAGCAGGCAGGCTGCAAGAGCTATCGCCAATACGGCTGCGGATCTTTTGTTCATACTGTATTCACCTCATTTTTTGACGGAGCACGGGAGCGCCCATCTGTAGCCTATTCCGCGGACGGTCTCTATCGCGTCCCTTCCCTCGCAGCATCCTATCTCCTTGCGGAGTCTCGACACGAGCACAGAAAGCGTGTTTTCATCCACCGAATCGGCGTCGCCGCTCCAGAGAGTATCGAATATGTATTCGCGCCTCAAAAGCCTTCCTCCGCTCTTCAAAAAGAGCTCCAAAAGCTGTGCTTCGCTCCTTCTGAGCATCCTCTCCTCGCCGGAAACGTATAGCTTGCCCTCGGAAAAGCTGTATTCGATATGTCCGCTTACGATATTGCCTTTGCTTAAGCTCCTGCGAAGATTGGCTTCGATCCGTGCAAGCAGCTCGCCCGCGCGGAACGGCTTTGTAACGTAATCGTCCGCCCCTGCCGAGAGTCCAGCTATGACCGTATCCTCGCCGTCGAGAGCGGTAAGAATAATCACCGGAGTATCTGAATCCCGCCTTATACGGCGCACGAGATCGAGTCCGGAGCCGTCGCCCAGCATAAGGTCGACAAGATACAGCGAAGCTTCTATCCCGTCTTCAAGCATTTCTTGAGCTTTAGCATACGAACCGGCGCAAAGAGCCTCGTAACCCGCGCTCTCAAGAAGCTCCGAAAGCCCCTCGCGCAGAACGTCGTCATCTTCTGTTATCAGTATCCTCGTATCCATTTTGAGACCTCTCTTAGGGTTGTTTCCATTAAGAGCATAGCTTAAACGCCAAAGCTTGTCAAGCGCGATAAAAAAAGGGACCGCAGCTATACGGCTGCGATCCATTCGGGATCCTGTATTTATACGAACGATCTGTCTATCGTTACCACCGCAAAGCAGGGGTGATCTTCGTATTCCTTAAGTCTGCGGTCGATCTCCGCCCGAAGCTCTGCGTCGCTCAGCTTGTATTTGAAGGGCACGACGACGTCGAATATCACGTTGGTGTGAGTCGGTCCCTTTACGATGCGGAAATCATGCATCTTGAGCTCGGGATCGATCTGACTGATTATCCCGCTCACACGCGCCTTCAGCTCATTGGTCTCTTCGTCGTCATTCTGCACCGGATCCATGTGGACCACAGCTTCGCATTTGAATTTCTGATTGAGCTCCTTCTCGATATTATCTATAAGATCGTGGAGCTCGAGTATGTCCCCGCTCGAAGGCACTTCCGCGTGAAGACTCATCATCATCCTTCCGGGGCCGTAATCATGCACAACGAGATCGTGTATGCCGAGTATGCCGCTGTGGGCCATGACGGTTCCCTCTATATCCTTCACAAGCTCGGCGGACGGCGGCTGACCCAACAGCGGGCTAATGGTATCGCGCGCCGCGTTGAAGCCGGAATAGAGCACGAAGAGCGATACGAAGGCTCCGCACCAGCCGTCTATCTTCCACGAGAAGAGCTTGCCCGTTACCATGGAGACGAGCGCCGCGAAGGTCGCAATGCAGTCCGTCAGCGAATCTGTCGCAGTAGCCTTCATGGCTACGGAGTCGATCTTTTTAGCGGTAAGGCTGTTGTATAAGAACATGTATGCTTTAACGAGTACGGAAGCTATAAGTATTCCCAGCGTAAGCCACGAGAATTCGGTACTCTCCGGATGCAGTATCCTGCTTACGGAGGAAGTCATCAGCTCTATGCCCATGAGCATTATGACCATGGCGACAATGAGGCCCGATATGTACTCGAATCTCCCGTGACCGTATGGATGCTCGGGATCCGGCTTGAGTCCCGATAATCTGAAGCCGATCAGAGAAACTATGGAGCTGCCTGCGTCCGAAAGGTTGTTAAAAGCATCAGCGGTGATAGATACGGACGACGATATCGTCCCCGCGAAGAATTTCCCGATGAACAGGAGGATATTCAAGAATATTCCGACTGCGCCGCAAAGTATGCCGTAAGCGCGGCGTACGGCGGGTTCGGCGTATTCTGTTCTGTTCTTTATAAACAGTTTTGAAAGTATGGAAACCGTGATAAGCACCACCTTAAAAAAGCTCTGCATATTATAATACAGCGGGGTATGGAGCGCAATGCTTTGATCGGAAAAAACGTATAGAAAGTGTGCCGAATGACAATATATTTATAAAAAGGGGTTGCAATTCACAAGCGACTGTCGTATAATAACCATCGTTCGAAAGAGATATTCCTCCTTAGCTCAGTCGGTAGAGCATGCGGCTGTTAACCGCAGTGTCGTTGGTTCGAGTCCAACAGGGGGAGCCATCAAAGAAACCTCTTTTGTCTACCAAGGCAAAAGGGGTTTTTCCTTGCTTTTGGGACGAAAAACAATCATAATTAGGCAAAATAAGCGATAAACAGGCTCCGGAGCGGTCGATCAACCTCTCCGGAGCCCTCTTTTTTGTTCTCAGAGCCCGAAAATGGCCGAAACCGCTGGTGTACTTTTTGCGTTTCTTTGCTCTGCAAAGAAATCAAAAAAGTGCTCGTACTGTTGGACTCGAACCTGTTTCACCTCATTTTCAACCATTCAAGTAACGACATAATTACCATCAATTCTTGACCTGCCGCCCGTTTTATGCTAAACTAACCATATCTATATATGCCCCAAAAAGGAGAGCACGAATGCCCGGAACAATGCAGAAAATCAAGCTGCTGAAGCTGTACGAGCTGCTGCAGCGAGAGATGGATGAAGACCATCCGATCTCGCGTATCTTTCCTTCGGATTTGAGGAAAAGCCGGAAGATTATGTAGAGGGAGAAGAA
>CAMZFO010000078.1 GCA_947306125.1 uncultured Clostridia bacterium | reverse complement strand
GGGAGTTTCGGCGCTCCGGCGCCTGCGGCGCTTCGGGCGGTCGCGGGAGGCGTCGTGCATCTTGAAGAGGTTCAGCCGCAGGGCGTTCATGCAGACCGTGAAGCTCGAAAGGCTCATTGCCGCCGCGCCTATCATCGGGTTCATATTCCATTTGAAGAGCCCCGCCGCAAGGGGGATGCAGACAGCGTTGTAGAAGAACGCCCAGAACAGGTTCTCGTGGATGTTCCGCAGGGTCGCCCTGCCGAGGCGCACGGCGGCGGAGGCGTCGGTCAAAGAGCTGTTCATAAGCACAACGTCCGCGCTGTCTATGGCAACGTCCGTGCCGGCTCCTATTGCGATCCCCACGTCCGCGACGGTCAGCGCCGGGGCGTCGTTTATTCCGTCGCCCACCATTGCCACCCTGCCGCGCTTTTTAAGGCCGCGGATGACCTCCGCTTTGCCATCGGGCAGTACGCCCGCTATGTAATCGTCCGCGCCGGCCTCCCGGCCTATGGCGGCGGCGGTGTATTCGTTATCGCCGGTGAGCATTATCACCTCTATGCCCATGCGCCTGAGCTCGGCTATCGCCTGCTGCGAGCCGGGCTTTATCACGTCCGCCACGGCTATCATGCCCAGAAGCCGGCCATCCTCCTCGAAGAAGAGGGGAGTTTTTCCGCTTTCGGCAAGCCGGAGCTCGGCTTCCTCGATCGCGGGCGAAACCGAAGCGAAGCCGCGGATGAATTTTCCGCTGCCGCCGTGCATGAGGCGGCCGTTCACGCGGGCTTCCAGACCGCTGCCGGGAAGGGCGCGGAAGCTCTCCGCCTCATATGCGTAAAGACCTTTGCGGCGCTGCGCTTCCTCCACCACGGCCTTTGCGAGCGGGTGCTCGCTTTTGGCTTCCAGCGCAAGGGCCTTTTCAAGCAGCTCGTTTTCGCTCACGCCCTCCGCGGGCAGCAGATCGGTCACGCTGGGCCTGCCCTCAGTGATGGTGCCGGTCTTATCGAGCGCCGCTATATCCACCTTGCCCACGGTCTCCTGCGCCTCGCTGGTCTTGAAGAGTATGCCGTTTTTGGCGCCGACGCCGCTGCCCACCATAATTGCGACGGGCGTTGCGAGCCCCAGCGCGCAGGGGCAGGAAATGACGAGCACGGATATGCCGCGCGCCAGCGCGAAGCTCAGGGGCCGCCCGGCTATAAGCCAGCCTGTAACGACTATCGCGGCTATGGTGATGACTGCGGGCACGAAAACGCCGGAGACCTTATCCGCAATGCGGGCGATGGGGGCCTTGGTCGCCGCGGCCTCCGACACCATGCGGATTATGCTGCTTATCGCCGTGTCCTCGCCCACGCGCACGGCCTCGCACTTTAAGAAGCCGGAGCTGTTCATGGTGCCTGCGGAGACCTTGTCGCCAGCCGCCTTGTCCACGGGTATGCTCTCGCCGGTCAGCGCCGATTCGTTGACCGCGCTTTCGCCCTCCAGCACTGCTCCGTCCACGGGTATGCTCTCGCCCGGGCGCACTATGAACACGTCGCCCACCCGTACTTCGTTTATATCCACCGTGACCTCCCCGCCTTCGCGCAGTACGACCGCCTTCTTCGGCGCGAGATCCATGAGGCTCTTCAATGCATTCGTGGTTTTGCCCTTGCTCATCGCCTCAAGCATTTTGCCGACGGTTATGAGGGCGGGTATCATTGCGGCGGACTCGAAATAGAGCTCGTCGTGGTAAACGCGCATCATCTCAGCCGTTTCCGCGCCCGCCATCTGCATTCCGCAGAGCTTGTAGAGCACGTAAAGGCTCCACAGGAAGGAAACGGAGGAGCCCATGGCGACGAGCGTGTCCATATTGGGCGCGCCGTGGATGAGGGAGGTGAAGCCGCTCGTGAAGAATTTGCTGTTTATGCCCATCACGATGAGCGCGAGGAGCATCTGAGTTATGCCGAGCGCGATATGGTTGTGCTCGAAATAGCGGGGCAGGGGGAAGCCCCACATATTATGCCCCATTGTGATATACATGAGCACGAGCAGGAAGAAGGCGGAGAAAACGAGCCTCCTTATAAGCCGGGGCGTTTCGCGGTCGCGCAGGGCGTCCGCCTCGGCGGAAAGGGAGGAGCCCTTCCTGATCTCGGCGTCCATGGGCTTTGCGCCGTAGCCCGCCTTTTCAACTGCGCTGATTATATCGGCAGAAGAAGCCGTGCCGGTGACGCCCATGGAGTTGGTCAGAAGGCTCACCGAGCAGCTCTCGACCCCCGGCACCTTGGAGACGGCCTTTTCGACCCGCGCCTGACACGCGGCGCAGCTCATGCCCGTTACGGAATACCGATCCATTTCGCCCTCCTTATCTCATCAGCCTTTGCAGTACCTTGACGAATTCGTCTATCGCCGCCTCGTCGCCCGCCCTTATGTCGTCCGAAACACAGCTTTTTATGTGGCAGGCGAGCAGTTCCTTGTTGAAGCTCTTCAATGCGTTGGTCACGGCGGAGACCTGTATCAATACGTCCGGGCAGTAGGCGTCGTTTTCTATCATGCGCTCTATGCCCCCTATCTGCCCCGCGACCCTTTTAAGGCGCGATATCAGCGCCCGCTTTTCCTCGTCGGTGCGCAGCTTCTTCCGCTCACAGCATTTGATTTCGCTCATAGTATCCTCTCCTTGACGGGAATTATACCCCGGTGGGGTATCTGTTCGGTGCTATTCTATACCCCGGTGGGGTATTTGTCAAGCGCTTTTTGCTCCGATCCTCGACTATATTTTCGGTATGGATTGAACGGAGGGCGTGAGTTGTGGTATCATTTAGGCAAAGAAAGCTTGGAGGCGGCATATGAACGACGATGCGCTGAAATGGAGGATACTCGGCGAAAGACTGCTTTTGAGGACGCGCGTTTTCGACGTCACGGGCAGGCGGGAGGAGGCCGCGGAGGGCGGCATAGGCGGCGAGTATATCTCGCTCAAAAGCCCGGACTGCGTGGTGATAATGCCCGAATACGAGGGCGATTTCGTGCTCGTGCGCCAGTGGAGGCACGGCGCGGGGCGGCTCACGACGGAATTCCCCGGCGGCGTAATAGACCGGGGCGAGGACCCGGAGACCGCCGCGCGGCGCGAGCTTCTGGAGGAGACGGGCTTTGCGGCGGGCAAAATGACCCTGCTCGGGAGCTGCAGCCCCAATCCCGCGCTCTTTTCGGCGCGCTTCTACTGCTTCCTCGCGGAGGAGCTCACCCCCACCGGTCAGCAGCATCTTGACAGCGACGAGCTCGTGGAGGTGCTCCGCATGCCGGTCGGCGAGGTCGTCGCCTCCTGCGGGAGCGAGGACTTCTGCCACGCCTTCATGGGCACGGCGCTCGCGTTTTACATGAGGCACAGGGGGTATGCGCCGCCCGACGGGAGCCCCTGCGGAAAGTATGGAGAATAAACGGAAAAACCGATATTTCAATATGGCGCTTCTGGGCGCCGTGGCAGCGCTCGCCTGGCCGACGATGCTCGAACAGATCATGCAGACGGCGGTGCAGTATATAGACACCGCCATGGTCGGCTCGCTCGGCACGGCGGCGACGGCGTCGGTCGGCTCGACCACGACCGTCAACTGGCTCATCGGCTCCACCATATCCGCCTTCGGGGTGGGCTTTTTGGCGTACATTTCGCAGATGCGCGGCGCGAACGAGCACGGCATGGCGCGCAAGGCTTCCGCGCAGAGCGTGCTCGCGGTGCTCGTGGTGGGCGCCCTCTTCACGGCGCTGACGCTCGCGGTGTCGGGAGCCGTGCCCAAATGGATGCAGGTCGATCCCGCCATCCGCCCGCTCGCCTCAAAATATTTCTTCATATTATATCTGCCCACGCTGCCGAGGACGGCGGCCATCATATTCGGCACGGTGCTCCGCGCGGCGGGCGACACCAAAACGCCCATGCGGATAGGCATAGGCGTGAACCTCATCAACGTGGCGCTGAATTTCCTGCTGATATACGAGCCGCGGGTGATAACGGTTTTCGGCGCTTCCTTCCGCATGTGGGGAGCCGGGCTCGGCGTGGTCGGCGCGGCGATCGCCAGCGCGGTCAGCGTCACCTGGGGCGGAGCCGCCATCACCGCGGCGCTGTGGAGGCATAAGGAGATATCGCCCAAGGGCTTTTCCATCGCTCCCGACCGCGAGGTGCTCGCGCCCTGTATGCGCGTCGCCTTCCCCAATATGCTCCAAAGGTTCGGCACGAGCCTCGGCTATGTGGCGTTCGCCGCCATGATAAATTCATTGGGCCAGCTCTCCACCGCCGCGCATACCGTTGCAAATACGGTCGAGTCCGCCTTCTATATCCCCGGCTACGGCATGATGGCGGCGGCGGCGACTCTGACCGGCAACGCGATAGGCGCGGGGGACAGGCAGGGCTTGAAGGATCTCGCCCGCATCAATATCGCCGCCGAGGTGGTGCTGATGACCGTCACGGGAGCGCTGCTCTTCGCCTTTGCGCCGCAGATGGCGGGCATATTCAGCCGCGACGCGCAGGTGATCGCGCTGGGCAGCACCGTGCTCCGCATGGTCGCCTGCTCGGAGCCCGTTTTCGGCGTCAGCCTCGTAATAGAGGGCATGATGCAGGGAGCGGGCAGGACGGTCGCGCCCTTCATATTCAATATGATCGGGATGTGGGGAGTGAGGATACTGGGGACCTTCATCTGCATAAGGCTCCTCTCGATGGGCCTCGTCTCCGCGTGGGCGTGCATGATAGGGCATAATCTGCTGCTGTTCGCGCTCTTCCTCGGGTACTATCTGAAGGGAAATTGGAATCCGCTGAACAGCGCGGCGGAGTAACGAAAGAAAAACAAGCCGTGAGCTGCGTTTTACAGCCCACGGCGTTTTTTTGTTCCGGCATTATTTGTTTTTCAGATCCAGCAGCCACGGGGCGACGTGGCAGTAGCCCGTGGGGTTCTTGACAAGGTACTTCTGGTGGTATTCCTCCGCGCCGTAAAAGTTTTCAAGGGGCTTGAGCTCCACGGCCATGGGCCTGTCGTACTTCGCCTGCTCCCTGTCAAAGGCTGCGCGTATCGCGGGGAGCAGCGACTCGTCCTCGTAATAGACGCCCGTGCGGTACTGCACGCCCTCGTCCCCGCCCTGCTTGTTTACGGAGAGCGGGTCTATTATCATGAAATAGTATTCAAGGAGCTTCCCGGTGGGCAGCTTCGCCTCGTCGTATTCGACGCGGACCGTTTCCGCGTGCCCGGAGCTTGCGCAGACCTCCTTGTAGGTGGGGTTTTCGGTCGGGCCGTTGGCGTAGCCCGCCTCGGTGCTCAAAACGCCCTCGAACTGGTCGAAGAACCTCTGCGCGCCCCAGAAGCAGCCGCCCGCAAGATAAAGGGTTTTTATTTCAGCCATATCGCGCTCCTTCCTTACGGCATTACCGCCATGAACACCGACCTGCCCTCGACCGTGATATCGCCCTTCACGGTCTTCTGCGGCCGGGCGGTCACGCTCCAGCCGTCCATGAGCACGCCCAGCTCGAAGCCGTAATTCGTGTTGTAATCGGCCTCGTTCGGGTTGATAATGGCTATCGCCACGGGCTTGCGCCCCTTCATGAAGCTCAGCTCGATCACGTTCTCCGGGGTGACGTTCCAGGAGAGGGATATCTCCGGATCGGTCAGGAAGGCGTTTGCCTTCCTCATTTCGATGAGAGCGCGGTAAAGATCGCGCATCTTCATGACGTCGGAGCCCTGTATAAGCGCGTCCCAGTCGATATTGTTCACCTCGTCGGAGGACTTATAGCTGTTGGAGTCGCCGCCCTTCGTGCGGAGCATCTCCTCGCCCGCAAGGAAGAAGGGAACGCCGCGGGATATCATTATTATCTCCGCGCCGAGGCGGTTCATGAGCATGCGCTCCTCCGGCGCGGAATCGGGAACGGATATCTCCAGCTTGTCCCAGAGCGTGTTGTTGTCGTGGCAGGCCATGTAGTTGATGACGGCGTTGTTTTCCGCCGCCCAGTTTGCCGCCGCGCTCTTCTGCCCTCCGTTCAGGCCGAATATGACGGCGTCCGCGGTGGCGGAGGAGGCCTTGCCGTTGATGTAGCCGCAGTCCTTGGGATCGAAAACGCTGCCCTTCAGGCCGTCGCGTATGGTATCGTTGAACACCGCTATCGCGCCTATCGCGCCCTCGGAGGCCGTCACCTGCGAAATGTTCTTCTGATCGGCCTTGAGGTTATCCCTCAGAGTGGTAGTGCCGCCCGTCCAGCCCTCGCCGTAAATGAGCGCGTGCGGGTTGACGCCGTGCACGGCCTTCTCCACCTCCTGCATGGTCTCGATATCGTGCAGCGCCATCAGGTCGAAGCGGAAGCCGTCGATATGGTATTCGCTCGCCCAGTAGGTGACGGAATCGACCATGTATTTGCGGAACATAGCGCGCTCGGAGGCGGTTTCGTTGCCGCAGCCGGAGCCGTTGGAAAGGTCGCCGGTAACGGTGTAGCGGTAATAGTAATAGGGCGCCGCGCCGCCGAAGCAGGAATCAGCGGAATAGGTGTGGTTATAGACCACGTCCATTATGACTCCCAGCCCGGCCTCGTGCAGGGCCTGCACCATCTGCTTGAATTCCTTTATCCTCACCTCGCCGTGATAGGGGTCGGTCGAATAGCTGCCCTCGGGCACGTTATAGTTCTTGGGATCGTAGCCCCAGTTGAACTGAGGCTCGTCGCTTGATTCATCTACCGTGGCGTAATCGTAGACCGGCTGCAGATGCACGTGGGTGATCCCCAGATCCTTCAGATAGTCTATGCCCACGGGCTCGCCGGACTCGTTCACAAGGCCCTTTTCGGTAAAGGCAAGGTATTTGCCGGGGTACTTTGCGCTCGTGATCCTGTTGGAGAAATCGCGCACGTGCACCTCCCATATAACGGCCTCGTTGTAGGCGGAGATATCGCTGTAATAGGTATCGTTCTCCCAGCCCTCGGGGTCGGTCGAATCAAGATCCACCACCATGCCGCGGTCGCCGTTCACGCCAACGGCCTTGGCGTAGGGATCCACTATCTCCTTGGTCCCCTGCGAGGTGGTAACGGAGTATGTGTAGTATTTGCCGAGCATATCCGCAAGCTCGATGCTCCAAACGCCCTTATCGAGCTGCTGCATGGAGTAAACGACCTCCGCATCGCCGCCCGCGCCCTCGGCGTAAACGTTCAGGTCGACGCTTGAGGCCGTAGGCGCCCAAAGGCGGAACTCGGTATCCCCGTTGGGAGCCTTTACTATCGCGCCCAGCTCCCCGTCATACGCGTACCTTTCATTGAACGCCTCGGAATCGAATATCTCCGTGGGAGAAACGGTCATGGGCGCGTAATCGGCAATAGTCAGCGTGTACTCGCGGGAGATGTCCATATCCTCCGCAAGCGTGATCACGCCCAGTATCACCTCGTTGTCGAGGCTCGAAAGCGCTGTAACGGGGATCTCGCGCTCGCCGTCCGTGACCTTCACCTCGTCCAGCGACTTTATGCGCAGGGCGGGCACGAGCTGATAGCGGATCTCGTTTAATGATATCATTCCCGCCGCGGTTATCATCTTATCCTGATACAATGTTTTGCCTCCGTCGTCGCTCTTGTACTGCGCCTCGTCGCCGGGCTTCAAATAAACTTCCGTCAGCTTGCCCGTTATCTTGGCAAAGCGGTCGCCGTCGTAATCCTTCACAGCCGAGCCCCAGCTCGTTCCGCCGGGATCGGAGCAGTTCTTGCGGACTATAAAGCCCACCTCCGTTATCTCCTCGGGCACGTTCAGCACCACCTTTGCGCCGTATTCGCAGGGGTGGAACAGATAGCCGCGCCCGTCTGCGTTGGGATACCATATCCACATATCGCAGTTCTCGTAATCGCCGCTCATGTTCTGCCAGTAGAATACCAGCTTGTTGCAGCCCTCCTCCGCCGGGATATCGTATTCCTCGGGCGGTTCGGTGGGCTTGGTATCGCCTCCCGGCGTTTTTGTGCAGCCGAACGCCGCAAGCATGAGCAAAGCAAGCAATATTGCCAAACATCTTTTCATAGGGGTATCCTCCATGGGTTTTATATATTCATTTTAACTCATTCCAAGCGCTATTGCAAGAAAAAAGACGGCCGCAGCCGCCTTAAAACTCATTTTTCAAACGTCGAACATATGCAGCTTAAGCTCGCGCGAGATATGCTCCATCGCCTTCACTCCACCGCGGCTGTTGCCGAAATTATCGAGCGAGGGCCCGTAAAGCCCTATGCCCATGGGGCCCTTTGCCGCGCAGCACAGGCCGCCGCCGACGCCGCTCTTTGTGGGCACGCCCACGCGCACGCTGTATTTGCCGGAATAATCGTACATGCCGCAGGTGAACATGATAACGCGTATGGTCTCCGCGTGCTCCTCGGTGATGAGCCTTCTGCCCGTCATGGGATCCACGCCGCCCGTGGCTATTATGAGGCCCAGATAGGCGAGCGACCTTGCGTTCACGGCGAGCGAGCACATCTTGAAGTAGAGATCGACGCTCCTTTCGGGATCGGCCGTCATAACGCCCTTGCTCTTCAAAAGATAGGCTATGGCGCGGTTCCTGTCGCCGGTCTGATACTCGCTGGCGTATACCTTTTCGTCAAGGCTTATATTGGGGTCGCCGCAGAGCGTGCGGGAAAACTCCAGCAGCTCGCCGAAGCTCATTTTGTCCGAGAGCAGGCTTATGGTCTGTATCGCGCCCGCGTTTATCATGGGATTGAAGGGGCGGTCGTCGCGGGTGTCGAGCTTCAATATGGAGTTGAACGAATCGCCGGAGGGCTCCATCATAACGTGCGAGAAGGTCTCGTCAAAGCCCAGCTTCTCCAAAGCCGCGGCAAGAATTATCACCTTGCCCACGGACTGTATGGAAAAGCGCGTCTCCACGCTGCCCAGGGCGATGCTCCTGCCCTTCGCGTCCAGCATGCATATGCCGAACGCGTTGGGGTCGGCCTTGGCAAGCTCGGGTATGTAATCCGCCACCTTCCCCGTCGGCGCGGCCTTAAGGCCGATCTCGTACGCCTCGCGGAAGACCTGTTCGATGGATTTTGAGCTGTTCTGCACGGGTACTCCTTTCCGGATCATCATCAGCGGCAGCGTAGGCGGAGCTTCACCCCGCCGGCTTCTGCGCAAACTTGCCTTTCGATCCCTCCGACGCCTGACGGCGTCACCTCCCTTTACCAAAGGGAGGCATTGGGGGCGCGGACGCCGTTCTTGGCTCCCTTGCGCAAGGGGAGGCTTTGAGTTGAGCGCCCGCCCTTTCGGCTCCCCTTGTTAAGGGGAGCTGTCAGCTGAGCCAAGGCGAAGCTGACTGAGGGGTGGATCCTCGGTTCCGGATGACGTCAGTGTCGCCTTCCTCGGGATCTGCATGCATCCCTCGTCGGTGCTGCGGCTTCCGCCTTTCGCCGGGCACTTCATGTCCGGTTAAGCTGCGGCCCGATTATTTGAAATACAGGCTTGCCGCCTCGTAGAACTCCCTGTCGACCTCCTTGCGGACGGTGACGGCCTTGTCAAGGTCCGCCGCGACGATGCTTCCGCCGGTCATGCCGACCATGTTGCCGTAATTCTTGTCGACTACCAGCTCGCCGGCCTTAATGCCGAGGCGGGTGCCCAGCACTCGGTCGAACGCGCAGGGCGCGCCGCCGCGCTGAACGTGGCCCAGAACGACGGGACGGCACTCGAAATACTGCGCGTCCGCGCCCAGCAGGGGATCGTTCCTCATGGCGTTCTCGATCATGTCGGAAAGATGCTTGGCAAGGTTCTTCTGCAGCAGCAGCTTGTTGCCGAATGCGTCGGTACCGACGTCGATCTCCTCGGCGCCCTTGAGCTCGAAGCCCTCCGCCACGACTATGATGGTGTAATGATCGCCGCGCAGATACCTGCGGCGCACGAGTGAAACTATCTCGTCAAAGGTCTTGGGGAATTCGGGGATGAGCACGAGGCTCGCGTTGG
>CAMZFO010000077.1 GCA_947306125.1 uncultured Clostridia bacterium | reverse complement strand
TTTCTGTTGGTCTTATCGGCCGAAAACCTGCATCTCCTTAAGTGAATGCACCCTTCGGCGCTATTAGGTAATAATCTCAATCGTTCAGCAGCAGCCCGACGGGGCAGTGATCGCTTCCCATGACGTCCTTGTATATGAGGGCGTCCTTTACTTTCTCCGCAAAGCGTTTGCTCACGAGGAAATAGTCTATGCGCCAGCCGACGTCCTTCTCGCGCGCCTTGAACATATAGCTCCACCAGGTGTAGGCGGCGCGGTCGGGATAGACCGTGCGGAAGGTATCCGCAAAGCCCGAATCCAGCAGCTCCGTCATCTTGCCGCGCTCCTCGTCGGTAAAGCCGGCGTTGCCCCGGTTTGATTTGGCGTTTTTCAGATCTATCTCCTCATGCGCGACGTTCATATCGCCGCATACCACGACGGGCTTTTCCGCGTCGAGCTTCAAAAGATACCCGCGGAAGGCGTCCTCCCAGCGGCAGCGGTACTCGAGGCGCGTCAGCTCCCTCTGGGCGTTGGGAGTATAGACCGTGACGAAGAAGAATCCGCCCATGTCCAGCGTTATCACGCGGCCCTCGGTCTCGAACTCCTCGTCGCCGCCCATGCCGTAAGCGACGGAAATGGGCTCACGCTTGGTAAACACGGCTGTGCCGGAATAGCCCTTCTTCTGCGCGTAATTCCAATAGCAGTGATAGCACTCGGGAGCGAAATCGATCTGCCCCTCCTGCAGCTTGGTCTCCTGCAGAGCGAAGATATCCGCGTCCTCCGCGGCAAAGAACTCCGCAAAGCCCTTGCCCATGCAGGCGCGGAGGCCGTTCACGTTCCATGATATGAGTTTCATACCCGATCCTTTCGATCCTATTTTGATATCCAATGAGTATTTGAAGGCGTTCCCGGGCGGGTTTTCAAAGCAGTTCTCCTGAATGCCGGAGCGCACGTAGCCGCAGTCCTCAAAAACCCTTTGCATGGCATAGTTCGTCTCGCGCGTTTCGGCGCGGAAGCTGAACATTCCGACGCCCGTCATTTCGTTTTTCACGTGTTCGAGCAGCATATGAGCATAGCCCCTGCCGCGGTGATCCGGCGCGACGGAGAGATTCATTATCTTAACGTAATCCTTCTCGCCCTGCCAGTTATAGATGAACACATCGCCTATCAGCTCTTCGCCTTTCATAAGCGCGTAATATACGGCGCGCGGATCGGATAGAAGCTCATGCCAATCCTCTTCCTTCCAATAATCGGTCGGGAAGCAGAGGCGGTTGAAGGCTATGAGCTCCTCTTCGCTGTCGGCGGTCTTTATTTCGATACGCACTTTTTCCATCCTTACTCGATTCACCCTTCAGTCAGCTTCGCTGACAGCTCCCCTTAACAAGGGGAGCCTATACCGTCCTCGTTTCTTTAACGGGAAGCTTGTCCAAGCCGAGCCTTTCGGTCAGCATTGCGGCCTCCTTAATTATAGAACGTGTTGCCGCCTATGAATTCACGCAGTATGGAGGTCGGCGGTATCTCGTCCTCGACGTTCGCCTCAAGGAAGTAATTGAGGTATTTGACTATTGAGCGCGCCATGCAGTAATACTCGCTCTCGGGCGGGACCGTGAGCAGCAGGGGGTAAACGTGCCGCTTCATAATCGCGGGCTCGTAGTGCAGTATGGTGTTCAACACCATATCCGCCTCCTCCTGATAGGGGAATATCCAGCGGGACTCGCCGCGGCGGACGCTCGCCCACATCGAGAGAGTGCGCTCCATTGAGGCGCCCCTCGTTTCATAATCGCGGACCAGACGGCGCAGTATGCGGAAATCGGTCGTGCGGACGCGGTTGTGATCGTCCAGATTGATGGTGGTGAGCGCGGAAACGTACACCTTGAACACCTTATCGTGATCTATCTCGCTGCCGAGCATGAGAGGATTCAGGCCGTGTATGCCCTCGATTATCAAAAGCTGATCCGGCCCGCAGCGAAGCACCTGCCCCTTCTCCTTCGGCTTCTGGGTGATGAAATCGAATATCGGGGTCTCGACCTCCTCGCCCGCCATGAGCAGCTTGAGGTCGTGATTGAAGCGCTTTATGTCAAGCGCGTTAATGTGCTCGAAATCCAGCTCGCCCTTTTCGTCGCGCGGGCAGAACTGCCTGTCGCAGTAGTAATTGTCGAGCGAAATCATGATGGGATCCAGACCCTCGGCGCGGAGCTGAGTGGCTATCCTGTTGGCGCTCGTGGTCTTGCCCGAGGAGGAGGGGCCCGCTATCATGACGGCCTTCGCGCCGCGCTCTATTATGGCGTCCGCGGTCTTGGCGAACATCTTTTCGTGAAGCGCCTCGTTGACGCGTATCAGCTCGCGCACGGAGCCGTTCTCGACCCGGTTGTTCAGCTCGTTCGCCGTGGAGCAGGTCATCAGCCTGCCCCAGCTGTCCGTGCGGCGGAATACCGCCTCCATTTTGGGCATGGGAACGTAAGCGATGGGCTCCTCGGGCGCCTCCCTTTTGGGGCGGAGCATAACGAGGCCGTTTTCCATATAATGAAGATCGAAATCGCTCACATAGCCCGTGGAGGGAGCGGTCTCGCCGTAATAATAGTCGATGTATTCGCTGTACTCGGGGCAGCGGTAAACGTCGAAATAGCTGAACCTGCGCCATTTCAGAAGCGCGGCCTTATCAAACTGGCCGTCCTTTTCAAACGAGGAGAGCGCTTCGGATATGCTGAGGCGCTTCCTCTGGAGCTTCAGGTCGAGCCCGATCACGCGGCGCATCTCCTCTTTGAGCAGCGCCATATCCTCCACGGTAAAGGCGGGCTCCTTATCGACCGTCATATAGACGCCCTCGCCCAGCGAATAGCGCACGAACACCCTCGCCTTCGGGAAGAGCTTGCGCATGCACATGATCAGCACGAACTGCAGCGTGCGCTCATAGACCTTAACGCCCTCTTCCTCCGCGTAATAGACGAGCTCTATATCCGTATCGTGCATGGGAGTGTAACCCAAATTGAATATCTCGCCGCCTATGCGCGCGGCAAGGGGACGGTCCGCGAGCCTTTCGCCCGCAAGCCCCAATTCCCTGACCTTTTCCAAAATGGTCTGCCCGAGCTCGATCTCGCACGGGCGGTTTTCGATGGTAAGTTTCATACTGCCTCCATCCTTTGATAAGCATTTATAATATTATATTATAACGCCGTGCTTTAAGCAAGTGCGAATTGGGCACTGCGCGCCGCCTGTAAAGCCGATTTGTTCGCTTAAAACGCTTGCAATATAAAAAAGTGATGCTATAATATAGCTGAAAAAGCAAGCTATCTCCGCTGGGCGCGCGGCTTAGGCATCTAAAGCCGCTGAGAACGAGCCTTTGAACCTGTTGGGGTAATTCCTGCGTAGGGAAGCGGTACGGAAAATAAAAGCATCATGCCTTCCGCACCGTGGGCGGAGGGCGTTGTTTTTGGGAGGGAACTATGTTCATAATCATTCTGGGCATCATACTCATGCTCGTCGGCGGCGCCGGACTCACGCTCGGCCTCGTCTCCAACTTCGGTGAGAAGGCCGCGGCGCTCGGCATATTCAAGGATCTGGGCGATTTCGCGCCGACCTTCTTTATCGCCATGGGCGTCATACTGGCCTTCGTCGGCCTCATAATGATCATCAGCGGCATCGGCAGGCGCACCAAGGTCACCACCCTGCAGCTCGTTGAGAGCGCCATCATGATCGCCGTCGGCACCGGCCTGAGCTTCGTCAAGTTCGATCTGCCCTTCGGCGGCGGCGTCACTCTCGTCAGCATGCTGCCCCTCATACTCATCAGCCATCGCTACGGACCCGGCTGGGGCCTCTTCACCGCCTTCATTTACAGCCTCATTCAGCTCATGTTCGGCCTCGATAACGTAGCCTATGCAACGAGCACCGTGATGGCCGTCGGCGTCATACTGCTCGATTACATACTCGCATACACGGTCATCGGCCTTTCCGGTATGTTCGGCAAGAGCCGCGGCGCCGTCGCGGGCGGCATCGTGTTCACCTTCGTGCTCCGCTTCCTCTGCCACTACTTCGCCGGCGCCTGGATCTGGCGCGAGTGGATGCCCGAAGAGTTCATGGGCATGACCATGACGAATCCCTGGATCTATTCCGCGCTCTACAACGGCTGGTATATGGCCGCCGAGCTCGTGCTGACCATGATCGTCGCGATGCTCATCTACAAGCCGCTCGAGAAGTATTTCCGCGGCGCGAAGACCGCAAAATAATCGACTCGAATAAAGCGAAGGAGCCTTATGCCTCAAGTGCATAAGGCTTTTTCGGTTCGGTTGCTCTTTTGGGCGTTTTGTGGTATCATTGATTTGTGAAAGGAGGCGCGGAGCATGATAGGATTGACGGGCGGCATAGCCAGCGGAAAGAGCACGGTGACTTCAAGGCTGAGGGCCCTCGGCGCTTTCGTTGCGGACGCGGATATCGTCTCGCGCGAGGTCATGGAGCGGCCGGAGGTTTTGGGCGCGCTGCGGGAAGCTTTCGGCAGCCGCATATTCCATCCCGACGGGAGCCTTGACAGAGCCGCCTGCGCCTCGGTCGTCTTCTCCTCGCCCGAGAGGACTAAGCTGATGAACGGCGTCACACACCCCGCTATAGCCGCAAGGCTCAAGGAGCTCGCCCGCAGCGCGGAGCAGAGCGGAGAGCACACGCTGGTTTTCGTGGACGCGGCGCTGCTCATCGAATCCGGCTTCCACCGCATATGTGACAAGGTCTGGCTCGTTACGGCGAATACGGCGTCGAGGATAAGGCGTATCATGGATAGGGACGGCCTGACCTATGAGGAGGCGACCGCGCGCATCGCAAGGCAGATGCCCGACGAGGAAAAGCTCCCCTTCGCCTCGACCGTCATAGAAAACGACGGCAGCATTGAAGAGCTTATACGCAAAGTGGACGAGGCGTATGCCGCGGAGCTTGCGGCGCTGACACCCGACGAGCCGGAGCACGGCGACTTTGTATTGGATGAAATAAGGGAGATATATGAGGAAGAATAAGGGGAAGCGCGGCGCTGCTCCCGTGATAACAGCCTTGATACTGCTTGCCGCATGCGCGGTCGGCATACTTTTCGGAGGGCGAATAATGACCGGCATAAAGAAAAAGGCGTACCCGATAAAATACGCCGACGAGATATTTGCGGCCGCCGACAGATACGGGCTCGACCGCGCGCTCGTGCTTGCTGTCGTCAGCACCGAGAGCGGCTTCCGTCCGGAAGCGGTCTCCGGGGACGGAGCGAGGGGCTTGATGCAGCTCCTGCCCGTCACCGCCGAGTGGATCGCCTTCCGCCGGGGAGAGACGGTGAGCGAGGATGAGCTTTTCGAGGTCGAAAAGAATCTGGATTACGGCTGCTGGTTTCTGCGCTTTCTGCTCGACCGCTACTCCGGGAGCGTCCGCAACGCGCTGGCGGCTTACAACGCCGGGCATAACCGGCTCGACTCATGGCTCGAGACCGGCGCGGACGAGAACGGCGAGATAACGGATATCCCCTATGCCGAAACGAGAAATTACGTGGCGAAGGTGACGCGCCTCTGCAGGACCTACGGTGAGTTATATGAAGATGAGATCGGCAAATAAAATACGGCTGCGCGCGCTCGCGGCACTGCTCTGCCTCGCGCTTTCATTCGCCGCGCTTTCCGGCTGCGCAAGGCGGCACAAGCAGGAGGAGCCCGCGGAAACCCCCGTGCCCTCCCCCACCGCTGCGCCTTCGCCCGAGCCCTCCTCCGGCGGCACGCTGCGCATAGCAATGCCCGTCAACGCGCCCTGCTCGGATCCGCTCGAGGTGACCACGGAAGAGATGCTCTATCTGTTTTCCCTCGTTTACGACAGCCTGCTGACCGTGGACTCCGCTGGCCAGATACAGCCCTGTCTCTGCGAAAGCTGGACTAACGAGGGCAACGGCAGATGGGTGCTGCAGCTCCGCCAGGGCGTGAAATGGCACGACGGCAGGAGCGAGCTGAGCGCGCAGGACGTCGTCTCGACGTATCAGGCGCTCCTTAAAATGGAGGACAGCTATTATAAGCCCTGCCTCGAGCACATAAACGTGATCTACGCCATAGACACTCGCAGCGTATGCGTCGTTATGGACGTGCCGGGGCTCGCGGGGCTCTATTCGCTCACGTTCCCCATAAGGCGCTCCGCCGCGCTCATAGGCACGGGAGCCTATAAGCTGGAGCATATGGACGACGATACCGTCGTGCTGACGGTGAACGAGGAATGGTGGGACAAGCGCCCCTATATCGACCGCGTGATATTCACCGAGAGGGACAGCAATCTGACCGCGCTCGCCTCATACGAGGCCGGGCAGCTCAATATAGTCCCGACGGACATACTCACGGCGGGCAAATACCGCGAGGAGGGCGCGACGAACGTATTCGACGTTATGACGCAGGACATGGAGGCGCTGCTCTTCAACTCCAGGAGACCGCTCTTCAAGAACAGC
The DNA here is from genome assembly GCA_947306125.1 of uncultured Clostridia bacterium. Lineage (GTDB taxonomy): Bacteria > Bacillota > Clostridia > Christensenellales > CAG-138 > UBA3857. Next base: position 3,977 of record CAMZFO010000077.1, on the reverse strand, counting down.
TCTCTGCGCCTCGCTGTCGCTCATGGCATAAACCGCAGTCCCATTATCACCAACGTATACAGCAACAAGGCGAGGGCCTCGGACGTGCCCATAGCCCCGGACAACTGGCTTTACGACAGCAGGAGCGCCGTTCTGAATTACGACCCGGACGCCGCTCTGGAGCTCGTCGAAGCCGCGGGTTTCACCGTGGTCTCCGAGCGCGAGGACGGATTGAGGTATTCGCGCGGGGGCGCGTCGCTTGCGATAAAGCTGCTGACCAGCGCCACCACCGAAAACACCGTCCGCAGCGACGCGGCTAACATGATCGCATCCCAGTTGAAGGCGCTCGGGTTCCGGGTCGAGGTCGTGACCAAGGAGCATACCCTCGGCAACTCGGAGAGCGAATTCATCACAGCTCTTAAAGAGGGCGATTGGGATATGGCGCTCGTCGGCTTCAATCTGAGCCGCGACCTTGATTTTTCGAGCTTTACGAATCCCGACGGAAGCAACAATTTCGGCGGCGTCTCCGATGAAACGCTCTCGGCGCTTGCCGGGGAGCTCATGCTCGCCCAGACCGAGGAGGAGCTCCGCGAAAAAGCTTACGATTTCCAGAGCTATTTCGTGGAGAACGCGCCCTTCCTGCCGCTCTATTTCCGCCTGAACAGCGTCATTTGCTCCGCCGAGATCACGGGCATAGAGGGCGCGAGGGAGCCTCTGCTTTTCGCGGATGAAAAGAACTGGTATTTTATGAAGAACGCGGGCTGAAGCGCCCGAATAAGACGACAGGAACAACAAAAGGGGAGCGATCGCTCCCCTTTTGCAATGCTGTTATGGAATTTAGGAGGGTTCCATGAAAGACACTTAACTATCTTGTGTATATTATACCCTCCGGTACAGCGCCCGTCAACGTGCCAAAATAGGTACTTTGTTAACAAACTGTTAAATATTTACCGAAGCCGAAAGCTCGTTCACGAGCGATACGCGGAGCTTTGCGAGCCTGCGCTGAGCGGATCCGGGCTCCGCGCCGACGGTTATGGTCGCTCCGTAAATAAGCGAGCGCACTATGAATATCCTGTCGCGCAGCTCCTCGCGGGAGAGGCGGTGCTTGCGCCCGAGCATAATGAACAGCCTTTTGACGGGCACGCTGAGGCCCGCCGCCTGCGCGGCCATGGGGCTGTCGAGCCCGGTTTCCTTTATCATGAGTATCGAGCGGAAATTGGGGTTTTCGCAGAGGAAGCGGACGTAATCCACCGCAAGATCCGCAAGCTGATCCTCCACCCTGCCCTCGGGACGAAGCTTATCCTGCATACGCGCGCGCCACTTTTCGTTGACGTATGCGACCATCTGGCTGAAAAGCTCCTGCTTGTCCGCAAAATGCTTATAGGGCGCCGCGCAGGAGACTCCGCACGCCGAGGCGACGCGCCGGAGCGAAAAGCCCTGCAGACCGTATGAGGTGATCTCGTCCATGCCGGCGAGGATCAGTCTTTCCCTTGTTGTAAGCTCTTCCATATTTTCCTCCGCCCCCGAGGGGGCTCTCCTTGACCGTTTTTATACATTATACCACCTCTTTATACAAAATGCACCCATTCTTTTATCCGTATATTTCCAAAGCTTTTATCAAACCCATTGAAACCGCTCCGGATTTGGCATATAATGGCCATACCAAAAACAAAACACAAAAAAGAAAGGCGAATAAAATGAAAAAGACCGTTTCCCTTATACTTGCGGCGCTGATGCTGCTTTCTCTCGCTTCCTTCACAGGCTGCAAAAAGGCCGATGACGCCGTGATCCGCATAGCCGCGCTCAAGGGCCCGACCGGCATGGGCGTCGCTCCCCTTATGAACAAGGAGAGCTATCCCAATTACAATATCACCATCGGCTCCGACCCCTCCGCCGTCACCGCCTCGTTCATTGCGGGCGAGTATGACGCCGCCGCGCTGCCCGTGAACGTTGCCTCCGTGCTCTACAACAAGCTTGAGGGCGACGTCGTGATGCTCGGCATCACCACCCTCGGCGTGCTCTATGTGCTTGAAAGCGGCAACGAGATAAACTCCATGGCCGACCTTTCCGGCAAGACGCTTTACGCCACCGGTCAGGGCTCCACTCCCGAGTACATACTGAATTATCTGCTCGAGAAGAACGGCCTTACCGACGTGACCGTCGAGTTCAAGGCGGAGCACTCCGAGCTTGCCACGCTCATGGCGAGCGGCGAAGTCGGCCTCGGCATGATGCCAGAGCCCAACGTCACGGCGACTCTTGCCAAGAACGATTCCCTGCGCGTGGCGCTCGACCTGACCGAGGAGTGGAACAAGGTCTGCGATTCCAAGCTCGTTCAGGGCGTGCTCATCGCAAGGCGCAGCTTCGTAAACGAACACGAAGCGGCTGTGAAAAAGCTTATGGACGATTACGCAAAGGCCGTCGAGGTCGTTAACACCGCTTCGGACGAGGCCGCGCAGATGATAGTCGACGCCGAGATACTGCCCGCCGTTCCCGTTGCAAAGGCCGCCATCCCCCGCTGCAACATCGTTTTCATCACCGGCGCGGAGATGAAGAAGGCCGCGGCGGATATGTATAACGTGCTGTTTGCCGCGGATCCCAAGTCCGTGGGCGGCAAGCTCCCCGGCGAAGACCTCTACTATTGATGAGGGAGTTCCTCAAAAAAAGACCCGTTAAGGCGATCATTGCCGCCGTCTTCTGGCTCATCATCTGGCAGGCGGCGGCTTGGGCTGCGGGGAGCGATCTGCTGCTCCCCTCCCCCGCCGAGACCGCAAAGGCGCTTATTTCCCTTTGCGGTACTTCCGTTTTTTGGAAAAGCTGTTTCCTCACCCTGCTGCGCGTATTCGCCGGGTTTGCGCTGGGCATTATCGCCGGGAGCGCATTGGGAGTGCTCACAGCGTTCTCGCCGTTTGCGGAAACGGTGCTCTCGCCCCTGCGCTCGGTAATAAAAGCCGCTCCCGTGACGTCGTTCATAATACTCGTGCTTTTATACCTCTCCTCGGCGCTCACGCCGCTTTTTATCGCGTTCCTGATGGTGACGCCCATAGCGTGGACGAACGTCGCAGGAGGCCTTCTGGCGACGGATAAACAGCTCCTTGAGATGGCGGACGTATTCGGCTTTTCAATGGCAAAGAAATTAAGGTGCGTTTACGCTCCCTCCGTGCTCCCGCATTTCGTCTCCGCCTGCACGACGGGGCTGGGCTTCGCCTGGAAATCGGGAGTGACCGCGGAGGTCATCGCGCACCCGGCCTTCGGCATGGGCAAGGCGATCTACGAGAGCAAGCTCTATCTTGAAACGCCTGAGCTCTTCGCATGGACGGCCGCGGTGATAATACTGAGCTTCGCCCTTGAAAAGCTCGTTATACTGGTTTTGAGGAGGACGGTAAAATGGAAGTAAAGCAGGTTTCGTTCTCCTACGGGGATGAGCCCGTGCTCGAAGGCTTTTCCCTCTCCCTCCCGCGCGGACGCAGAGTTGCCGTGATGGGCGAAAGCGGCCGCGGCAAAACGACTCTGATGCGCCTGCTTTTGGGGCTTATCACGCCCGATTCAGGCAGTATAGAGCAAGGAACAGGCGAACGCCCCGCCGCCGTATTCCAGGAGGACAGGCTGCTCCCTTGGTACACGGCGATGAAGAACGTCGAGCTCTTTGCGGCGCAGGGCGCGGATACCGAAGGTATACTCGACGATATGGAGCTCGGAGAGATGAAGGGCAAGCTGCCGAAGGAGCTCTCCGGAGGCCAGCAGAGGCGCGTTTCGATAGCGAGAGCGCTCGCATATAAGGGAGCCCCGCTGCTCCTTGACGAGCCCTTCAAGGGGTTGGATCCGGAAATGCGCGAGCGCATTGCGGATAGGATACTTGCCCGCGCGGACGGCGCCGCGATACTTCTCATAACGCACGACGAGAAGGAAGCGGAGCTGTTGAAGTGCGGGGAGATAATAAGGCTGTAAGAATCAAAACCACCCGTTGAACGGGTGGTTTGAACAGGCCCTATAAGGGCCTA
>CAMZFO010000076.1 GCA_947306125.1 uncultured Clostridia bacterium | reverse complement strand
CGCACGCGCCGCAGCGGAGAACGGCCGCGCCTCGGCGGAGACTCAAAGGGCCGCAGCGGAAGCCGCAAGGGCCGCCGCGGAAGCTCAAAGGGCATCGGCGGAGGCCGCAAGGGCGACGGCGGAGGCCGCAAGGGCCGCCGCGGAAACGCAGAGGGCCGCCGAATTCGAGAGCATGATGGCCTCGGCGGGCATTGAAACGGTACAGAACGACCCCGAATACGAGACGGCGGCGCAGGGCAAGCTCGCGTTCTCGCTGAGCTCGCGCAGGGTGTTCGTGAACACCGCCGCATCAAACGCCGCGCAGGGCTGCTGGAGGCGCTTCGCCTTCGACGACGGCTGGCACAACATAACCGATCTGACTCTCCGCACGGATTCGCAGGGCTTCGTGGCGACAGCGGAGGACGACGACATGAACAGGATACAGTACGACGAGCTGAGGGTGACGGTGATAGGCGCTCTCAAGAACACCTCGTCGGCGAGCATATACCTGAACGACGACATGACGAGCTATATCAGCGACTCGGGCTTCCTTGCGAGGAACCCCACCGATCCGACCAAGTGCGTATCGGTGCTCCTCGTCAAAAAGCCCCGCCTGGGCTTTGCGGAGACCGAGAGGAGGAGGGGCGGCGTCGCCGATACCGACTCCGCGGCTACCGTCGCGGTGCATTCGGGCTTCCTGCCGATGACCGGCACGGGCTATTCGTCGATCAGGATCAACGCGGCCGGCACGAACGGAGTTTTCGCCGCCGGCTCGAGGATAATCGTCGAGGGCAGGAACACCGCCTGAGGCGAAGTGAAAAGGAGAACGAGACTTTAGAATGAAGACAGCGTTGGATTTTATCGTATTTGCGCTGACACACGCAAAGCAGGAGAGCATCCCCGAAGGGGCGAAGCTCCCCGTTTCGGCCGAGGAATGCGGCGGCGAGCCCTGGGAATACCTTTACGGCACTACCGGTACGCGCGTCAGCCGCGCGCTCCTCGACGAGAGATACGAGCATTTTTACAAAAATAAGGGCTGGACGAGAGAGGCCTTTGACATAGCGACCGAGAACTGGGTGGAATTGAAGCGCAGGGCCACCGACTGCCAGGGCCTGCTCGACGCCTTCCTGGGCACGGACGTCACGGCGAACTACTGCTACAGCGCATGGTGCCGCGAAAGGGGCCCTATAGACGAGATAGAGAGGCAGTACGAGATAGGCGAGGCGCTGTTCTACCGCGGCGCGGAGGGCAGGATGACGCACGTCGGCTTCGTCTGCGGCTTTTTGAACGGCGAGCCGCTTGCCGTGGAGGCGAGGGGCATCCGATTCGGAGTGGTCGTGACGAGGTTTTCGGAAAGGCCCTGGACGCACCGCGGACTCATCACGGAAAAGCTCTCTTACGACAGCGAATACCGCGACGAGCCCGTCGTGCTTGAACTGAAAAAGCCCATGATACAGGGCGAATGCATACTGAATCTGCAGAAGGCGCTGAACGCGCTGGGCTATTACTGCGGCGCTCCCGACGGGCGCTGCGGTAAGATAACGATGCACGGCGTGAGGGAATTCGCCGCGGCGCATGCCGCAGCGAATGCGGCGGGAAAGGAAGCGGTATGAACAGCTTTTTCGACAACGGGATGCTGCTGACCTATTCCGGAGCGACGCTTGCCGTGACGCTCATAACCCAGTTCCTGAAGAGCATACGCTGGCTCGACCGCATACCGACGCGCGTGCTGAGCTACCTTATAGCTCTCGTTATCATGACCGCCGCGGCCTTCGCGCGGGGCGGGGTGCGCTGGCAGGAGCTTGCGCTCACGGCGGTAAACGCAGTGGTGGTCGCGCTCGCGGCTAACGGCGCGTTCGACTCCGTAAACGACAGGAAGGCGGGCTGAATCAGTCTCCCCTTTTCATCGCGAGTATCGAGAAGAGGGCGCCCAGCAGCACGAGCGCGGCTCCGGCGATCTTCTTAAGCCCCATCGCCTCGCCGAATACGAGCATGCTCGTAACGGAGGCGAAAACGGGCTCGAGCGTGTTCAGCGCCGAGGCGGGGGTGGAGCCCAAAAGCCTTATGCCCTTAAGGAGCAGGCGTATCCCGAGGACGCTCCCTATGATACCGCTCGCCAGCAGCACGAGCCATATGAAGGCCGTGGGCGGGACGCGGAACCTGCCCGTGATGAAAGCCGCCGCGAAGCTGAGCAGCGAGGCCGAGCCGGTGATATAGACGTTCGATACCGAGGTATCGAGCGAGGCGTAGGCCGAGTGGCGGCCGGCGAGGAAATAGACGGCGTAAGCGACGCCCGAAAGGAGCGCCAGCGGGATGCCGAGGGCGGGCTTTGACCCGAGGTCGAGCCCGCCTTCCGCGCCGAGGCCGGATATGAGCGCGATGCCGAGTATGGCGAGCACGAGGCCGACGACGCCTATGGGACGAAGCCTTTCGTGGAAGAACGCGGCTGAAAGCAGCGCGACGAGCACGGGATAGGTGAAGTTCAAAACGATCGTCATGCCCGCGGGTATGCAGAGATAAGAATAGGAGATGAGCAGCATGGTCGCCGCAAAGCCGCCCCCGCCGAAGAGGCAGAGGTGGAGCGCCTGCTTGCCGGTGACGCGGAGGCTCTTCCGCCCGGGCAGGCAGGAGAGGAGCGATATGACGCAGGCTATCGCCATTCCGAAGCCGGTGAAGGATTCGTTGGGCATCGCCCTTGCGGGATCAATAAGCGCCCAGGCGGGCGCGGAGCCGAATACGCGCGTCAAAAAGTCGCCGGGCAGACCGCCCTTCAGCACCACGTTTGAAAGTATGGGCGTTATGCCGTAGCACATGGAGGCCAGCACGACGCAGATTATCCCCAATACGCGGGGGTCCTTCTTCTCAGCCATTATAAAACCCGCTTTCCTTGTCTTTCACGGGCTATGATACCGCAAAAGGCGGGCGAATGCAAGCGGAAGAGGAGAAGCCGCGCCGAACGGCCCGCCCCGCGCGGGGGAAAGGAACACGAAAATGATATTGTATTTACACGGCGTCCCCAACCCGCGCCAGAGGGAATTCTTTCTGGCCAGAGCGCGGCACACCGCCTACGGCGGAGCGAGGGGAGGGGGCAAGAGCTGGGCGATGCGGCGCAAGCTTACGCTGCTGGCGCTCAATTACCCGGGACTGAACATACTGCTTTTAAGGCGCACTCTGCCCGAGCTGCGCGAGAACCACATACTGCCCCTGCAGCGCGAGCTTTACGGCTTCGCGCCCTACAACGCGGCGGAGAGGGTGTTCAATTTTCCCAACGGCTCGAGGATAAAGCTCGGCTACTGCGACACCTCCTCCGACGTTTACCAGTATCAGGGGCAGGAATACGCCGTGATAGGCATGGAGGAGGCGACGCATTTTACCGAGGAACAGCAGCAGTTCCTTTCGACCTGCAACCGCACCTCCAAGCCCGGCTTCACGCCCCGAATGTATTACACCTGCAACCCCGGCAACGTGGGGCACGCCTGGGTGAAGCGCCTCTTTATAGACCGCGAGTATCAAAACGACGAGCGGCCGGAGGATTACGCCTTCATACCGGCGCGGATATGGGACAACAAGGCGCTGCTTGCCGCCGATCCCGGCTACGTGCGCCAGCTGATGACTCTGCCGGAGGACTTGAGGCGCGCGCATCTGGAGGGCGACTGGGACGTGCACGCGGGGCAGTATTTCAGGGAGTTTTCAAGGGACAGGCACGTTCTGCCGCCATATGAGATACCCGCGTGGCACAGGCGCTTCCGCTCCATGGACTGGGGGTATAACGACCCCTGCTGCGTGCTATGGCACGCCGTCGATCCCGAGGGCAGGGTCGTGACCTACCGCGAGCTGTACGTGCGGCAGATGCGCGCCGAGGAGGTGGCAAAAAGGGTCATGGAGCTCTCACGCGGGGAGGATATCGCCTATACCGTCGCCTCGCCCGATCTGTGGCAGAGCAGGGGGCAGACGCTCCGCGCGCAGGGCGGCTTCGAGGGTGAGACCCTTGCCGAGATATTCACAAAGAGCGGGATGCCCGTTTCGCCGGCGGATAATTCGAGGGTGGCGGGCTGGCAGAGGGTGAGGGATTATCTCTCGCCCGCGGCCGACGGCGAGCCCAGATGGAGGTGCTTTTCGGACTGCGTGAACCTGATCCGCCAGCTCCCCGGCCTCAGATACGATCAGCGGGACCGCGAGGACGCGGCGGACGGGGACGATCACGCTCCGGAGGCGCTCAGATACGGGCTCATGTCCCGCCCGGAGGCGCCGAGGATGAAGGAAAAGCCCCGCCGCGCCGCATTCGACCCGCTCGATCTCAATGCGAAGACCGGCGGAGGGTATCTGACGGTGTAGCCGGGGAGCGCCCAAAAGAACAGAAGAAAGGACTATCATAATGAAAAACACCATCACCAAGGAAGCGGCGGAGTTCTACGGGCTCTTCCGCGAATTCTACGAGGCTTACGCGGGCGAAAGGGCGAGGCTCCGCCGCTGCGAGGAGATGTATCGCGGGGATCACTGGGCGGGAGTACCGCAGCTCGATCCCAACGAGCCGCGCCCCGTGACGCCAGTCATACACAGCGCGATAGAGAATATCAGGGCGGATCTTGACGATCTCGTGCCCGAGGCGGTCATCACCGCCGACAACGCCGCGTATACGGAGCTTGCGGAGACCCTGACGCGCGTTATACGCGAGGATCACCTCAACTGCTCCTACGATGAGGAATACCGCGCGCTCACGCACGATCTGCTCGTCTGCGGCTACGGCGTGCAGGAGATAGGCTACGATCCCGACGCGGCGGGCGGCATGGGCTCGGCCTTCGTCCGCTGTGTGGACGTGGGCTCGGTGCTCTTCGATCCCCTCGTCGCGGATATCCAGGACGGCAGGGCGGTATTCAAATACACCCGCCGCACGCGCGAATGGTTCCGCGAGCACTATCCCGACAAGGCGGAGGGCTTAAACGACGACGGGCTCTTCATGGACGTTTCGGGCGACGGAGCGCTCGTGCCGCGCTATGACAAGAGCATAATGCTGATCGAGTGCTGGCTGAGGAAATACGACGCCAAGACCCGCAAATACTCCGTGCATATGCTCAAAATGGCGGGCGGCGCGATACTCGAGGACAGCAGACGCGATTTCCCGGAGGGCGTTTACCGCCACGGCAGATACCCCTTCGTCGTCACCGCGCTCTTCCCGCGCAAGGGCTCCTCTCTGGGCTACGGGATAGTGGATATGTACGAAACGAGCCAGAAGTATTCGGACAAGCTCGATCAGACGGTCATGAAGAACGCGCTGCTCGCCTCGCACAACAAGCTGCTCCTGACCGGCGCCTCCGGCTTCGACGCGGACGACCTGAGGGACTGGTCGAAGGAGGTGCACAAGGGCGACAACTTAAACGGCGTCACCTGGTTCCAGACCGCGCCCCTGCCCGCGTATCTTATACAGTACATTGCCGATATGCGCGATTCCATAAAGGAGGATTCGGGCTCCAACGAATGGTCCCGCGGCATGACGAATTACGGCGTCACGAGCGGCACGGCGATCTCCGCGCTGCAGGAGAAGTCCTCCAAGCGCGCCCGCATGGCGGCAAAGAGCCTGCATACCGCCTTCCGAATGGCGGTCGAGCAGGAGCTTGAGCTGGAGCGCGAGTTCGCCCTCGGCCTCCGCTGCATAAAGACCTTCATAGACCGCAGCGACCCAGAGGGAGCGAAGCGTGCGGATCACGCCGCGCGCGAGCTGATGGATATGGAGGAGATGCCCATGTCCATACGCGTCACCGTAAAGGTGCAGAAGGAGACGGGCTTCTCCGCGATAGCGCATAACGACACCGTGTTCCGCCTTGTGGAGACCGGCATGATAACGCCCGAGGTCGGCCTCGAGCTCATCGTCTTCGACGGCAAGGAGCAGGCAAAGGCGCTGATGAAAACTGATAACTGATAACCGAAGGCCTTCGCGCATGTAATGAAAGAGCATGGTACATAAGCCAAAGTACCATGCTCGTTTCGTTTGTTGCCGCTCGGGAATTGCCCGGAATCGCCTCACGGAAGTCTTGGCGCGGGTTGAGACGCAGGTATTTAACGCTTTCGGGAGCTTGCGGGCTTTTGCACCGGCAGACGGCTGAAGTACAAACGCCAGCGGCCCTCGGTCGTAAGCGATACGGCGACTCCGTCAACATAAATGCGTGAGTTCTTGTATAGACTGTCGAGGGCCTCTTCAGTAAGGAGACTATCCCAGCCGAACGCCCTGCTTAATTGGGCGGCGCTGCGCTGCAGCTCCAACGGGCGATAACCGGTTCCCGTCGACTTATAATACAGCTTTGCTTCCCGTACGCCGTCGTAATCGTTTATTCCGATGAAAGCGGGACGATACTTGTTTTCGTTCAGGACTTCGTTTTCATAAGCGAAGCTTCCTCTCCGCTCATAGGATTCGACAGCGGCGTATGCCTGCCTTGAGATCAGGTCGTAGGGTGAATTCAGGGAAGATATTTCAGCAGGCAGACGGAGATAGTATTTCAGAGAAACAAGGCTGAGCGAATCGCCGACCTCGACCCCCAACTGCATCAGGGGAGAAAGCTCCGCGCCGCTGACGGAAGTAAATCCGTCGACGGAGGAGAGGAGCCTTTTTTCATAACCGGGCGAGGAAACTGCGGAAAAAAACCTGTTCAGAATGAGGCGAAGCTCCGAGAATGGGATCGTTTCGGGAAGGATAAAGGTCATCCTGTATCCGTGACGGCCCCGGGAGATATCGCAGATCCCGATACGAGGATCGGCAAGAAAGGAATGGAATGCGGATACTATAGCGCCATAAGGCGAATCGACATTTTCAAACAAGACGTTTTTTCTGTAAACGCGAAGCTCGGGAGCTGTATTCGGTATTATCTCAGCGCAAATGTATTCAAGAGTACGGTCACCCGAGGGACCGTACTCTTGAAGAGCTTTTTCCGAAAAACCGACAATGCTCATTTAAGCAGACAGAAATCCGAAAGGATGGCGTAGAAGGTGTCCCCATCGCTTCCACTGCCACTGGAGAACGAAAGGGAGACCTTTAAAACATTGACAGATGAGACGTCTATGCTGACAGGAGTGGGAACGGTCAGCCTTGTCAATTCGATCGTTTGAAGGATAACGCCGTCGCCTTCTATGGTGAGAGTACAGTTGACGTTGACGCTGTCCTCGCCGACGGCAACGATCCCCTCAAGCTTATTATACTTATAGCCAAGATAGTATTCTGCAAATCCCAACTCGTGGGAGCTCCAGCTACTCATTTGACTGGAGATAACGAAGAGGTTTCCGGGATTATAAGTATTGCCTATGACGTCCGCTACCGTGCTTCCGGCCTCCAGAGGATCGTAGCGGAAGCTGTTCTGACATTTGACTTCGCAAAGATACGTCGGCTTCATGGCGTTTATTTCCGCTATAAGCTGGCTGAACTCCGGACTGGGAACGACCTGGGAGGCGTTGTTCAGCATTTCGAGAGCCTGCAGATACTGCTTGTTATCGCGCAGGGCCTTTGCTTTTTCAAGTATGAAGCTGACGTAGTTGGAGGAATACTCGTCGTACAGTGAGTCGACCTCGCTGTCTTCCGTGTCGTAGGCTTCTTTGAATGCATTGAGGACTTCCAATGCGCTCTCGTAATTGCTGTCGGCGGCATAGCTTTCGGCCTGACTCAGCGCTTCGTCCTTGGCGGCCTGAATCAGGTATTCTTCCTGCTCTTTGACGAGGGCTTGGATCTCGCTCTGGAGATTCGAGGAATCAGGGACGTTATACATCGCGCTCTGGAGCGCCTCGACCGCCTGCTCATAGTCGTGCTCGTCCGCATAAGCTCTTGCGGAGGCAATAACGGAAGCCTCGTACTTGCTCATTGCATCGGCGGCTTTTTCGCCCGCGTTCTCGTAGTTGCGGTCTGATTCGATCACCTGACGAAGGAGGGAATAAGCGCTCAGATAGTCTCCGGCCTCTAAACGCTCGACTCCGGAGCTGTATGCTTCCTTGGATCGGTATAAGGAGCTGATCTGCGAATAGCCTACCGCAAGCTCAGAGTCAAGCCCGGTCACGTGCATTTTATTGATCGCTTCAAGCACGCCCGACGCATGCTCGTAGCTGACCTCGTCGGCGGCGTACTGCGTGACCGCGCTGCTTATAGCGTCCGACAGCTTGGATAGTATCTCTTCGCGGTTCTTATCCGTTATCTTTAAGGAACCGAAGGCTTCGACGGCTTCATCATACTGTTCCTTCTGCAAGTAGTTGGTGATGCTGTCGATCTTACTGCCGCAGCCGAGCAATCCGGAACATAAAGCTATTGAGGATGCGGCCGCGGCAATGCGCATACTTCCGTTGATCAGCTTTCTTGCCGCGCTTTTGTCTTTTGAGGCGAAGGATTGTTCAGAGGTTTTGGAACGCATTTTTTACTCCTTTTTTTAATATGATTTTTAATATGAGGCTGATCGCGAATCGCACGAAAACGCAATCTGATATCGTGCTGTTATAAAAACAGCTTTATAGCGAAGACGCCGGCGGCGATCAGCAGAGCTAAAGTGAGCGTTAATCTGACGCCATAGGGAAGAGTTGATTCATAATCGAAGTTTATCAGCCTGCCTACCGCAAAGAGAAGGAACCCTGCGCCAAAGTACATTACGAAGCCGCCGATAAGTATTGTGCCGATAAAATCAAAGCCGCTGGTAGTTTTTAATGAGTGGAGCAGATCGGCTAACACAATTCCTATAAGCACATGTGCAATTACATTAACGATCAAATTGACTATGCGCCTGCCGACATTATCTTCTTGTCCGAGCGCCATTACCGATAAGCCGATGGCTGAAATCGCAAAAACGATCCACGTTAATACACTGAGGACGGGCATCGCTTTTTCAACAATGCCAAACAATCCTAAAATCACCATCAGAACGGCTATTATGAAATAGCCTAAATCAAAGATAACGATCATAAGATTTTACCTCGATTTGATATAGCCTGACGACCTGCGCGGCCTTTAGCCGAAATGCGAACTTTCGATCAGTCGACGACTAATGGACCACCAATCGGATGATCAACAGGATGAGGTAGAAGACTCCGATAACGTAGCCGACGATCGTGCAAACGACGGCTTTAACTATCATGTTTAACGGAGCGCGTTTGTCCAGCCATTCAGAACGGCCGGACATTACCTTGTAGCCTGAATAAATTGCCCAGATGGTATAAGCCACGATAAGAGCGTAGATCATGTAATATCCTCCTTTTTGCAGAGATGATGGAGCGGCTCGTAAAAGGCCGATATGCATAAGGCGGATGCAGGCGGCGTTATGCAAAACCGCGCATTGACAGCCCTGTGCACAGCGGCGATACGACCGGAGGGACGGTACGAATCATATTGACCAATATTGGTTAATATGATTGTAGCATGTTTTTATTTACAATGCAAGCGGAGGATTTATTAGAATGATAATATATTCTAAACTTTGGAAAATCATGAAAGAGAAAGGCGTTACCCAATATGCCTTGATAAAGAAATACGGCGTCAGCCCCGGACAGCTTACAAGGCTTAAACGCAACGAAAGCGTCAGCACGCATACGATAGACGTGTTTTGTACCATACTTGATTGCGACGTCGGCGATATAATGGAGCATATAGACGACGCGCGGCAGGAATATCAAGAAAAGCAGGATAAGGACGATTAAGCCTGCGCACATCCAGTTGGCTTTATCCGCCTGTCCGGTATTTCATGCCCGGTCGTACGCCGCTTTGCCATTCAACTGCGTTAAAAGACACGGCTCGCGTGAAGAGCGCCGTGTCTTTTATAGTTCTCAGTTATCAGTTTTCAGTTAATAAATCTGCTTGAAGTCTTCCGGGCCGTGCTTGCAGAGGGGGCAGGTGTAATCGGCGGGGAGGGTCTCGCCCTCGTACTCGAAGCCGCAGATCTCGCAGACCCATTTATGCCCCTTGGGGGCGGGCTCGGCCTCGACCCTTTCAAAGTCCTCCGGGCCGTGCTTGCAGATGGGGCAGACGAAGTCCGCGGGGAGCTCGTCGCCCTCGTAAACGTAGCCGCAGGTCTTGCAGACCCAGCCGGGCTTTGCGGCGGCGGGCTGCTGCTTTTTGGGCTTTATGTGGGCGAAATAGTAGGCGTAGGTGACGGAGGGCTCGTTCGAGAGCACGGCGGACTCAGTTACCTCGGCGGTGAAGAGGGTGTGGGTGCCGTTATCCGCGGCGGCGGTCACGCGGGCGGAGAAATAGGCGTTGGTATGGGCGGTGATATAGGGCAGACCGTTCGCGCTGATCTCGAAATCCTCGAAGCCGAGGAACTTATGCGCGTTCCTGCCGGACTGGAAGCCGAACTGCTTGAAAACGTCCATCGTCGCGCTCTCGGTGAGCACGGATACGTTGAATTCGCCGGTCTTCAATATCATGTCGTGCGTGAGGTTCGCCTTGTTAACGGCGATGGTGATGCGCTTGGGGGAATCCGTGAGCATCTGCGCGGTGTTGATTA
>CAMZFO010000075.1 GCA_947306125.1 uncultured Clostridia bacterium | reverse complement strand
GGCCGGTTTGGGATCCGGAAGGCGAAACCGCGGGAAAAGACCGAAAGGGCAAAACGATCAACAAACCGCATGACGCAAAGCAAAACCTCCCGCGGTCAGCAGGGACCGCGGGAGGTTTCCGCATTCTTTCGGTCGCAGGATCATGCCTTCCAGAGGCTGTGCAGGTTGCAGTAGGCGTAGACGGCCTCGACCTCGTCGCCCTCGCAGATGCTGAAGCAGACCTTCGGCTCGTCCCCGGGGGCCAGGGCCTTGCGCTGATTGCCCGCCTTGGTCTTGAGGGAGACCCATTCGATATAGTGCTCCGGGAGCATCGGGTGCGGAGCCGAGCCGACGGCGACCCTGACGGTCGTTCCGTCCACTTCGACAACGGGCACGTGCTTCTCGACGGAGGCGTCGGTGGATGAGGGGATGATCTCCTGCATCGGTTCGCCGCAGCAGATCACGGGAACGCCGGTCTTTTTGACGATGGCGATGATCTGGCCGCAGTGCTTGCATCGGTAGAACTTCATTTCCATGGTGATTATCTCCTTTTCTTATCGGGTGATCTCATTATATCAGACGGAGACTGAATTGTCACCCTTTTTCGCGGGAGACGGCGATTGCCCGCCGTTATTTCAGCCCGAGCCCGTCCTTGAAGGCGCTGCCGACCCTGCCGCCGACCCTGTAGTAGCCGTGGGTATAGGGATCGAAGGCGATCGCCTCGAGCGCGTCGACGTCTACCGTGCCGTCCTTCATAACGGCTTCCTCAACGGAGGTGCGAAGGACCTTTCCGATGACGCCGAGGCCCGTCGCGTCGGACTGATACTCGATGAACTCGCACTCGAGCGCGATAGGCAGCTCGTTGATTATCGGCGCGTCGACAAGCTCCGACCTGGTGAAGGTCATGCCGCTCTTGCTGAACTTCTCGGGATCCTTCTTGCCGCTGACGACGCCGAACCAGTCCGCCTCAACGACGTGCTTCGCGTCCGCGATATGCACGACGAAGCCCTTCCTCGCCTTGATGTTCTGCACAGTCCTGTGCGTCTCCGTAAGGTTCAGCGCGACCATATCGCGGCTGAGCATTGTGCCCCACGCGGCGTTCATCACGTCGACCGTGCCGTCTTCGTTAAAGGTCGAAATGAGCAGTACGGGCATAGGGAAGATGGCCTCGGTGGTTTTGATCTGCTGTTTCATTACGAGGTTGACGCGGATGAAGAAACTTTCGTTCTCAAGGTCGAAAACGAAAACGGCGAGATCATCGGCGGATGTATTGCGGAGGCCTATGAATACCATTGGTCGAGAATGTTCCTGGACATCCTCTGGGTGGATGAACGCTGCCGCCGTCATGGGATCGGCTCCATGATCATCCGCGAGATCGAGCGCATCGTGAGAGAGAAGGGCTGCCGGGTCGTGACGCTCGGCACCGCCAGCTATATGGCGAGACCGTTCTATGAAAAACACGGCTATGCTAAGGCATACGTACGCTACTATGCTCTACGATGCAGGTGTGGATGTAAAAATCCGCGCAGAAATTCCTCGGACATGCCAGCATCGAGATGACTCTTTCAGTGTATACACACCTTACAAAGTTTAAGGTGGATGGCGCTATCGAGAATTTAAATGCTCATATAGCCGAAATGGGATATGGCGAATATGAGGATGACGACGAATAATCACTAAGGACAAACAGCCTTGTTTGATTTTACCCTCTTATTCAATTCCGTACCGGCCCATCATTTGTTTATCATATAAACGATTACTCCGCCTCGATCTGCTTTATTGAAAACTCATTTCCCCGCAGCAAATACGTTTCCGGGCTGCCGCAGTGCGGGCAGATCCTGCCGAACCTGACTGTTTCGTACGTTTTTTCGCAGGCGGTGCAGAACGTAACGGCCTCGACGGTTTCAACGTAAAGCGGCGCGCCGCGCACCAGCTCGTCCTTATCGCGGAAATAATTCCAGCAGTCGGTCAGCTGCTCGATCACCACGCCGGAGACCTCGCCGATCTCGAGCGTGACGGAGCCGATGCGGCTGACTTTATTATCCTCCGCTACCTCGCGGAGCGTTTTTATAACGTGCTTGACTATGCTCAGCTCATGCATGGCTTTTTTCCCATTCCGAAAGGATATAGCTCTCCCATGCCTCCATCCCTTCGCCCGTCTTGGCGGAAACCGGGAATATGAGTATATCGGGATTGAGCTTCTTTACCCTGCGCTCAACGGTCTCGATATCGAAATCGAAATAAGGAGAAGCGTCCATTTTGGTGATGACGAGCGCGTCGCTCCGGGAAAACATCAGCGGGTATTTCAAAGGCTTGTCGTCGCCTTCGGGCACGCTTAGTATCATCACGTTTTTGTGAGCGCCGGTATCGAATTCCGCAGGGCAGATGAGGTTGCCCACGTTTTCGAGGAACACTATCCCGTTTGCGCCTTCCATGCCGGCAAGCCCCATGCGGGTCATTCCCGCGTCCATGTGGCACATTCCGTCGGTGTGTACCTGCACGCTCTCCGCTCCGAGCGCGCTTATCCTTTGCGCGTCCACGTCAGAGGCGATGTCTGCCTCCATAACGGCGATATCGGCTCTGCCCGCAAGGTCGGTTATGGTGCGTGAAAGCAGGGTGGTCTTGCCGCTGCCGGGCGCGCTCATCAGGTTGATAAGGAATATCCCCCGCTCCGAAAGCTCGCGGCGCAGGGCTTCCGCATCGCGGTCGTTGGAGTCGGTCACAGTCATTTTAAGCTCTATCACCTTCATACGCCCGCCCCCTTTCGCTTTTTTGAAAGCGCGGAGGAGACGACCTCGGCGAGCCTGTTTGTGAACTCCCCGATCCCCTCGCACGTCTTGGCGGAAACGCGGAATATGACCATATCGGGGTTGAGCGTGCGGACGTTATCTTCGCATCTTGTAAAATCAAAATCGAATACGGGCGCGGTATCTGTCTTGTTTATAAGCATCCAGTCGGACACGGTGAACATGAGCGGATATTTTAAAGGCTTGTCGTCGCCCTCCGGCACGCTCAAAATCATCAGCCGCATATCGGCGCCGACGTCAAACTCCGCGGGGCAGACGAGATTGCCCACGTTCTCCAGTATTATCACCTGCGGCAGGGGCTTTTTGAAGGACTCAAGCCCTTTCAGAGTCATCTTCGCGTCCATGTGGCAGGAGGTTCCCGTGTGCAGCTGCACGACCCGGGCGCCGTGTTCCGCAACTGTTCGCGCGTCCACGTCCGCGTCCATATCCGCCTCCATCACGCCGACGCCGAACCTTTCGGACAGCGCGTCGATAACGCGGCAGAGCACGCTCGTCTTGCCGGCGCCGGGAGATGCCATGAGGTTTATAAGGAACACGCCCTCACGATCCGTCAACTCGCGCACGAGAGCGGCAAAGCGGCCGTTCTCGGCCTCTATTCCCGCTCTCACTTCAATGATATCAAAGCCGTTCTTATTCATCTTCGGTTTTTTTGAACACTATCTTCACGGCGCGTTTTGCCGCGTACGGCAGCAGCGCCTTGACCTTATCTTCGGACTTATACATATTGCTCGCCGCCGGGACGTCGCGCGTCAGGTGTATGGCGTCGAACTCGCACTTGGTGGTGCAGAGGCCGCAGCCGACGCAGCGGTTGGTATCCACGGTGGTCGCGCCGCAGCCCAAACAGCGTTTGGCTTCCTTCTTTACCTGCTCCTCGGTGAATGTGAGCCTGAGATCCTCAAACGTGGCGGAAGCTCTGCCCGCCTTTTTGCCGGGTATCTGACGGGGAGAATTGTCAAAGCTCTCCTGTGAGGCGGGATCGGCGATATCGTTCTTGTCAAGCTCCGTGAATTCCCTCAGGTCGCGGGCGATGGTCAGTGAGTTGCCGGGATGGACAAAACGGTTGATCGATACCGCGCCCTCTCTGCCGCCGGCTATCGCGTCGATCGCGAACCTGGCGCCCGTGAACACGTCGCCGCCGACAAAGATATCGGGCTCGGCGGTCTGGCGGGTGACGGGGTCGGCAATAACGCCTCCGTTGGGGCGGAGCTCCACCTTGGTGCCCTTTAACAGGTCGCCCCAGATCACGCTCTGACCTATGGAAAGCAGCAGGTTATCGCAGGGGACGGTGATGGTATCGTTCTCGTCGTATTCGGGAGCGAAGCGGCGATCTTCGTCATACACCTTTGTGCATCGCTTGAATACTACAGCGCTGACACGCCCGTTCTCCTTTATGACCTCCTTGGGTCCCCAGCCGTTTTCGAGCTTCACGCCGTCCGCAAGGGCTTCCTCGACCTCGTCCTTCGCCGCGGGCATCTCGTCCCGCTGTTCGAGGCAGAGCATGGTCACCTCGTCGGAGCCCGCGCGCAGAGCGCTGCCCGCAACGTCAATCGCGACGTTGCCGCCGCCCACGACCACCGTCCTGCCGTTGAGCCTTACGGAATGATCGTTATTGATGCGCCTTAAGAAGCTCACTCCCGTTTCGACGCCCTCCGCGTCCTCGCCGGGCACGCCGGCAAGACGGCCGCCCTGCATGCCTATCGCAATGAAGAACGCCTTATAGCCCTGCTTGCGGAGATCGTCTATCGTCACGTCCTTACCGACCTCGACGCCGAATCTGAACTCAACGCCCATATCGCGGATGACGTCTATCTCGGCCTGCATAACGTCCTTTTCAAGCCGGTAGGAGGGTATGCCGTGCTCCAGCATGCCACCCGCTCTCCGCTCCTTCTCGAACACGGTCACGGGATAGCCGTCCCGCCTTAAGAAATACGCGCAGGAAAGGCCCGCAGGGCCGGAGCCGATGACGGCAACCTTGTACTCGTCGCCCCACATACCGCCGTCGTGCTTCTCGCAGAGCGGCACGTAGCGATCCTTCCTGTTAAGATCGAGCGAAGCGATGAACTTTTTTATCTCGTCTATCGCGAGCGGCTGATCGACGGTGCCCCTGGTGCACGCGTCCTCGCAGCGGCGGTTACAGACAGCGCCGCAGATCATGGGCAGGGGGTTATCCTGTTTGATGAGTTTCAGCGCCTCGTCAAACCTGCCCTCAGACGCCATCTTGATATAGCCCTGCACGGAAAGATGCACGGGGCACGCGGTCTTGCAGGGCGCGGTGCCCGTTTCATAGCAGTTGATCTTCGCGTCCTCGCGGTAATTGTAATTCCATTTGTCGGCGCCCCATTTGCGGCCGTTCGGAAGCTGCGTTTTGGGGTACTTTACCTCGCTGCCGTCCTTTTTGCAGAGCTTCCGGCCGAGCTTTGCCGCGCCAACGGGACAGACCTCCACGCACTTTCCGCAGGCGACGCACTTTTCCTTTTCGACGTGCGCACGGTAGGCGGAGGCGGACATGTTGGGGGTGTTGAAGAGCTGGCTCGTGCGGAGCGCGTTGCACACTCCCGGAGCGCAGTTGCAGATCGCGACGATCTTATCCTCGCCGTCGATGTTCGTTATCTGATGCACGTAGCCGTGGCGCTCGGCGCGTTCGAGTATCTCAAGCACCTCTTCCTTGGTTACGTAATGCCCGATGCCGCGGTCGTCCATGTACTCCGCCATGTCGCCCACGCCTATGCAGTAATCGCCGCGTATCTCGCCGGAGCCTTCACCGCGCATGGTCTGCTGCTTGCGGCAGGAGCATTCCGAAATGCCGAATTTATCGTACATATCGAGCCAGCGGGAGATATGCTCGACGGGCACGCTTTTGCTCTCGGCGGAAATGGCCTTTTCAACGGGGATAACGTGCATGCCTATGCCCGCGCCGCCGGGCGGCACGAGCTGTGTGATCCCCGCGAGGGGTATCTGCGTCATCAGGTTGAAGAAGGTCGCAAGCTGCGGGAACTCGTCCGTCAGCCTGTCCTGCATCATCATGAACTCGGCGCTGCCGGGAACGAATATCGGCAGCTCGTACTGCAGGTGCTTATCGGGCGTCTTGGCCCTGTTCTGCTCTATGACGCCGATCCAGCGCAGGCGCTCTACCATTTTCTGCGTGTCCTCAAGGCTCATGCCGTTCATCTCGGCAAGCTCGGGCACGGAATAGGGCACTCTCGTCTTTTTGAAATTCAAAAGGAACTTGACCTGTTCCTTGGAAAGGATCATGTCAAGTATCCAGTATTCGGGGTCGCGGTTGTTGATTTTGCGGAGCAGCTTTTTCTTTACCCTGTCGGTTATCATCTCCGCAAGCTTTTTAACAAGCTTTTCCTTCTCGGGATCCTCGGGAACGTAGTTCGGGTCCTGCCAGTAGTCCCGCTCGTTTATCATAGGATCGCCTATCTTCCATTCATCAAAGCTCCTGCCCATATCGGTACCCCATCTTTCTTTGTAAATAATCGGCTTTACGTATAAACCTACGATAGCAATTTACCACATTTGCGCCCCGGAGTCAACAAACAACCGCTTTTTCGGCAAAAAGGCGGAGAACGGGCGGCAGAGTTTGGAGGAGACGATCTTCTTCGCGTTTATGTTAAGGCTAACAATTTGGCGACCGTAAACGGCTGTCCTGCACCCATAAAGTGGACAGATGGCATGCTGCATTTATGCTGCACAATTCTTGAGGATAATGCAGATATCGCGGAGAATGCGGATAATGAAGCAGTGCCGCACCACATTAAAAATACAGTGTTTACTTGAAAAATCTAGCGCATTAAGGGTTTTTGAGCTCCGCAGAGCAAACCGCTCCTAAGCGGAAGGTCGCGCGTTCGAATCCCGACAAGTGTGCCAGAAAAAAGCCTTGAAAACATTAAGTTTTTGAGGCTTTTTCTTTTGCCGTTTTTGGGAAGAAAACGACCGCATTAGAACCCAATCGCCACTCCTGCACAACTCAAATCAACTCAAAAATGCTCTCTTGGGCGACTGCATTAGAACGCATTTATCCGATTCCAATGCGGTCGGTCAAAACCCACTTTACTACAATTTTACTACATTTTTGCCTTTAATCGGCGGCATCCTCGATTTCAGTGCTCAAATACGACGGTTTTTTGACCGCCGTTTTTTCGTTTTAATACACCTCATCCGACCTCGGGCAAAGGCCCTCGGCCACCTTCCCCTCGAGGGGAAGGCATAACTCTACTTAAGGCGAAGGCATAAAGCCCTCATTTACCCCCAAAAATTGCATCTTACCGCCCGAAAATGCATCTTGCGTGCCGGGGTATTGCAATGGCGCGGCGGGGCGGTTACAATACACACGACACGAAGAAGGAAGGTGATAACCATGACGAATACGAAAGTTATCATTCATGATCTGGGCGGCGAATACGACGCGGTGTTTGAGGCCAAATGCGACCGCGTCATCTCCGCGGACGGCAAATACGCCCCCTGCAAGGGCTGCTTCGGCTGCTGGACCAAGCATCCGGCGGAGTGCTCGATGAAGGACGCGCTCCATCAGGCCTGCCGCGTCATCGGGCGGGCGGACGAGCTGGTGATCGTCACCCGCAGCCTCTACGGCGAATACAGCCCCGCCGTCAAGAACGTGCTGGACCGCGCGATCGGCACTTCCACGCCGTTCTCCACCTACCGCGGACGACAGATGCACCACACGCTGCGCTACGGCAAACACGAGCTCTGGAAGGTGATCGTCTACGGCGATATCACCGATGAGGAGAAGGAGACCTTCCGCTATCGTGCGGAGCGCAACGCCGTCAACGACGGATATGAGCGTTCGGAAGTCGTTTTTATCCGGGATATTTCGGAATTGGAGGAATTGCTGTGAAGACTCTGTTTATAAATTGCAGTCCCAAAAAGAGCTTCAGCGCTTCGAGCTGGTTCCTGGCCATGCTGCGCCTGTTCACCGCCGGCAAAAAGGTCAGTGAGAAGCTGCGCACCCCCGCGGATCATGCCCGCATACTGGAGCAGCTCCGCGGCGCCGACGCCGTCGTGTTCTGCCTCCCGCTTTACGTGGACGGCATACCCTCCCACGTGCTCCGCTTCATGGAGAAGATGGAGGCCTTCTGCAAGGAGAACGCGCTAACGCCGAAGGTGTACTGCGTGGCCAACAACGGCTTCATCGAGGGGAAGCAGAACGAGCCGCTGATGCGGAGCTTCGAGCATTTCTGCGCCCGCGCCGGCCTCGGCTGGGGCGGCGGCGTCGGGATCGGCGGCGGCGTTATGCTGAACGTGACCCGCATACTGTTCCTCGTGGATATCGGCCTGCTGCTGCTCAACACCGTGCTCAGCGCCGCCCGGACCGGGAACTTCTTCCCCAGGGGCGCGTGGATCAGCTTCGCGGAGAACGCCGCGATCCTGCTGTATTTCAACCTCGGCGCGCTCGTTTACCTGATCCGTATGGCGCATTTCATCCGCAAAGGAACCTGCAGCGGCAAAAAATACACCCGGATCCTGATCCCGTCGTTCATATTCATACTGTTCGCGGATATCTTTTTCATCATCGTCTCCGCTTTCGAGGGCGGCCTCTTCCGGGGCTGGCTCGCGAAAAAGGAGTATCAGGAATAAAGGCGACAGCGCCCGCCAAACCGTTTGAATCATCATTAGGAGGTCCACAATGAGTTCTGTATTCGAAAAGCTTCTCAATCGCATTCTGTTCAGCAATTACAACGGCCTGCCCGTCAGCGGCAGCTATGCTGTCAAGGAGGCCGAGGTCATCCTGATCGATCGGAAGAGGAACGATCCCTTCGAGAAGGCCGGCGCCCCCCGCGAGGTTCCGGTGCATCTCTATTATCCGGAAACGGAGGGGACGGAGCGCTTCCCGCTCGTGATCTTCTCCCACGGGGCCTTCGGATTCTATAAGAGCAACGGCTCCACCTATGAGGAGCTGGCCTCCAACGGTTACGTCGTCGCCGCCCTCGATCATCCGCATCACGCGATGTTCACGAAGAATTCCCGCGGGAAGCGCGTGATTGTTTCCGGCGCGTTCATGAAGAGCATCCGCGAGATGCGCCCCGACCTCAAGGCCGAAAGGCAGTATGAGCGCTACGTCGAATGGATGGGCATCCGCACCCCGGATATCTGCTTCGTGATAG
Source organism: uncultured Clostridia bacterium (assembly GCA_947306125.1). Classification (GTDB taxonomy): domain Bacteria; phylum Bacillota; class Clostridia; order Christensenellales; family CAG-138; genus UBA3857. Next base: position 1,657 of record CAMZFO010000075.1, on the reverse strand, counting down.
ACGAGCTCAAGGCCGCCGCCGGAAAAGGCGAGGCGGGAGAGAACTGGCACGTCGAAAAGGAAAATGCCGGGGCGATCCCGACCGTGCTTCGCCTGATCGACGCCGCCGGCATCGGCGTTATGGGCCACTCTATGGGCGGAGCCGCGGCGGTCGAGACCGGCAGGGTGCGGAGCGACGTTTCCGCCGTCATCGACCTGGACGGCACCATGCTTGGGGAATACACCGGCGTTGAAAACGATACCCTCACCGTCCGCGAGGAGCCGTATACCGTTCCGGTGCTTGAATTTGTGAACTGGGAACAGTATAATGAGCTTAAGAAGGACCTGTCGGAGGGCTTGCGCTATCCCAACGACGTGCTGATCCGCAGCGCGGCCGAGGGGTTCACGACGACCCTGCGAGATACGAAGCATATGGACTTCACCGATCTGCCCCTGGCCTCCCCCTTCCTGGGGAAGAAGCTCGGAACGGGCGAGCGCGATACCGCGGAGGCGCTGACGATCGTCAATTCGCTGGTGCTGGGGTTCTTTGATACTTATCTGAAAGGCGAGGGCGAGTTCAGGGTCGATGAAATTTACTGACCGCCCCGAAGCAAAATGAACGTACGGATCGAACAGACCGGGAAAGAGCAGGAGGAGCTGGTCCTCATCCGCTGCCACGCAGTAACGGAGGAGGTGCGGGATATCGCGGCCTTCGCCAAATCCCGCTCCGGCAGCCTGACCGCCTCCGCCGACGAAAGGCAGTACGAGGTCGCCGTGACGGACGTCTGCTACATCGAATCGGTGGACGGCAAGACCTTTCTCTATACGAAAAAACGGGTCTATGAGACCTCATACCGCATATACGAGTTGGAGGAGATGCTCAAGGCGAAGCATTTCCTCCGGGTATCCAAGCCCATGCTCGTCAACCTGATGAAGATCCGCTCGATCCAGCCCGCGCTGAACGGAAGGTTCACGGCGGTGCTGAGCTCCGGCGAGAAGATCATCATCTCCCGCAATTACGTTAAAGCGCTGAAGGAAGCGCTGAAAGGCTGAGGACCATGGATATCAAACGCTTTATTATCAATAAACTGATCCTGTTCTTCATGCTTTCGACGCTGATCACCGTCGCGGTGGCGCTGATCGGCTCCGCCTTCGCCGGCGAAGAGAGCATCGGCTACAAAAAGATGCTGATGCCAATCGGCTACGCCGCGCTCTGCATGCTGCCGACCTTCGTGACATATTCCAAACGCGAGCTCTCGCTCAAGGAACTGCTGCTGCGCAAGGCGCTGATGCTCGTGCTGCTGGAGGGCGTGATGATGCTGATCGTTTTCACGAGCCCCGTTATCGACAGCAGCGATATCCGCGCCGTGCTGACCATCGCCGCGAGCGTGCTGGTGATCTTCGTGCTGGTGAACCTCTTCCTCTGGCTCAAGGACTCCGCAGAAGCGAAGAAAATGAACCGCGACCTGGAAAAATTCCTGCAGCAGCATGAGGAGTAACGAGCCCATGGCTTTCACTGGAGCTCGCATGGCTTCCCCTGGAGGGGAAGCCGGCTTCCGAGCTATGCGAGGCAGACTGATGAGATGAACAAAATCGAAGGGGCTGTTGCACTAAGGCCTGAGAAAAACAAGACCGGGTAGCCCGCAAGGGTTGCCCGGTTTGCTGCTTTCATGTATAAT
>CAMZFO010000074.1 GCA_947306125.1 uncultured Clostridia bacterium | reverse complement strand
AACCTGCATCTCCTTAAGTGAATGCACCCTTGACCGTCCTTTTTTCATGCTGTATCAGTTCAGTTTTCCGCAGGCAGCGCGGCCGCTTCGGGCAGACTCGCCTTTTCGTGTTCCGTGCTTCCGTTATTCTTGAGCAGAGCGAAATACTCCTTGTACGCCTTATCGTAAGCGTCGTTGAACGCCTTATCGTCGCCGGAATGGAGGCTCTCGTAATACAGGTGTTCGTGATCGGCAAGCTCCGGACGGACGCGGACCATGGTCGCAACGCCGACGTTCGAGCACACGTCCGCTATGCGGCGGAACTCGACCATCAGATCGGAGAAGATGGAATCGGCGTAAACGTTGCACTCTCCCGTGCTCATGCGCTTCAGATGATTCCGCTTCAGTACGGCTATAAGATCGGATGCGACCTGCACGAGCGGCTCGATCCTTCCCGCGGCTTCTATATCGCGCTTGCTGAACGCAAGATCGGTCTCGTCAAGTATTTTGCCTATGACCTTCTCGAGCACGCCGAGCTCCGACAGGGCAGCCGCAGAGAACACGGTGCCGTTGTTCTTGAGAGTCGCAGCGTGGTTGGAGATATTCACCGCGTGATCGCCAAGGCGCTCGAATTCCGAGATGACCTTATAATACTGATTCAGTATGGATACGTGATTCTGTATCTGCAGATGCGGCAGGAAGCTGACCATGTATTTGCTGACCCGGTCGGTCATGCTGTCGATCTCCTCTTCCTCCGCAAGTATCTCCTTATGTACCGCCGGATCGTACGACCTTAAAAGGCCGAAGGACTTTTCAATATTCCCCCTCGCGGTCTGATACACGGTGCGAAGCAGATTATAACAGCTCTCAAGGGCAAGCGCGGGAGTATTGAAGAAGACGGGATTGAGCGCGTCGACAACGGGCTTATATTTGCTCTCCTTGACGGGCTCGTCCTTTATCATCTTATAGGTCAGCTTCTCAAACAACCCGAGCATGGGCAGAAGCACGGCCGCGGCAGCCAGATTGAACACGGTATTGGTATTGGCGATCATACCGGAATTCACGGTCTTATCCCACAGCCCGTCGAGAAGCCCCGCCTTATGGATGATCGTGACGACTATAAGCACGAGCGCCGATTTGCCGAGATTGAGTAGTATGTTTACAAGACCCACGCGCCTTGCGTCGGGCTGGGCGCCTATCGAGCAGACTATCGCCGTAGTCACGCAGTCGCCCAGGTATATGCCGACTATGACGGCGTATATGGACTTGAACGCAAGCATTCCCGTAGCTGAAAAGGCCTGCAGTATACCGACGGCCGCCGAAGAGCTCTGCAGCACGAACGCGACGCCCGCGCCGGTGATATAACCGAGAATGGGATTGCTTCCAAGACCCGCGAACAGCTTTTCTATAATGCCAGACCCCGCAAGATTATTGACGGCGCCGGTCATATTGAGCAGACCCGAGAACAGTATACCGAAGCCGACGGCGATGCTTCCGACGGACTTGGAATTCTTGAAAAGCTTGCTCATGATAAGCAATACGCCGATAATGAGCGCTATGGGCGCGAGCGTTGAGGGCTGGAAGAAGCGGAGCACGGAGGTGCCGGATGCGTCGATATCCAGCAGACGGATTATCTGTCCCGTGACTGTGGTGCCGACGTTTGCACCGACTATTATGCCGAGCGACTGATGCAGAGTGAGCAATCCTGCGCTGACGAGACCCGCCGTTATGACTATCGTAGCCGTGGAAGACTGGATCAGAGCGGTAACGAGCACGCCAAGCAGGAAGGCCTTTATCGGGTTATCCGTGACCTTTCCCAAAACCATCCTCAGCGTTCCGGACGAGTTTTCCTTCAGCGAATCGCCCATCAGGCGCATTCCGTAAAGGAACATCGCGAGTCCGCCCAAAAGAGATATGACATTGAATACGTCCATATTCCGTTATCCTCAAAGCTTTTCTGATGAATGCAGATCTGCACGTCTTTATGATTCTATCATATCAAAGCCGCTTTTTCAACGGCATGATATTGTATCAATTATGTCAATTGAATAAAAGCAGGCTCCGGCCTTTACCGAAGCCCGCCGGATTTACTATCGCTCCGCCGTCCTTTTCACCCATTCCGTCCAGCGGGGATCGGCCTCAAGCCCGGATCTCACCTTATCGTATTCCTTAACGTCCCACCAGGGCCATAACGAGGGGAGCTCCGGCGCGAAGGGCTCGCCGTTCCTCCGGGCGTCGGATCTGACGTGACGCAGCAGAGGCGAGGTGAAATATCCCTCGGCCTTTTCGGGAAGGCTGTCGAGGAGCTTTGCGTGCGCCAGAGCGGAATCGAGTGAAGCGAACGCTCCGTTCCAATCGCCCGTAAGCCATTGATAATACGAACGAAGCATATGGATGCAGGCGATAAAGCCGTTCAGCCTGCCGTAATTGCCGTCCGTGAATACGAGCCCGAGCATATCCACCGCGTTCTGCAGCAGCTTTGCGGACTCTGCGGGCGGTATGCCGTGATCGTCAAGCACTATACTTCGTATAAGCTCCGACGAGTTCATCACAGTTTCGATGAGCGCCTCGCCGCTTGCGGCGACCGCTTCCCTGCCGTCGAATGCCTTTATGCGCAGAAAGGGCTTGGATGCGGCGATCCCGGGCGCGGACTCCGCAAGCCTCAGCGCCTTCTCCTGCTCGCCGAGATCCTTATAGAGCTGCGAGAGCTCGCTGACGGCCTTCAAGCGCAAATCGCCTTCGTGCAGCTCGGGAAGTATCTTTTCATAGAGCTTTACGGCCTCCTTCCACTCGGGATACTTCCTGTGCCTTTCGACGTCATATACGCCGTAGCCTTCCGCGTCCTCCAGATGGAATTCTCCGCGCCTAACGTAGCCCGCGTTGAACAGCGCCGAGGCGAGCGCGAGGGTGAGCTTTTCATTGCCCGGAAACTCAATGAGCGCTTCACGGGCGAGCGATATGCACTCGTCCATGCTTTCGTCCCGGCCGTTGTTCAGCCGGTTCATGGCGCAGATGCTTTCATACAGCGAATCTATTCTTGCCGACCTGTCCCCGTCGTAACCGAAAAGCTCGTCTATCGAGACCCCGAAGTAATTCGCAATGGACGGGACGAGCTCCATATCGGGGTAGCAAATACCCTTTTCCCAGCGCGATACAGCCTGCGCCGTTACTCCAAGCTCTGCCGCCAGGGCTTCCTGCGTCCTGCCGCCGCGCAGACGAAGCTGCTTTATCCTTTCACCTAAAGCTATCATGGTTTTGTCTCCTTTTTATTTTCACCGGTGTGACCCTATTATAATCGAGGAGCAAAACCGAATCAATTATCAATTAATTGTTTCTTATTCAATCTCTTGTTTAGTTCTTCCGAAAAGGATCCTGATAAGCTCGCCCCTTACGCCGTCCATGCGTTCGTCGCTCAAGCCGAAATCCATCCTTCGGTAGCTCCACGCGGCTCGGCCTATATCGTACTTTTCGAAAGCGGCGGTGATCATGCCGTACCATTTAAGGGCGTCCTCAGGAGAAGCGAGGTCTATAACTCCGTACTCGCCGCAGTAGAGCGGCACTCCGTCCCTTTCGGCGGTAAGGACCGCTTCGCGCATGAAATCCTCGAAATATCCGGATGTAAGCACGCCGTCGTTCGGGAGCGCATCGACTCCGGCCGAGGTGCCGTTGAGCATACGCTTTCCCGCCTCGTCCATCTCGCCGAAGGTGGCGCCGACGGGTATGCGGAACGAGCGATCCATGGTCTCCATCCAATAAGCGCCCTGATGCGTGAATATGAGCGGCTCGTAGCAATGGAAGTTATAGACTATGCCGCCGTCGAGAGGCACGCGGATATCCTTGACCGACACCGCGCTGTTATGATAATAGCCGCCGACCAATATGGGTATATCCGGAGCATAGCGGCGGATCCTTCCTATGCACTCCCCCGCTATCCTGTTCCACGCATCGCAGTATTCCTTTTCCGTGACCTCGTTCAGCAGCTCGAACGCGAGAACGTCCGCATACCGAGCAAAGCGCTCTGCGATGCTCTCCCAGAGCGCGTAGAAACGCCGCTGATATGCCTCGCTGTCAAAGAAGCCCGTCTCTCCCTCGTTAGGGTCGAACGAGAATCCCGCCGCCTTATGCAGGTCAATTATCATATTGAGGCCGTTGGCGCGGCAGTGCTTTACGGTTCTTTCAAGCCGCTCATACCCGCTCTCGCGAGGGTTTCCCCTATCGTCTTCAAGCAACTCGTGATCCACCGGTACGCGCACGTGATCGGCGCCCCAGGATCTGATGACGGCAAAATCTTCGTCTTTGATAAAGCTGTCGTAATGCTCCTCGGTATGCACGCATTGGGAAAACCATCCTCCGAGGTTGACGCCGCTTCTGAATCCATTGAAAGCTTTCATGTTTATCTCCGTTCTTTGACTGTAAATCGAAACCGCCCCGAAACGAGCAGGGCGGCTTCTTTAGAAGAGGATGGAATGAAAAAGTCTTATCCTTTAACACTGCCGGCCGTAACGCCCTTGATTATCGACTTGGAGAGGATTATGTAGGTTATGAGTACCGGCAGTATGGCAAGCAATATGAACATATACACCTTGCCCATATCGAACTTGGAGTAATCCGCGCTTCGGAGCTGTGCGATCATTATGGGGACCGTTTTAAGCTCGGGCTTGTTAAGCAGCAGAGCGGGGATGAAGTAATTGTTCCACGAGCTGACGAACGAGAATATCATCTGCACGGCAAGCGCGGGCTTGAGCATGGGCAGCACGATAGTATTGAAAGTGCGGAACTCGCCCGAGCCGTCCACGCGCGCGGCGTCTATGACGTCCAGCGGGAGAACGCTCTCCATGTACTGCTTCATATAGAAGAATACTACGGGCGCCGCGATGCCGGGAACAATGAGAGGAATGAAGCTGTCGTTAAGGTTCATCTTGTTCATGAGCTGCACGAAGCCGAGCGCAGAGACCTGAGCCGGTATCATCATTATTGCCATGATGAAGGTGAACACGAATTTCTTGCCCTTGAAATCGTAAACGTGCACGCCGTAAGCGGTGAGGGCGGAGAAATAGGTGGTAAGCACGGCGGTGGACAGCGAGATTATAAGGCTGTTGAGCATGCCGCGCGGGATGTTGATGGATGAATCGTTCCAAGCGTTCTTCAGATTGATGAAGAAACTGCCGCTGGGGATCAGAGTGAAGCCCTTCGCAAGCTCCGCATTAGAGCGCGTGGAGTTCACGATCATAAGGTAGAAGAAGAACAGACACAGGAAGGAAAGGAATATGAGTATCGCATACACAACGACGCGAAGGAGGGTGAGCTTTATCATGCCCGCCTTGTTCTGATCCATCTGTTTCATATGACCTTGCCCTTCCTTTCCCTGTGCTTTGCTTCGGGATCCTTATACTGCTTGGATAGGATCTTGTAAACTATGCCGCCGAGTCCGCCCGTTATGATGAATATGATAACGGAGATCGCGCCGGACATGCCGTAATTATACGTCTTCAGATAATTGTTCAGGTACATCACGAGCGTCCTCGTTGTCCCGTTGGGAACTCCGTCGCCCTTAGTCAATACCTGCGGCACGTCGAACATTTGGATACCGCCTATCATTGCCGTTATCAGGCAGTAGACGAATATGGGCATCAAAAGCGGCAGCGTTACCCGGAAGAACACCTGCACGGAGTTCGCTCCGTCTATGGTGGCGGATTCGAAAATGCTCTGATCGATACCCATAATGCCCGCCATGAGCACTATCGTGGTGTTGCCGAACCACATAAGGAAGTTCATCAGCGCTATCATACCGCGCACCGTGACTCTATGCCGGAAGAAATCGAACTCCATCTCGAGCACGCCTTTGTTGGTAAGCAGCGTCTGAATGGGGCCGCCCTTGCAGAAGAGCGCGTAAAAGAGCATCGAGAACGCGGCGGCCATTATGAGGTTGGGCATATATATGACCGTCTTGAAGAAGCCCTGCCCCTTAATATTCAGGCGGATACTCGTGAAGAACAGCGCGAGCAGCATGGCGACCACGAACTGTGGGAGAGCGCCTAAAAACCACATCCAGATGGTGTTCCAAGCGTACTTCAATATGAGCACCGTGCCGTTGGGATCTGCCTTGAACAGCTCGATATAATTCTTGAGTCCGACGAAATTCGGGCCGACCTGACTGAGCCCTATACGGTAGGTCTCGAAGAAGCTGTTGTAGATCGTTAAGAACTGCGGTATCAGCGTGAACAGCAGATACACGATAAAGAAGGGAGCTATGAAAATGTAACCCCATTTCGCATAGCTGACGGACTTCAGCTTTCCGTTGTTTGTTTTGAGCTTGTTTTCCATTTGCGGTCCCCCGGGTGCTTTTCGGGCGTTTCGTTTCGGGCTTTAGGCCCTTTCAATGAATACTGCGGCAGGGAACTCCCCTGCCGCAGTAGGTTTACTTTTTACGCTTCGGGAACGACGATGTTGGGATAGGTCTCCTTGATGTACTGATAGAAGTTCTTCATGGCGGTGTCCTTATCGACGGAGCCGGTGTAGAACTCCTGCAGCTTGTTCTGCAGACCCTCGTTCAGCAGCTGGTCGTAGTTGGTGTGGTTCTCCCACTTGATGTCCTTGGCGAGCTCGTAGAAGATGGCGATATCGTTCTGACCGTCGAGGATAGCGGTGTTGCCGTAGCTGGCGTCCTCGGCGAATTCCTTAACGACGTCGGTGTTGTTGACGTACTGGTTTTTGTCCTTGACCATCTTCTTGAGAACGTCGGTGTTTACGGTGAAGGTCTCGAAGATGTCCTTCAGCATCTCGGTGTTATCGGAGCCGTTGGCGGCGAGCAGCCAGGTGCCGCCCCAGAAGTAAGCCTGGGGACCCTTGACAAGACACCAGTCGCCTGCGCAGCCGTCGGTCTCGTCCATGGCGTTGGTCATGCAGAAGTTATAGTACCAAGCGGGACCGAAGAAGCACATGGTCTTACCGGTGGCAAACATCTGGTCGGTCTTCTCCTTATCCCATACGCCGGCGGTGAGGGTATAACCATTCTCGATGAACTTATCGGTCTGATCGATCCAAGCGGTGATCTGATCGTCGAACTGGAGGTTGCCCTTATCGTCTACCCAGGGCTTGGTGCAGTTGTTGGAGAAGGCGCGGAAGGTCTCGGCGAAGGAAGCGGTCATGTAATAGCCCTTCTCCTTGGCCTTTGCGGCGACCTCGTCAAACTTCTCCCAGGTGTCGATAGCGGCCTGGACTTCCTCGGGAACGTCGGTGCCGAGAACGTCCTTAGCTATGCTCTTGCGGTAGATAACGCCCGCGGGGCAGCACTGGAAGGAAACGCCCTTGCAGACGCCCTTGGTATCGGAAGCGGCCTTGATGGTGTAATCATACATAGTGGAAGCGTTCTTGAAGCCGATCTTGGAAATATCCATGGTGTAGTCGGAATCGACGTACTTGCCGATATAATCGGCCTCGGCGAGGAACAGGTCGATCTTCTCATCGGCGGGAGCGTTCTCCTGATTGAGGAGGGCCTCATCCAGCTTCTGCTGATAAACGCCGTTGTCGGAGGGATTGATGATCCACTTTACTTCAACGCCTTCGGGTACCTTATAGTACTCCTCGAAGAAGCCCTTGAACTCATCGTTCCAGGCGTAGATGTTGAAGACCTTGCCCTGCTCAACGGGCTTCTCGGGCTTCGTGCAGGCGGCGATACTGACGATCATCAGCACTGCGAACATGATAGCTAACAGTTTTTTCATGGTTTTTCTCCTTTTTATTAATTGTTCCGAAACCTTGCGGTTTCTTTTTTAACTGTATCAAAACGCTTGCGCGCTTCAACCTATATTGCGGACGGTGTCTCCCTTTAAGAGCTCGCCTTCGACGGTGATCTGCTGCGGTATCCAGGTATCCGGATGCTCTATCTCGTCTATCAGCGCCTTCGCCGCTTCCTCCCCGATCCTTTCGGCCGCCTGCCGGTAGGTGGAGAGCCGCGGACGGAGCACCTGCGAAAGCGGGATGCCGTCGTATCCGACTACGCTTACGTCGCCGGGGATGGAAAGGCCGTGCTTCTCAAGCTCGCTCATGCCGCCGAGGAACGAAAGATCGTCCGGATAGAAAATGCAGGTCGGACGCTCGTTGAGCTCGAGTATCGCCCTCGTCGCAAGCCCGCTCGACCTCGGATCGTGATAGACCGCTTCGCGCACGTATTCCGGCGGAACGGCTATCCCGAGCGCCGCGCAGGTCTTCCTGAAGCTCGCAAGGCGCTTTTGTGTTACCGAGGTCATCTCCCCGTGAATGAACGCTATCTTCCTGTGCCCGTTTTCATAGACGAAGCGCACGAGCGTCTCCATGCCGTTTACGTTATCGGAGATTATAGAAGAGCGGCTGTCGAAGCTGTAGTCGAGCGTCACGGTCGGTATCTCGCTCGTGCAGAGCCTTGAGATAGCCGGATCCGTAAAATCCGCGGAAGCTATGAACACGCCGTCGCAGTTCCTGTACTTCGCGTGCTCGTAGTAATCCATATCCATCGCCCCGATATCCTTGGAGATGAAGGTTATGTCGTACCCGAGCCTTTCCGCCTCCGCCTTTACGCTTTCGAGTATGAGGGAGAAGTATTCGTGAGAGATGCCGCCGCCCGTCGCATCCGAGAACAGTACGCCGATATTGTAGCTCCTGCCCATCTTGAGCGCTCTCGCCGCGGCATTGGGAAGATATCCCATCCTCTTTGCGGTCTCCCTGATCCGCTTTGCGGTTTCCGCCGAGATATCCGGCGCGCCGTTAAGAGCTTTGCTGACGGTTGCACGCGATACTCCGCATTCCCGGGAAATATCAGTGATCGTGATCATTTTTAAGCTCCTTTTCGCTTCACGGAGAATGCCTTAATCGATTTCGTTGAGTACATTATAATGCTCTTCGAGCCGTTCGTCAAGCCCTATTTTTTCTTTTTTTGATATTTTTATGTTCGATTTCGGCCATTTTCAGATGCTTTCGGGCGGTTATTTTAACTTTTTCAAAAAAGCCCTTGCGTTTTTGCGGACACGGACATATAATACACTTAATCGATTTAGATATACATTCTACGTAAACGGGGTTGATCTGATATGAAATACGGATACTTTGACGACAGCGCGAGGGAATACGTTATCACAAGGCCGGATACTCCCCTGCCCTGGATAAACTATCTCGGCAGCGAAGGATTCTTCTCGCTCATAAGCAACACCTGCGGAGGCTATTCTATTTATAAGGATGCAAAGCTGCGCCGCATCACCCGGTTCCGCTACAATAACGTCCCGCACGACGACGGCGGACGCTGCTTCTATATCTGCGACGGCGGCACCGTATGGAGCCCCGCTTTCATGCCCGCAAGGACCCCTCTCGATTCTTATAAATGCAGGCACGGGCTCGGCTACAGCATATTCGAGGGCAAAAAGAACGGCGTCTGCGCGGAGCTTACCTGTACTGTTCCTCTCGGAGCCGAAGCGGAGCTGCAGAAGCTCGTTCTGAAAAACGAAAGCGACGAGGTCAAGGAGCTCACGGTTTACGGCGCCGTGGAATGGTGCCTTTGGAACGCCGTGGACGATTCGACCAATTATCAGCGCAACTGGAATATAGGCGAGGTCGAGATCGAAGGCAGCACCGTCTATCACAAGACGGAGTACCGCGAGCGCAGGGATCATTATGCTTTCTATTCCGTCAACGCGCCCATAGACGGATTCGACACGGACAGGGATTCCTTCCTCGGAAGGTTCCGCGGCTGGAACGAGCCGAAAGCCGTCGAAGCGCGCGCCTCCTTCGGGAGCATCGCCTCCGGATGGGCTCCGATAGCCGCGCTGAGGCTTTCCGCAAGGCTCGCTCCCGGCGAATCGAGGACCTTCATATTCCGCCTCGGATACGTTGAAAACGAGCACGATAAGAAGTTCTCCTCTCCCGGCGTTATAAACAAGGACAAGGCGCACGCTTTGCTCAAGAGATTCGAGACCGAAGCGCAGTTCGACTCCGCCATGGAGGAACTGAAAGCATACTGGTCGGGGCTCCTCTCCCACTTCTCCGTCAAAAGCGGCGACGACAGGCTCGACCGCATGGTGAACGTCTGGAATCAATACCAGTGCATGGTCACCTTCAATATGTCCCGCAGCGCTTCATATTATGAAAGCGGTACGGGAAGGGGCATGGGCTTCCGCGACAGCTGTCAGGATCTTTTGGGATTCGTGCATATAATCCCCGAGCGCGCGAGGGAAAGGATCATAGACATCGCTTCCATACAGTTTGCGGACGGAAGCACCTATCATCAGTACCAGCCCCTTACAAAGCGCGGCAACGCGGACGTCGGCTCGGGCTTTAACGACGATCCCCTCTGGCTCGTCGCCTGCGTATGCGCGTACGTACGCGAAACCGGTGACTTTTCCATACTCGACGAGCCGACTCCCTTCAACAACGAGCCCGGCACCGAGGCGCCGCTTATCGAGCATCTGCGCCGCAGCCTCGCCTTCACGGTGACCCACCGCGGCCCTCACGGTCTGCCGCTCATAGGCCGCGCGGACTGGAACGACTGCCTTAACCTCAACTGCTTCAGCCGCACTCCCGGCGAAAGCTTCCAGACCTGTTCCAATTTCGAAAGCGGCAAGGCGGAGAGCGTGTTCATCGCGGGCATGTTCGTGAAGTACG
>CAMZFO010000073.1 GCA_947306125.1 uncultured Clostridia bacterium | reverse complement strand
ATAAATACGGAGCCCGGTTTTCGCCGGGCTCCGCGTATGTCGGTTTTATCAGAACGCGCCGATACTATCAGATCTTGTCGTTCTCGTCGAAGGGATCGCCGCACTCCGGGCAGAACTTAGGCGGATTGGCGGGGTCTGCGGGCTCCCAACCGCACTTGTCGCAGCGGTAGAGGGGAGCATCGGCGGGCTTGGGCTTGCCGCAGGAGGCGCAGAACTTGCCGCCGTTCACGGCGCCGCACTCACAGGTCCAGCCGGTGGTGCTGCCGGGCTTGGGCTTGCCGCAGGAAGCGCAGAAGTTGCCGACGTTCTGAGCGCCGCAGGCGCAGGTCCATGCTCCCTCGGGAGCGGGCTTGGGCTTGCCGCAGGCGGAGCAGAAATTGCCGTTGTTCACGTTGCCGCAGGTGCAGGTCCAACCGCCGGCCTGAGCGGCCTGAGCCTGCTGCATCTGCTGCATCTGCAGGAGCGCCTGCATACTGCCGTTGGTTGCGCCGCCGGCAGCGTTAAGACCAGCAAAGCCCATGAACGCGCCGCCTTCGTTGGCAGCGGCTGCCTGCATAGCGGCGGCCTGAGCGCCGGTGAGGTGAGCCATCGCCATGGCGGGATCCTTGAGGGCAGCGTGAGTCTGCAGCTCCTTGATCCTGTCCTCGTCCTCCTTATTGGCGGAGACGGAGCTCACGCCGAAGGATACGACGGAGATGCCGCGCAGGTTCGACCAGGTTTCGGAAAGCTCGGCGTTGAGAGCCGCGGCGATCTCGGTGGTGTGGCCGGGGAGCGCGCTGTACATGATGCCCTGCTCGGATACCCTGTAGAGGGCGGGCTGGAGAGCGGTCAGCAGCTCGGTCTTGAGCTGGCTGTCGATCATGTCGCGGGTGTACCTGTCGGCAAAGTTAGCGCATACGTTGCGATAGAAGAGGATCGGGTTGGAGATGTGATAGGAGTATTCACCGAAGCACTTGATGGATACGTCGGTCTCCAGATTGATGCTCTTATAGATAACGTGGAAGGGAACGGGGTTGGCTGTGCCGTACTTGTTGCCCTTGATCTCCTTGGTGTTGAGGTAGTAAACACGCTGATCCTTGGAAGGACTTCCGCCGTGCTTGAACCTGTCCCACCACTCCTTGAAGGTGTCGATAAGACTCTGACCGAATTTACCGGCAAAGATGGAGGGGGAGGTGGAGGAATCGTAAATGAACTCGCCGGGCTCGGCGCAGAGCTCAACGACCGTGCCCTGATCGACTATGATCATGCACTGACCGTCCGCGACTGCTATCGTGGAGCCGTTGGAGATGATGTTATCCTCTCCCTTTGTGTTGCTGCTGCGGCCGGAGATGCGCTTCTTGCCCTTTACGGCAAGCACGTCATCGGGAAGGGACTCGCAGTAGAAATACTCTAGCCACTGATCGGCAAGAAGACCGCCGGCTGCGCCGACTGCTGCATGGATAAGACCCATTGGTTAATATCTCCTTTCGGTTGATTGCACAGGTTTTGTGTCTGCTTTCACTTCCTATATTATCCGATATAATCTTCCCTTTGTCAATACCTTTTCTGGTGAACCGGAGCAATTTTACACGGAATTTACCGAACCTTGACGCCGCCTTCTCTCATTGCGCGCGGTATAAAACAGACGACCCGCCCCCAAGCGCAGGCGGCTTATTATCGGGGGCGGGTCTTTCATCATATCTTACGGCTTATCGAGCCCGAGCTCGTCGTTCACCCTTCTTAACTGGCGGTTCGTTTCGCGTATCTCTGCGTCGTACGGGTTGATACGCGCGATCTCCTGCTCGAGCGCCTCCCTGTCCCTTGCGAGCTCCTCCAGGCCGCGCTTCGAATCGTCAAGCTTCTTCTGGATGCCGTTGACGGCGTTGTCTATCCTCTGTGCCTGGCCCTGCGCGCTGTCGCTTATCTCCACAACGTGGTCCGCGCACCCGCGGAGCACGAACACCCTGTGCAGCCCCGTGGGATCGGTGGATATAAAGAGGGGGAAGCCGCGGTAGGAGCCTATCCTGACGGGCTCCTTGGAATAGGCATAATCGTCCAGCAGCTCCAAAAGCCTTGCGCCGGCGTCGCGCCTGCGGGTGAAGACCTCGCCGCAAACGGTCATGGTATAGCATTCCGAAATGGGGTTCGCCTCGGCCGTCTCAAGATCGCGGGAATACTTTTCGACGTTCTCCTCAAGCTCGCGTTCACGCTGCGGAAGCTTCAAAAGCTGCTCCCGCGCGGCGTCCTTGGCGTGCTCTATCCTTCCACGGAGCATAGTCTTGCGCTGCAGCTCGGTCTCGAGCTCTATCCTGCGGCGGATGAGGGGGTTGCCGACGGCGAGCGACTTGACCTCGCTGTAGGTGAGCACGACCTCGTCGACCTCGTCCCCGCTCCTTGCGGAGTGGTCGCCGCGCACAATCTGGGAGGTGAAGCGCTGCTTGTTCTCCAAAAGCTGCCAGGAATAGGCGTCGAAGCTGCCGTTGGTGATGTAGCGGTAAATGGAGACCTCGTCGTTCCGGTTGCCCTGACGGAGCATACGGCCCTCGCGCTGAGTGACGTCCGAGGGGCGCCACGGGATATCGAGGTGGTGCACCGCCCAAAGCTTATCCTGCACGTTCGCGCCAATGCCGAGCTTGAAAGTGGAGCCTATCAGTATGCGGATATCGCCGCGGCGCACCTTGTTGAAGAGCGCGGTGCGCATGGAATCGTTCACGGCGTCATGCACGAAGGCGATCTCCTTCGCCGGCACGCCCAGCGCGACGAGCTTATCCTTCATATCGTCGTAAAGATTGAATTCGTCCTTCGGAGTGGACTGATCGAGGAACACGAGCTGAGTGACCGTTTCGTTCCCGCTCCAGATCTCGAATACCTTCTGTATGCAGGTATTGAGCTTGGAGGTGGGCAGATCGGGCGCTGAGGGATCCACGAGCCGCATATCGAGCGCCGCCTTCCTGCCGTCCGTGGTGATCTTCAGCATATTGTCCTCCGTGCGCGCCACGAGGCCGGATTTGACCTTGTCGGCCCTTTCCGCAAGCTCCGCGATATAGGCGCGGAGGGCGGGGGAGGCGGGCACGGTGCAGTTGACGTAATTTACGTTCGAGGGGAGCTTCTGCTCGTCGTCGCGCGAAAAATGCAGATCGGCTATCTCCGAGAGCAGGAGCGAAAGCTCCGGCAGATTATGGTAGCGGCTCAGCCTCCTGCGCAGGCGGTAGCCCACACCGTCCGCTTCGACCTCGAACTCCTCCGTGACCTCGGAGAAGAGCTTGACCCAGTTGTCGAACTCGGTCAGGTTCATAGCGCTCATGCGGTCGTACGCCAGATAGAGCAGCATAGTGTAAAGGTCGGAGACCGAGTTGGTGATGGGCGTGCCTGTGGCGAACACCACTCCGCGCCCGTCGTGCGTGCGCTGAATGAAACGCACCTTCGCCATCAGGTCGTCGCAGCGCTTGGAGCCCTTCGTGTTAAGGCCGGGCAGCGTGCCGTGCTTGGTCTCGATGCTGATATTCTTGAAATTGTGCGCCTCGTCCACGAACATGGTGTCTATGCCAAGGTCGTCGAAGCAGACCTCGTCCTCGCCTGCCGGCTCCTTGTCGTCCCAGAGCTTCTGCAGCCTGCGCTCGAGCCTCGAGGAATAGCGGTTAAGCACCATGTACGCGTCGTTATAGACGGCGTCGCGCATGGAGACGGAGATCTCCGTCATGCGGTCTATGAGCTCCTGCTCGCGCTCCTTGCGGGAAAGCGGGATGAGCGAGAAGCTGCCGTAGCCCATTATTATCGCGTCGGAATCGGAGGCGGCAATGCCCTTCAGGACCTTCTGCCTGCGCGCCGGAGTGAAGTCTTTGGGCTCTATCACGATAAGCTTCGCATCGGGATAGAGCTTTAAAAATTCGGTGTGCCACTGGTCGAGTATGTTGTTCGGCACGACGAAAAGATTGCGCTGGGATATGCCCGTGCGCCTCAGCTCCATCGCGGCGGCGGCCATGGCGTAGGTCTTGCCCGCGCCGACCTGATGCGCCAGGAGCGTGTTTTTGGAATTGACTATCCTGCTCACGGCGGCGAGCTGATAATCCTGCAGCTTTATCGCGGGGTTCTTGCCCGGCAGCACGAGATCGCGCCCGTCGTAGATGCGCGGGCGTATGGCGCCGAAGGCTTCGTTATAGTGCACGAGCAGGCGGCTCCTTCGCGGCTCGTCATGGAAGAGCCAGAGTGAGAATTTTTCCTCTATAAGGCGCATGCGCTCCTGCGCGTGCAGGGTTTCCGCCCTGTTTATGCGGCGAACGGGGACGGTGCGCTTCGAGTCGAAAGTGGTCTCGTAAACGACCACCTCGCCGGAATTCAAAAGCCTCTCCATAATGTCGAAGGCGTTCATGCGCTCCGTGCCGTAGGTGAGGCGCGCCCTCGTGTAGGAGGCGTAATTCTTTTTGCCGTGTATGATGTAGTGGTTCGCCGCCTTGACGTATTCCACGACGAGCTTCGGCTTCTTGCCTCCGATCGGCTTTATGCCAATGAGCCATATGAGAAAATCGCGGTAGACCCACGAGGGTATCCAAGGACTGCCGATGGCGGCCTTAATGTCGTTAGCCCCTACGAAGGGCGGCATGATCGCCTTCAGCGCTCCTATATTGATATTGTAATCGACCTCGAACTCGCGCTCGGGCGGCCCGAACTCGGCCTCGCTCTTCTGCGCCTTGCGCGCCTGATTGAGCTTTAACAGCACGTTGCCGGAAAGGTATTCGTCCGCGGGGACTATCCTGTCGAGCTTCGGGTCGTAATAGACGAGCCCCACGAGCTTGCTGAACGCCTCGCCCGGGTCGAGCCCGGTGCGCTCCGAAATAAGGCGCAGATCGACTCTCCCGCGCAGATAAAGCGAGAGCTCGAGCGCCTCGGATGGGGCGAGTATTCCGGCTGTGCTCAGATCGAAGTTCAATTCGCTGTCCTTAAATTGATTTACTTAAAACGCGGCGGTTTTTCCGCGTCCCGTGAATTATGGATTATAGCAGATGAAAGCAAATTTGTCAAGAGGTTTTCCCACTGTATGGGGCGGAGCGAAAAAATAATTTCAAAATCGCCGAAAACGGGGCTTGACAGCGCCGCTCTAATGTGTTAGAGTGAAACCGTACTCTAATGCGTTAGAGAAGGAGGAGCTATGGAAACGCCCAAGGTTTTTGAAAGCGAATACCGCTTCTGCGAGATAGTGTGGGAGAACGAGCCGGTGAGGTCGGGCAGGCTCGTTGAGCTTGCCGCCGAAAAGCTCGGCTGGAAGCCCACCACCACGTACACCGTCATAAAGCGCCTCTCCCAAAGGGGCGTGCTTGAGAACCGCGAGAGCACCGTGCGCTCGCTCATTGACCGCGACGCCGTGCGCCGTGCGGAGATAGACGAGCTCGTCGAAAAGAAATTCGGCGGCTCGCTGCCGATGTTCGTCGCCGCTTTTGCAAAGAACAGGCAGCTTTCCGGGGAGGAAGCGGATGAGCTCAAAAAGCTGATAGATGAAATGAGGGTATGATTATGGAAACGGTCATATCGAGAATACTCATGATGAGCGTCGCGGGGAGCGTCGTAATACTGCTCGCGCTCATACTGCGGC
The DNA here is from genome assembly GCA_947306125.1 of uncultured Clostridia bacterium. Lineage (GTDB taxonomy): Bacteria > Bacillota > Clostridia > Christensenellales > CAG-138 > UBA3857. The sequence continues at coordinate 5,051 of CAMZFO010000073.1, read as the reverse complement.
GCATATTCGTAAAAGGGCCAAAATGGATCCCGCTCGTGCTCTGGGGCATTGTCGCGCTCAGGCTCCTGTGCCCGCTTTTCGTCGAGAGCAGATATTTCGGTCTTATACCCCGCATGAGCGAGCTCGAGGCAGCCTCGGCGCCGAAGATCGTGCTGACGGAAGCGCCGCCCGTTTCTACCTCACCTGTGCAGACGGAGGCTTTCGCACCTGCGGTTACAGCCGCCCCGTCAGCAGCGCCCGCAGTGACGGAGACCACGGCTACAGAAGCCGCTCCCGCAAAAAGCACGGATAGGCCTCAAAGCACACCGAAGCCCGTTCCCGTCGCCTACGCACGGACCGGCAGGGATTCCGGCCCCGCGTTCTTCGTTTGGCTCGCGGGAGTCTGCGCGATGACGCTGTATGCGCTCGTCAGCTATATACTGCTCCGCAGGAAGCTCATGACCGCCGTGAGAAGGGAGAAGGGGGTATACGAGAGCGAATTCGTTAAAACTCCCTTCCTTCTGGGGCTCGTGAGGCCGTGCGTATACCTGCCATTCGGAATGGACGAAGGGAGCCTGAAATACGTTATCGCGCACGAGAGATCGCATCTGAAGCACGCCGATCATCTGTTTAAGGCGATAGGCTTCCTGACGCTCTCGCTCCACTGGTTCAACCCGCTCTGCTGGCTGGCCTACGCGATTTTCTGCAGAGATCTGGAGCTTGCCTGCGACGAGCGCGTGATACGCGAGTTTGACCCCAACGAGCGCGCCGCATATTCGCAGGCGCTTCTCGATTTCTCCGTTTCGCGCCGCAGTATCGGCGCCTGCCCGCTCGCTTTCGGCGAAGGCGACGCGAAGAAGCGCGTGAAGGCCGTGCTGAATTATAAAAGACCCGTAGTTAAGGTCGTTGTATGGGCGCTCGTATTGGCCGCCCTGCTGGCAGTGTTCGCTTCCTGCAAGGGGAATACTTTTTTCGGGGACTATTTCGCAGGGAAAAGCATGCGGGATAAGGTGAAGGCGTTCGGGCTCCCGGCGGATGAAAGCTATGCCGAAGCTTTTTACGGTGAATTCGCGGGGGAGCGTTATACGAAGCTGTCGAATTCGCTTGCAGCGCTTGAAAAAGATCGCGGCGTCCATCTCTGCAGGATACTCGCAATAGCCGACGGGAACTGCTTCTTTACAGCTTACAGGGAAGATGACCCGGGAACGCTCGTGCTCTGCTCGATGACGACGGAAGGCTCTGATCATAAGGAGATCGCAAGCGCCGTTCCCGATGGGGCTGAGGCGGACGTCGGCGGATACGGCGATTCGTTCCATTCGTCCGGCGGCGCGTTCGATTACTCGAGCTTTAAGGCTTATTATTATCGCGGCGGGATAGTCCTCAACGGCCGCGAAGGGATCGTTTATGAATACGATCTCAAGACGGGGACAGTAAAGGAAGTTCTCTCGGAAGGCTATGCATACCCCACCGCCGATTCGACGATCGAATGGATCGAAGACCGCTGTATCATCAAAGGCGAAGGCGCCTGCGAGCTGACGAAGGATGAGATCGTCGAAGGATGTCCCGAGATGAAGCAGCTTTATGAGCTTGCAAAGGAGGAGGGTCACGAAAGGGCGGAGAGCGATTTCTTCTGCGGATATTGCTGCTGCGACGGCAAGGCGTTCATCGTTACGCGCCCAATGAGCCGTTACGGGTTCTCGTTCGGAGCGTTGTTCCGCTTCGAGCCGGAAACAAAGCGCTTCAAATTCGTGAATATCATCTACACCGACGGCTTTCCGTACGTCTATCCCGTGCCCGTTGTCGAAGCCGAGGCGCTCGAAACCGTTGGCACACCGCTCCCGACCGCTTCCCCAGGGCTCGTTTTCGCGGATCCCGCATTCGAAGCGGAGGTGCGCAGGGAGCTCGATAAGGCGGAAGGGGAGATCATAACCGCAAAGGATGCGGCCCGATGCCCGATACTGAATATCGAATGCAGCGGGGTAAAGAGCCTTGAGGATATCACTGCGTTCAGCTCGCTTATGGTGCTGAGACTGACCCATGCCGCGGGGCTTGACCTGAGCCCTGTTTGCGGGCTCCGAGAGCTCAACAGCCTCACGGTCGGCAAAAGCGAGCTTACCGACTTGAGCTTCGTATCCGGCTTAACAAGGCTTAAGGAGCTCGATATCTCGGATAACCGCATTACCGATCTGTCGCCGCTTGCCGGCCTTGAAAAGCTTGAAAAGCTTTATGCCGAAAACAATTTCATAAGCGATATCGAGCCGCTTTTCGGGCTCGGGAAGCTTTATTCCGTCAATATCGCATGGAATCCCGCCGACAGTGGGCGGGTGGAAGCGCTGCGCGAAGCATTGAGCACGCACGTCGATCCGGAGGGGGACGAAGCCTCGGTTTATTTCTATCCCTTCGACCGGGATAATATCGCCGTATGGCCCATGGATCTTGACGGAGACGGGGAGAACGAGTATTTCTGCGCCGATCTTTACTGGCTGGACGTCGATTTCGTCTCCTATGCATGGCTCGAGGATAAGGATCATCACAGGATAGGAAACACCATGAACTGCGGCACGGGGCACGTTGCTTTCGGCACGTACGCGCTCGTTAACAGCCCCGAATACGGCCCCTGCATAATGAGGCTCGAGCCGGAGTTTTACGGCGAGGAATACGGCTATTCGCTTATGAAGCCGGAAGGCGGCGAGCTTGTCACCGTTTATAGGGAGATGTTCTATAACTACGATGACGAAGGGGAGAACAGCTTCGATCCCGCCGAGGCCGCCGAATACCAAAAGCGTGTGCGCGGCCTTATGGAAAGCGGGTATATGCTCATCACCACCGACCGTTACGGAGTGATAAAGGGCAGGCTCAGGGAGGTCGATCCCTCTCTTCCCGGCGGCGAAAGGCCGGTGGAAGTCCCGGAGCATAACGCGCTCGCCGTCATCTGCGCCAAGGGTCTCACGGGTCCCGCGCTCGGTCGTCTGCGCTCCTCGGAAAACGCCGAAAGCTTCGTGATCGTCGAGGGCCTGCTCAGGTACGATATCGAGGTAGAGCCCTATACCGGCGCCGAATGATCCGCACAGGTCTGCCCCCGAGTTTTCGGGGGCTTCGTTTTTTCTCTGTACTTTTCTGATCTTTCATGGTAAAATGTATCCGTTAAAACAGGCTCACAGCCACAGAAAGGAAGCAACTACAATGGCAAAGCAGAAGCACATACCCAAGCGCTCCGAGGTCGAGAAGCAGTATACCTGGGCGACCGAGGATCTTTATGCGACCGACGCTCTTTGGGAAGAGGAGCTTGAAAAAGCAAAGGTCTATCCCGAAAAGCTCTCCGCCTTCCGCGGCAGGCTTGCGGAAAGCCCCGGATCCCTCTATGATTACCTGCAGCTCTGCGACGAGATACAGGTCAAGGTGGAGCGCCTCGGCAATTACGCCATGCGCAAATCGGACGAGGATACCGGCAATTCCTTCTATCAGGGCATGAAGGGCAAAATAATGAACCTTTACGTGGGCATCGGCTCGGCGGATTCCTTCTCCACTCCGGAGATCATCGCCATACCCGATGAAAAGATCGAGGAGTTCTTTGAAAAGAAGCCCGAGCTCAAGCTCTACACCAGGAAGCTCTCCAAGATCCGCCAGTACAAGGCGCACACCCTCTCAGATTCCGAGGAGCGCATACTTGCGCTTGCCGGTCAGATGATGGGCGCCCCGGGCGAGACCGCCTCCGCCTTCCGCAATGCGGATATCAAATTCCCCTCCATAAAGGACGCCGAGGGCAATGAGCTCATAGTCACTCAGGGCTCGTACATACCCCTCATGGAGAATCCCGACGTCAACGTCCGCAGGGCGGCGTTCGAGAGCCTTTACCACACCTTCGCAAGTTTCAAGAACACCTCCGCGGCGTTCCTCGATTCGCAGGTGAAGGGTCTCATTTTCAATGCCAGGGCAAGGAATTACGAATCCACTCTCCATGCCGCGCTCGATCACACCGAGGTCCCCGTTTCCGTCTATTATAACCTCATCAACGCCGTGCATGAGAATCTGCCCTATATGCATAAGTACGTCGAGCTGCGCAAGAAGCTCATGGGCGCAGATGAGCTCCATATGTACGATCTCTACACTCCCATCGTGGGCGACGCGGACCGCGAGATCCCCTATGAGGAAGCGAAGGAGATCATCAAGAAGGCTCTGGCGCCTCTCGGCGAGGAGTACCTCTCCATACTGCAGGAGGGCTTCGATAACCGCTGGATAGACGTTTATGAAAACGAGGGCAAGCGCGGCGGCGCGTATTCCTCCTGCGGCGATCCGCATCCCTACGTGCTCCTCAATCAGAAGGACACTCTGGATTCCATGTTCACCATCGCGCACGAGATGGGCCATTCGCTCCATACCTATTACTCCATGAAGAATCAGCCCGTCTGCCAGGCGGATTACGTCATATTCGTAGCCGAGGTCGCCTCCACCTGCAACGAAGTGCTGCTCGTCAGGTATCTTCTGAACAATACCACCGACAAGCGCGAGAGGGCATACCTCATCAATCACTTCCTCGAGAGCTTCCGCGGCACCGTCTATCGCCAGACAATGTTCGCCGAGTTCGAGCTCTTCATGAATCAGCTTGCCGAGAAGGGCGAAAGCCTCACCGCCGACGCGCTCTGCGACAAGTATTATGAGCTCAACAAGCAGTATTTCGGCGACTCCATCACCGTCGATCCCGAGATAGCTTACGAGTGGGAGCGCATTCCGCACTTCTTCTATAACTTCTACGTGTTCCAGTATGCTACCGGCTTCTCCGCCGCCTGCGCCATCGCAAACCGCATACTGACCGAGGGCGAGCCCGCCGTCGCGGATTACAAGAAGTTCCTCTCCGCGGGCGGCTCCATGGATCCCATCAGCATATTGAAGCTCGCGGGAGTCGATATGACCACCGCCGCTCCCGTCAACGAGGCGCTGAAGCTCTTCGGCGAGCTCCTTGACGAGATGGAAGAGCTGATGAAGTAATTCCAAAAATGAAAAAGCGCCTAAGGGCGCTTTCAGACCGCTGACAAACCTCTGTCAGCGGTCATTTTTTGTGTAAAGAGCTGGAA
>CAMZFO010000072.1 GCA_947306125.1 uncultured Clostridia bacterium | reverse complement strand
AGCGCCGCGCCGAGCAGGAGAGGCTGATGGCCGAGCGCCGTGAGGCCGAGCTTGCCGCGCAGGAGGCCGAGCGCGCCGCCGCGGAGGCCGAGCGCAGGGCGAGCCGCGTAAGGCCCGTCAAGGCCGAGGCAGAGCTTCCCGAAGACGACAGCGAGATCGCCGTTCCCGCGTTCCTTGCCAATATCAAAAAGCACAGGGAGAAGGCCGAAAAGGCCGAGAAAGCTCCCCGCAGGGCCGAAAAACCCGCCCGTGAGAAATACGACGACTTTGACGACGATTATCCCCGCAGGGCGAACAAGTCCAACAAGTCCAATAAGTCCAACAGGTCCGGCGGCGGCATAGGCTCCGCCATCAGGATCGCGGCGGTCGTCGCGGCTCTGGCGCTCCTTGCGGTAGCCGCATGGTTCCTCATCTCCGGCATCAAGAGCTGCAGCGACGACAAGAACTCCCCCACCGGCTCCGCCAAGGCTCCCGTTATCGAGGTCAATCCCGATAAGGAAGGCTATTATCTCGTCACCGTTCCCGCCAAGGAGGGCAAGGTGCTGATATATGAGACCGCCGACGGCAGGAGGAGCGAGGTCACGGTCGACGGCAAGAACTACGTCAAGTTCAACGTGCCCGCAAGCAGCCTTATGACCGTCGATCCCGTGGACGGCACTATGTTCGAGGCCACTCCCCGCGTGTTCATCAGGAACGACGACGGCTCCGAGACCCTGATAGACAATATGCAGTCCGTTATGCTCTCCGTTCCCCCGATCGAGATCCGCTTCGATCAGGACGACAACATCGTCTCCGAGGACGGCAAGGTGACTGTCTCCGGTCATATCGACCTCATCGGCACCGATCTCAGCATCGGCGGCGAGAAGGTCGCCATCAATCCCGACGGCAGCTTCTCTCACGAGATAGTCTATGAGGATACCGGCGATTACACCATCCCCGTCGAGGGCAAGCTGGGCGGTCATCAGATCTACAGGCACAGCTTCAACGTCACCGTCAACAAGGCGACTCCCGCCGAGTCCCTTATCCAGCTCCCCTGGGAGTACGGCGATACCGAGTACACCCAGCGTGTGAAGAGCTCCGTCGACACCATCGAGGTCCGCGGCATGGTCCCCGCCGGCTCCACTCTCGAGCCCTCCTGCGACTCCTCCAACGCCGCTCTGACCGTTCCGACCATCGCCGACGACGGCACCTTCTCCTTCAACGCCAAGCTCGCCTATCCCGGCGATTACACTATCCACCTCGTCTGCACCTCGCCTTCCGGTCAGGTATCCGAGAGGGACGTCCACGTTCAGAGGGCTCCCGATTACAATCGCTACCTTTCCAACGCGTGGCAGATGAACTATGCCTCCTTCGCCTACGAGAACACTCAGGCCTACAATATCAAGGGCACCGTGACCGAGATACTGCAGGAGGGTGATTACATACTCGCCAAGATGGAGCTCACCGACGGCAACGTGCTCGTGATAGAGTATCACAACCACTACCGCTCCGCCGGCGCCATCGAGGTCGGCAAGGCCTACGAGGGCATCTACGGCCGTCCCATGGGCCTCAACGACGAAGGCGTCCCCCAGTTCTACGTTTGGTTCGTAGAGGATTAACGCTTCAAACACAGGCCCGCCCCGGATCGCATCCGGGGCGGGCTTTTTGTTCTTTCCCGTCTTTTTTCGTTGTAAGACGCCGTGCGGTATGGTATAATGCAGGAAAGAAATCACGGGGGGAGCTCGCTATGACCGCTTTCATTCTCAAACTCTTCGCATGCCTCGCCATGCTCGTCGACCACATCGCGGTGGTGTTCGAGCCGCAGCTCACAGCTGTGAGCCCTTGGCTCTACGTCGGCTGCCGTATGTTCGGCCGCCTCGCATTCCCTCTCTTTGCAATGGGGATCGGCGAGGGCGTCATTCACACCTCGAATCCTAAAAAGTATCTTTCGAGGATGCTCCTCTTCGCCGTCATCGCGCAGGTCCCCTTCTCGCTGATGACCGGCGTCGCCTCCCCCTCGCGGGTGTTGCAGCTCTTCGGGCGCTCCGTCCCCGTCAATATCTCCTTCTCCGTTATGGTCACGCTTTTCCTCGGCCTCGCGGTCTGCGTTTCGATACACGAGGGCAAGCATTTCGGCGGCGCTTTCGCGCTCGCGGCGGCCGTGCTCATCGACAGGACGGTCGGCATGGATTACGGGCTCCTCGGCGTGCTCTTCATCGTCGCGCTCTATATGGCAAGGGAGACCAAATTCAGGCGCTTCCTTATCACCGTCATATTCGCAGGGCTCTTCTATCTCTCGCCGCTCATGACTTTCGTTAAGCAGGCCATAGCCTCCGGTCAGGCGGAGATCACGAGGGGCGTGCTCTTCTTCCTTGCGACGGCGTTCTCGGCGTTCATAATGCTCCTCTATAACCGCCGCGAGGGTAAAAAAGCGAAGCTCTTCCTCTACTTCTTCTACCCCGTGCATATGCTGCTCATCTGGCTCGTCTGGTTCGTCACCCGGGCGGCGTAAAACCGAAAGGCAAGCGCTTATGAAATTCTCTCCGCTTTTCAGCGGCTCCTCCGGCAACTGCTCGGTCGTCTCCGCGGGCGGCACGAACATACTCGTCGACGCCGGCATGACCGGCAAGGCGATAGTTTCGGCGCTCGACGACGTCGGCTTGTCCCCGCAGGATATCAGCGCCATAGTCGTCACGCACGAGCATATCGATCACGTCAAGGGCGTCGGCGTGCTCTCGCGCAAATTCGACATACCCGTTTACGCGAACGAGGGCACATGGGTGGCGGCAAGCCCCCTTATCGGCACCATCGCCATGCGGAACATCCGCACCTTCGTCACAGGGCAGGATTTTTACGTCGGCGATATAGACGTGACCCCCTTCCCCGTGAGCCACGACGCCGCCGAGCCCGTCGGCTACCGCTTTTTCAATAAGGGCGTGCGGCTCGTATGCATGACCGATACGGGCTTTGCCCCGCAGAGGCTGCGCGACGAGGCTGCGGGCGCGGACCTCATCTATCTCGAGTCCAATCACGATATAGATATGCTGAAGAACGGGCCCTACCCCTATCAGCTCAAAAAGCGCATACTTTCCGATAAGGGGCATCTTTCCAACGACGCCGCGGGCGAGCTGCTGACCAAGCTCTATACCACAGGCGTGCGGCGGGCTATACTCGCGCATCTGAGCAGCGAGAACAACACCGAGCGCACAGCCTACGATACCGTGCGTTCGGCGCTTGAAGAAAGCGGCGTCGGCGAAAGGGATTTCTTCCTTACCGTCGCGCACCGCGACCGCGTCACCGGGATATTCGATATCTGATCCGAAAGGAATTATAATATGAGTCTTAATAAGAAAGCTTCAAAGCTGTTCCTGATCTGTCTCGCCCTGTATCTGGGCCTCTCGATCGTCGTCTCCGTCGTGCTGGAGCTTGCCGCGCCCGGCAATAACGATCTCATATTCCTTATGAGCTCCGTGGCTGTCTCGATACCCGCCTTCCTGATACCGGCCCTCATATTCCGCCGCAGGAACGCTCTGCCGCGCTTCAAGGCGCCGAGGTTCGGGCACATCGTGATCGCCGTCATAATAGGCGCGGGCGCCATATATCTCAACGAAGCGCTCTCCTTCCTCAACGAGGCGGTCTTCTTCGGCGTCGATATCCAGTCGAACGCCACCACCGCCGAGACCATAATGGATCTGAGCATACCCACCATGCTCATAGCGCTTGCCGTAATACCGCCCATCAGCGAGGAATTCATTATGCGCGGCGCCCTTCTCGAGGTCTGGAGGCGTTACAGCCCCATCGGAGCCGCGATACTCACCAGCCTGCTCTTCGCGCTGCTGCACGCCGCTCCGAGCGCGCTCATAGTCTATATCGGCGTCGGCCTGCTGCTCGCGGCCGTCTACCTCATAACGAGGAACGTCTGGCTTACCGTGACCGTGCACTTCATAAACAATCTGTTTACGGCGCTCGCCGCGATATCCATCAAGAGCTTCGGAGGGCTTGAGGAGGCCGCCGAGACCGCAAGCGAGAGCGCCGAGCTTGCCGAGATAAGCGGGCTCGATATAGAGTCGCTTATGGGCTCGCAGAGCGGTCTTATGCGCCTGTTCGTCTACTATCTGATAATCGCCGCCGTGATAATCGTGCCCATGCTGCTCCTGCTCCGCGCAAGCTGCAAGAAACGCTCGATCGGCATGTACGCCTCCGAGGATAAGCTCCCTGCGCCCGAGGGCGAGGAATACGCGGGCTCGGCCTTCAGCGAGGGCCCCGCTTTCGAAGGCGCCGAGGCCGCTGCGGAGCCCGGGGAAAAGGGCAGTATGTGGAAGGACGGCCTGCTCTGGGTCACTATAATACTGCTCGTCATACTGAACGTGGTGACCGGCCTGTTTGAGTTCGGCGTCATAAAGCAATGAAGATAAGGCTCATCTGCGTCGGAAAGCTGAAGGAGCGCTTCTACACCGAGGCCGTCTCGGAATTTGCGAAGCGCCTTTCGCGTTTCTGCGATCTTGAAATACTGGAGCTGCCGGACGAGAAGGTGGCGGACTCTCCTTCCCCCGCCGAAATAGAGCGGGTCAAGACCGCCGAATGCCGCAGGATAGCGGATAAGCTCTCGCCCACCGAATACGTCGTGGCGCTCGACCCAAGGGGACGGCAGCTTTCAAGCGAGGAGCTCTCAGGCGAGCTCTCAGCCATTATGCTGAGCGGCAGGAGCAGGATCAGCTTCATCATCGGAGGCTCCCACGGGCTCACACAGGAGCTTAAGGCGAAGGCCGATCTCGTGCTGAGCTTCTCCCGTATGACCTTCTCCCACCAGATATTCCGCATAATGCTCTTGGAGCAGATCTACCGCGCGTTCAAGATACTGAACGGCGAACCGTACCATAAATAGATCGCGCAAGCTTTGAGAGCCCGGCTTTCCAATCACCCCGCTTACGCATCAAGGCCTCCCGCAGGAGGCCTTTTTTCGTGCGGAAAGGGGATATCATTGAGAAGACTCGGGACGAGCTGCTCGCTTTCCAAGGCCCCCTCATCACCGCCTGCGGCGGAGCTTCTCCACCGGCGGGGAGAAGCCTTTTGGTCGGTTGCCTCGCCGGCATACGCCTTCCCTTGGGGGAATGGGGACCGCGGCAGGCGCAGCCGTCGCCGCGGTGGATGAGGGAATAACCATACGCTGTCTGCGTATATCATCCGCGAGAGCGGATATCATGTGCCCCGCACATATCATCCGCTGACGCAGTAAACGGATATCATTGAATAAGGCCCGGACGAGCTGCTCGCTTCGCTCCCAAAGCCCCCTCATCGGCCTGCCTGCATACGCCTTCCCTTGGGGGAAGGGGGACCGCGGCAGGCGCAGCCGTCGCCGTGGTGGATGAGGGAATAACCATACGCTGTCTGCGTATATCATCCGCGAGAGCGGATATCATGTGCCCCGCACATATCATCCGCTGACGCAGGAAACGGATATCATTGAATAAGGCCCGCGGCAAATAACACAGCGTCCGGGGCAGAAGCACAAAAAAGCCGGGGACGAGCCCCGGCTTCCTTTTGCGTGAAATGAATTACCAGTTGAAATCTACCTTGCCCCAGAAATCATCGGGAGCGGACGCGGTGTTGTCGCCACCCCAATTGGTGACGTCGGCGATCTCGAAGCTGACAACTTCCATTTCGGGATCAAAATAACGCTTCATTGGAAAAACTCCTTTCGTAAAATTATCGTCGTGTCCTGCGTGAAGCGCAGGCTTCACGCAGGACGGACATAGCAGTGGATTGATTAGTTGAGCAGTGCGTTGACGTTAGCGGTCAGAGCAGTGCCCTCAGCGGTGATACCGTCATAGACGATATACGGAGTAGCGGTGATGTTGGTGTCGAACCTTGCAGCAGGGATGTTGGTCAGGGTCGCAACGAAGGTGAAGCTGACAGGCTGCTCAACGGTGTTCATCGCATAGATGTTGGTACCATTGATGGTGAGGGGACGACCGCCCGCATTGAGGACAGCGTAGAACTTCTCGATCTTGTAGTACTCCTCGGTGGTACCATAGTTCTCGCCAAGGTAGGTGATGTAAGAATCGTTGAAGGTGACCTCGAAGATGAAGCGGATAGCCGCAGTGGTATCGCCCTCTTCACGCTCACGGAGAACGGCCTCAACACCGGCTACTGTGGGAGCTACGGGCTCATAGGGGATCTCCTCATACAGAGCGGTAACAGTCAGATCAGCGGTGATGTTGCTGAAGTCAACATCCCAACCAACGAAGTTGTAGCCCTCATGCTCGGGAACAGCGGGAGCAGTAGCGGCATTGCCTTCCTCAACCTGTTCGACCTTAAGGGTCTCGCCGGTGAGACCATCAACGAAGGTGACGGTGTACACGGTGGGAGGAATGAGCTCGGTGGTACCGGTGAAGGTCAGGTTCTCAGCAGGCATGGTGGCGGGAACGGTGCCATCCCAGCCGGAGAAGGTGTAACCCTCGGCGGGTACGTAGTTGTAAGGAGTTACCTCAGCGCCGTAAGCATAGGTATCAGTGTGGACGGTCACGCCATCAACGATGTAGGTGATGGTGTAGGTGTTGACAGTGTACTGAGCGGTTACGGTGGTGTCAGCGGTGATGTTGGAGAAGTCAGCGGGATCCCAACCGGTGAAGGTGTAGCCCTCGTGAGCGGGAGCCTCGGGAGCGGTGGCCGCATGGCCTTCCTCAACGGTCTCGGTCTTGAGAGTCGCACCGGTCAGACCATCAACGAAGGTGACGGTGTAGTAGGTGGGCTCAACAATGGTCTCGGGAGTGAAGTAAATCTTACCGGGAACGCAGGTGATCTGCTCTTCGGGGATGGCTACCCAGTAGGGAGCTTCCTGAACGAAGAGGTTGGAGTAGTTCATGAGGATGTTGACGGGCAGATAGTAGCCGTTCTCGTCCTGCATGACGCCGGCGTCGGTAGCAGCGGGGATCTTGGTCCACTTATAGGTGTAACGAGCGAACTCGCCGCCGAACTGCAGACCGTTGTTAGCCATAACGTTCAGGTTGCAGTTGATGCCGGCCCTGTTGTAGATCTGGCCAGCGACGGTGCCGGGAATGGAACCGGTGGCCTCATAGTTCATGGTGATGTTGAAGCCGGGGATAGCGGAACCGGTGGGCCAATCCATCTCCTCTTCGTAGTAGATGTTGATCCAGTTCATCATCAGCCTCTCATCCTCGTAAGGATCGGTATCCTCGGAAGCGCAGGCGATGGTGTCCATGTACTCGGTGGGGAACTCGATAGCCATATCGGCGGAGTTCAGAGAGGAGTTTTCGCTGATGGCAAGATACCAGTTGAACTCGTCGCCAACCTTGGCAGCGGTCTGATCAACGGTCTCACCGGTGTAGGTGAGGTGATACTCGCCGGGATCTTCGGGAGCAGTGCCGAAGCCGGTAACGATGATCTTGGGGTTGGTGAGCTGGATGTTTTCGGGAGCGTAATCCGTGGTGGAATCAACACAGGACGCGATGGGGCAGGTCAGCTTCATCTCGAAGGTGGTGTCGTACTGAGGCAGAGCCGTGAAGGTATACCTAAGACGCATCAGATTACCGCCGAGAAGGATACCGCCGGTGCTGGGATGACCGTCAGCAGCCTTGCAGGCAAACTGGAAAGCAGTGTACCACTTGCCCTGCTCGCCCTGCTCGATTACGAGGGGAACGCTGGATTCGCCGCAGTGCTCCATGGGGTTGACGATACCGGTGCCGATAACGTCGGTGGAGCCGGCCTCAGCAGAGTTCAGAGCCTTATACAGACTGCCGGTGAAGCTGTACTGCGCCTGAGCGGTGAAGTAATCGTGATCGAACTCGATCAGGAACGCGGAAGCAACCATGTGGGAATTCTCGTTAAGAGCAATGTCCATGAAGCCGGAGTTGGAACCGACAGTAGGAGAATCCTTGGTTACTGTGGGGCTGGTGAGGATGAGCTGATACTCATTGTTCACGGCCCTGGTGCCTTCGGTGGCAGCAAAAACACTCATAGGTACAAGAGCAAGTACCATGACGAGAGCAATTGCTACGCTGAGTAGTTTCTTTGTCATACTGTTTTTCCTCCTATATTTTTGGTATTATGCATACCTATCAATTGAATGATATCACGAATTTCCCATTTGTCAAGATGTTTTCTCTCCGAATCAGGCTCAAAGAACAAAAAAATTTTTGGTTTTTTCCCGATGTTACCGAATATTCACAGCATTGCCGTAAAATAATATATTTTATCTTATCCCCATCCGGCGCCGGTTCCGCAGGCAGTATTCAGCGCTCGTTCCGCTCCCGTCCGTCCTGCGCCTCGAGCTCGCTCCTGAGCCTTAAAAGCGCCCGCTTTTCGATGCGTGAAACGTACGAGCGGGAAATGCCGAGCAGCTTCCCGACCTCCCGCTGCGGGAGGGGCTCTCCCCCGTCCAGACCGTACCTTAATATAATGACGGAGCGCTCCCTCGGCTCTCTCAGGCCGTCCACGAGCGCTCTCAGCCGTTCGGCCGAGAGCTTGTCGAGCGTACTTCCGAGCACGGATTCCTCGTCCGTGCCTATTACGTCGCCCACGGTTATCGCGTTCCCGTCCCTGTCCGCGCCTATAGGCTCCTCAAGGCTGATCTCCCCCCTCCTCTTTCTTTCCGCGCGTATGGACATGAGTATCTCGTTTGCTATCCTCTCCCAAACACAACGTATCCTGCATGTGATCGTCCTCCCCGTCAAGATCGGGAAAGCTTTCATACTCCTCATCGGGCTCATCGTGTGTTTCAGGATGTAAGTACCCCGATCTTCGGGAATTCGGCATCTTCATCCGAGCCGAAAAGGATCAGATGGGCATATTTTCCGTCCCAGACGACCTTTCGGACGACCGTCCGAATTGCAGCGCGTTTCTGATCAACGGTCATATTATCGTAGCTCGAACTGAAAACACCGAGCATCTGCCGCATAAGGTCGAACTCTATCTCCGAAAGAGCATGTTCGCCGATTATATTCTCGAGTTCTTTGATGCGAGCCTGAACTTCGTCGGCCTCAAAGCTTAATTGTTCGATTCGCTTCAATACAGCAGGCTTCGCACTGCTGTCGCCGACGTCGGAAAGAGCATCGGCAAGAGCAGTGGATTTCCTTTCCAGCTCCGCCCTGCGTTTTCTCATATCCTCAAGCTTTATCTCGTACTCCTCACGGCTGCCGGTGAAGTATTTCTTGCTCTTTTCGAGATTATCGATGAAAGCCGCGCCGTTTTCCTTGAGCTTCTTTATCTCCTCGGAAACGGCAGCGTCGAGTGCCTCCCCATTAACGTTCCTATTGTTGCAGACCGCCCGCTGGCTGCGCTCCTTCATTTTGCAGACGTACCAATATTTAAAGCTGCCGTCGGGGTTCTGCCTGCCGAGCTTTGGGTACATGCGGCTGCCGCAGGTACAGTAAAGGAGCCCCGTGAGCAGAGCCAGATTGCTTCTCGGTTTCCGGTAAGATTTTGATTTGTTGCGGTCGATTGCTTCCTGTATCCCTATCCAATCACGACCGGGGATGAGTCCCAGATGCTGACCGACGGAGACTATCCACTCTGACGTGGGAAGATAGACGGTCGCCCGCCCCTTTTCCTGATCGGTGCGGTTGTAGGCAAGAATGCCGTGCTCTCCGTCGAATGCGGACTTGTCCGAGAACAGATCCGAGCCTTCCCTAACAAAATAATCGTAGGCTTCCTCATCGGCAATAAGATAGACAGGATTTTGAAGTATGCCTTTTATCGCGAAGCGCGTAAAACTGTTGCCGAGCTTGGTCTTGACGCCTCTTTTTAACAGCTCAGCTTCGGTTTTAACAAGGGAATCGTATTCGGCGTAAAGGGAGAAGATTAGGCGGACAGTATTCGCTTCATCAGGCAAAAGCTTTAGCTTGCAGGTCTTCTTCGTCTTGCCGTCAACGGTTACGGTCTTGACGGCCTCAGAAGTATAACCGGTTGGCGTAGTGCCCCCGAGCCAGCGGCCGGTCTTTGCCAGCTCATGCATGTTGTCACGGATACGCTCGGCGATGGTCTCGCGCTCAAGCTGTGAGAAAACGGAGGCGATATACATCATCGCCCTGCCCATAGGGGTCGACGTATCGAACTGTTCTCTAATCGAAATGAAATCTACATTGAGCTTGTCGAGCTCTTCGATGAGCCCTGCAAAATCGCCGATGTTGCGGCTGATGCGGTCAAGGCGATAAACGATTATTCTGTTAAGCTTTCTCTCCCTCGCCGCCTCAAGCATTTTCTTGAAGGCCGGACGGTTGAGATTGCCGCCCGAGAAGCCCTCGTCCTCATAAACGACTATTTTGTTCAGAGCCTCTTCGCCGAGATTCGCCCTCACGTATTCGCGGCAGAGCTCTACCTGGTTGCCGATACTCTCCCCCTTGCCCGTAAAGCGGGACTTTCTTGAGTAAACAGCTATGCTGTCCTCGTTCCTTTTCAAACTTATCACTCCTTCAAACCCGATGTGGTATCTTCATTGTTATCATAACATAGCGTAACGAATATGTAAAGAGGCAAATCACGCTTAATTGATCTTATATCTGCACACGCCATAGCTCGTTTCTCGGACTATTCTTTCCTTTGGAAGCCTGCTCAGCCAAACTTTGCTGAAGCTTGAAGTGGCGAAGTAAGCGTCAAAGTTTTTGACAGGCAGTACCACCCAAGCGCCAGGATTTTTCCTGTTGACGAGATAGTACTTGTACAACACAGGCAGAACATGCTCCGGCACATCGGGCGGGGTCCATACCGACAGCATCAACCTCACGTCCTCGGGGAGCTCAAAATCCTTGTTCTCAAGACCAAATCTCTCACTCAAGTTTTCCACATAACAA
>CAMZFO010000071.1 GCA_947306125.1 uncultured Clostridia bacterium | reverse complement strand
TACAGATAGGGCTCGCATCGCCCGAAAAGATAAGGGAATGGTCCCACGGCGAGGTAAAGAAGCCCGAGACCATCAACTACAGGACGTTAAAGCCCGAGCGCGACGGTCTTTTCTGCGAAAGGATCTTCGGGCCGACCAAGGATTGGGAGTGCCACTGCGGAAGGTATAAGCGCATTCGCTATAAGGGCGTCGTCTGCGAAAAGTGCGGCGTCGAGGTCACCCGCGCCAAGGTCCGCCGCGAGCGCATGGGACATATCGAGCTTGCCGCTCCCGTTTCCCATATCTGGTATTTCAAGGGCATACCCTGCCGCATGAAGATGCTGCTGGATATGAATCCCAAGGATCTTGAGAAGATCCTCTACTTCGCCTCCTTCGTAGTTACCGATCCCGGCAGCACCCCCCTCGCGCACAAGCAGCTCCTTACGGATAAGGAATACCGCGACGCGCAGGCGGAGTACGGCCCCAAGGCCTTCAAGGCCGGCATGGGCGCGGAGGCGATCAAGGAGCTCCTGAAGCAGATCGACCTTGAAAAGGCCGAAGCGGAGCTGCGCGCAGAGGTCGAAGGCTCCTCCGGCCAGAAGCGCACCAACGCCATAAAGCGCCTTGAGGTGATCGAGGCCTTCATCAAGAGCGGCAACCGTCCCGAGTGGATAATAATGGACGTCGTGCCCGTCATCCCGCCCGACCTTCGCCCGATGGTCCAGCTGGACGGCGGCAGGTTCGCAACGAGCGACCTGAACGACCTCTACCGCCGCGTCATCAACCGCAACAACCGCTTAAAGAGGCTCTTGGAGCTCCACGCTCCCGACATCATAGTCAGGAACGAGAAGCGCATGCTGCAGGAGGCCGTCGACGCTCTGATCGATAACGGCAGGCGCGGCCGCGCCGTCACCGGCCCCGGCAACCGCCCCTTAAAGTCCCTCTCCGATATGCTCCGCGGCAAGCAGGGCCGCTTCCGTCAGAACCTGCTGGGCAAGCGAGTCGACTATTCCGGCCGTTCCGTTATCGTCGTCGGCCCCGATCTCAAGATGTTCCAGTGCGGTCTGCCCAAGGAGATGGCGCTCGAGCTCTTTAAGCCCTTCGTAATGAAGAAGCTCACCGAAAAGGGCTTCGCGCACAATATCAAGTCCGCAAAGCGCATGGTCGAGCGCGCCAAGCCCGAGGTTTGGGACGTGCTCGAGGGCGTCATCAAGGATCACCCCGTGCTCCTGAACCGCGCTCCCACTCTGCACCGCCTGGGCATCCAGGCCTTCGAGCCCGTGCTCGTTGAGGGCCGCGCGTTGAAGCTCCATCCCCTCGCCTGCACCGCTTACAACGCGGACTTCGACGGCGACCAGATGGCGGTCCACGTGCCCCTCTCCGTTGAGGCGCAGGCCGAGGCAAGGTTCCTCATGCTCGCCGCCAACAATATCCTGAAGCCCCAGGACGGCAAGCCCGTCGTCTGCCCGACTCAGGATATGGTCATGGGCTGCTACTACCTCACCCTCCGCTCCGACGAGCTCAATGAGTGGACCCGCAAGTCCGCCGCCGATATGCTCATGAAGCATACCGACGCCGGCGAGGTGAACGTCAACAGGGCGGTCAACAACGCCTTCTCCGACTCCGCGCTTACGGCGCTCTACGGAGCCGAGGACTTCGACGCCGCTCTTGAAGGCGCGGTCATGGGCCTCATCGCGGATACCTCCTGCGTCGGCTATAACGGCGAGGATATCAGGATGCTGCTGGGTAATCCCACCCTCCGCCGCATACACAAGGGCGAGGGCAAGGCCTACTGCTCCGAGGAGGAAGCGCTGATGGCGTATCAGACCGGTTCCCTCTCGCTGCACGCGCTCGTCAAGATCAGGATCGAGCGTGAGTTCGAGGGCGAAAAGTACAGGAAGGTCATCAACACCTCCATCGGCCGCCTCATTTTCAACAACGCTCTGCCCCAGGATCTCGGCTTCGTCAAGGACCGCAGCACCGCGGACGATATGTTCAAGCTCGAGGTCGATAAGCTGGTCGTCAAGAAGGACATTGCGAAGATAGTCGATTACTGCTACAGGAAGCACGGACCCACCGTCACCAGCCAGGTGCTCGACAGGGTAAAGAAGCTCGGCTTCTCCTACTCCACCAGGGGCGGCATCACGGTCGGCTTCCAGGATATCACCGTTCCCGAGGAAAAGAAGCATCTCCTTGCCGAGGCGGACAACGCCTGCACCGAGATCGACGAGCTCTTCCTCAGCGGTCTTCTCTCCGCCGAGGAGCGCAAGAAGATGGTCATCGAGAAGTGGGAGCAGACCACGGGCGACGTCTCCGACGCCCTTATGAGGAAGCTTTCCCCCATCAATCCCATCTACATGATGGCAAATTCCGGCGCTCGAGGCTCCGTTGCGCAGATCCGTCAGCTCGCCGGTATGCGCGGACTTATGAAGGATACCTCCGGTCAGACCATCGAGGTGCCTATCCGCGCCAACTTCCGCGAGGGCCTCTCCGTTCTGGAGTTCTTCATCTCCTCGCACGGCGCGCGCAAGGGTCTGGCCGATACCGCGCTCCGTACCGCGGACTCCGGTTACCTCACCCGCCGCCTCGTAGACGTTTCGCATAACGTCATCGTGCGCGAGCAGGACTGCTTCGAGGAAAGGAACGAGCCCGTGCGCGGCATGGTCGTCCGTCAGATCGGCGAGGGCGAAAAGCCCATCGAGTCCCTGGGCGACAGGATACTCGGGCGCTACACCGTCAAGCCCATATATCATCCCGAGACCGGCGAGCTCATCGTCGGCGGCAACGAGATGATCACCTATGATATCAGGGACGCCATCATCAAGGCCGGCATAACCGAGGTCGAGATCAGGACCGTCTTCACCTGCCGCTGCGAGCACGGCGTATGCACCAAGTGCTACGGCGCGAACCTCACCACCGGCAAGACCGTCGATATCGGCGAGGCCGTCGGCATAATCGCCGCTCAGGCTATCGGCGAGCCCGGCACGCAGCTCACCATGCGTACCTTCCATACCGGCGGCGTCGCATCCGCGAGCGACATCACTCAGGGTCTTCCCCGCGTAGAGGAGATATTCGAGGCCAGGAAGCCCAAGGGCCTTGCGGTCATCACCGAGATCGGCGGTACCGTGCAGCTCAAGAGCGACGGCAAGAAGACCGAGGCCGTCATCTCCAATGACGAGGGCGAGACCGAGAAGTACCTCATCCCCTTCGGCGCGAAGCTCAAGGTGCACGAGGGCTCGGTCGTCGAGGCCGGCGACGAGCTGACCGAAGGCTCCGTCAACCCGCACGACATACTGAAGATAAAGGGCGTCAAGGGCGTTCAGGCCTATATGCTCAAGGAGGTCCAGTCGGTCTACCGTCTGCAGGGCGTTGAGATCTCCGATAAGCACCTCGAGGTCATCATCCGTCAGATGCTCCGCAAGGTGCAGGTCGAGGAGTCCGGCGACACCGAGCTGCTTCCCGGCGAGATAGTGGATATCTTCCGCTTCGAGGCCGAGAACGAGCGCATAGTCGAGCTCGGCGGCACTCCCGCCGTCGCCAAGCGCAAGCTGCTCGGCATCACCAAGTCCGCTCTGGCCACCGATTCGTTCCTCTCCGCCGCCTCCTTCCAGGAGACCACGAGGGTGCTCACCGAGGCCGCTATAAAGGGCAAGGTCGATCCGCTCGTCGGCTTGAAGGAGAACGTCATACTGGGCAAGCTCATCCCCGCCGGCGTCGGTCTCAAGCGTTACCGCAACGTCGACGTCACCGCTCACGAAGTATAAACCGATCCAAGGGGGCCGCTTGAATAAAGCGGTCCCCGAAATTACATAAAGTAGCCGCGCCGCGGGCTGAACGCGAAACGCCCGGGCGTGAGCAAAAAGGTATCAAGCAATATGGAAAACGAAATCAAATACTCGGAAGAGATCGAGAAGGTCGTAAATCAGAAGAACACCGAGTGCGCCCTTTACGGCACGCGCGAGTGCAGGTTCGTGAACGCCGAGAGCTGCTCCGAGTGCAGCATAGGCAGCCTTGCTCCCGAAAAGCAGGTCAAGACCCGCGAAGCGCTCGGCCGCCTGCTTGAGAACGTGTCCGAAAAGGAGCTCGAGCGCCTCTATACCTCCGATAAATGCCTGCTCTGCAAGGGCGGGGAGAAGGGGGAGGCTTCCTGCTTCGCGCTCTTCGACCTTGCCAAGCGCGACGAAAAGGGCGACTGGACGATAGGCCTCGGCAAGAAGCGCATAGGCATGAAGGCGGCGGATATGGTGCTCCCCCTGCAGGTCTCCGCCTGCAAAAAGTGCCGCCGCGCGCACAGGCTCTTCGATTGTCTGCCTGCCGTGGTCAACGGCGTTATCGCCGCCGCCGGGCTTCTGCTCACGACCGATCCCGCCTTCCACAAGAAGGCGTATGACGTCGCCGCGTGGCTTCCCGCCGCGGTAATGGCGGGCTTCGTCATAGTCGGCTGCATCGCCGCCGCGATCATAAGGAAGGCGATCGCCTCCTCCGCGGCAAAGCGCATGCATATCGACGCGGGGGATATCCCCGAGGTCGCCGAGCTCATCTCCCGCGGGTTTTACGAGGTCGCCGAAAAGAAGTCCGGCATGAGCCATATGGTGTTTGCGAATACCCGCCGCGAGCACGGAGTCGGCTCCCTCGTGACCGGCGAGGGCGATGGCGAGGATGAAAAGCCCGAGATCTGCGGCATTTGGCCCGCCGAGCATTTCGAAAAGGAAAAAGAATGATCCTGCGGTCAAGGCCGGGAGGGAAGCGCCATTTTTAAGGCGCAGCCCTCCCGTTTTTTATTCCCGCGGGAGAATGCGGCGAGCCTGCGTCAAGCGTGCGGCGATATATGAGCCTGCGAACACTGTAAATAAATATATAACTCAAAATCCGCCGTCCGGGGCCGATTCGTTATGGACAAAGGAGATTTTGATGTTATATTGGGTGAGTGTTATTCGAAAGATGCGTGAAGAAGTATCTGTTGAGTAAATAAATTACAAATCAGGAGATGGAAGAATGAAACACAAGAGAGCTGTCCTCGCCGTTATAATGGCCGTGCTGTTCGTGCTGACCGCGCTGCCGATTTCCGCGGCAAATACCGAAGAGGGGCGCTGCATAAACTCCGGCGTCACGATAGATACCGATCCCGCAGGCGGCTATACCGGCGATTACGTCGTCATCTATAACCCCGGCGATACGGCGGTGGGGGAGACCACGGGCTCCCTTGCGGGGAAGGTCGTCACCGATCTGACCGCAAACGTCGTTCCCACCCGTATGAAGGCAAACGAGGCCGATGAGGATATCCCCTATATCATCGACGTCGACGCCGAGGTGGCGGAGTTCGTCCCCGAGGAGCCCGCTCCCAAGTTCGAGGCCTCCAGGGATACTTACGTTCTGGGCTCCACCCGCACATTCGGGCTTTACAATTATCCCCCCGTATCCGGCTACGATCTCGATTTCACCTTCAAGGTGATCGCCGTCGGTCAGCACTGCCGCGTCTGGACCCCCGTCAACGCCGATTATCACCCCCTCGACCTCATCAACGAGGATTATGCGGGCATTGCCGCCGCGCGCTTCGATGAGAAGTTCGAGCTGATGCAGGCCTCCTACGGCGATTTCAACGACGTCGTGGGCGACGGCAAGGTGGAGCTGCTGTTCTACGACATCGGCGACGGCTGGCAGCCCGGTCAGGGTTACGTCGCGGGCTACTTCTGGCAGGAGGATTACCGCTACAATAACTGCGCCATGCTGCACGTCGATACCTATCCCGGCGTCGCGTACACCAATTCCGCGGGCAATTACATCGAGCATTTCGACGACTGCTTCGGCACTATAGTGCATGAGTTCCAGCACTGCATCAACTATTCGCAGAACGAGGACGGCATGGCGGTCTGGCTCAACGAGGCGCTTTCCGGCTCCGCGGAGGAGCTCTGCTTCCCCGGCAGCGGCCTTTCCGAGCGCATATTCAGCTGGAACAATCAGAAATTGAATTCCCTCGCGGAGATACAGAATCCCCCCGTGGAATATGAGTACGATCCCGGTCTGGGCCTCCATACCGGCGGTTCGATAACCGCCTGGAATTCCTCCGAGCGCGATATTTACGCCCGCTATGCGGAGGTAATGTTCTTCACCCAGTATCTTTACACCCGCTATGGCAGCACTTCCATCTATAAGAGGATAATCGATTCCTGCACCGGCGAGACCGTTCAGGATTCCCTCGACACCCTCGTCGCCGCGACCGGCTGGAGCCTTGAATCCCTGTGGGGCAATTTCTTCACCCGCATGGTGGCAAACGATCCCGGCTCCAATCTGGGCTTCAATATGAACGCCGGCTACGATCCCAATGAGTATTGGGGGCTTTCCAGCCTCTATTCCCTGCTTTCCCCCGTGGTCTACACGAGCACCGACGCCACCGATATCTACGGCGGCGGCTTCATCACGATAAAGCCCGTGGGCGGCAGCTTCGTGCCCCCCGCAGGCGCCTCCTCCGCGTTAAGGTACGTCGGCATAACGATAGGCGAGGTCGGCCTTGGGGGCATAGAGATCACCCCGGACGAGACGGAGATGTATCTTAACGAGACCGCGAGGCTCGTCGTCGCAAGGACTCCAATGGACGCCAACAATTATGAGATGGTCTGGCAGAGCTCCGACGATTCCGTCGTTTCCGTCGTCGGCAACAGGTTCGCCGCCACCGTCACGAGCCACGCTCCCGGCTCCGCCACCATCACCGCGACCGCGACCGATAAGGAGACCGGCATTCAGTACACCGCTTCCGCCCTCATCACCGTCGCGGACGGCCAGTCCTACACCAAGTACGTTCCCGCCGATACCATCGAGACCGGAAAGGAGTACATGATCGGCCAGGTCGTCGGCAATGAGGTTTACGTTCTCATGAACTACAACCCGGACGGCGAACAGGTCCCGTATTATACCGATAATAATTACTGCCAGCACTATCAGAGCACCGAGTACGCCTACGGCATAAAGGCGGTGGTGAACGATCATGGCGAGATCACCGCGCTCGATGATTCACGCTATCCCAACGCAGTCGAGAAGATGGCTGAGTGGATGTTCTACGACGCGGAGGACGAGGATTGTTACCTCATCAGATCGAACTATAACCGCAGCTATCATCTGCGCGTTACAAATTACGATAACTATCACGGCCTCTATCCGCAGGACGGCCAGAGCTATGCCTTTAAGTGGAAGTGGGATCAGGAAAACAACCGTCTTTACTATGATTTCAAGACCAACGTAAAGAAGTACGTCACATTCATCCCCACCGTCGGCGGCCTTACCGAGATGTTCTACGCTCCCAACACGCCGAACTCCATACAGCTTTATAAGAAGGAGACCGGCATAATAATGAACGAGGACTATTTCACGGTCACGTTCAGGGATTGGGACGGCACGGTGCTTAAAACCCAGCAGGTCGAGCCCGGTCAGGCGGCGACGGCCCCCGCGGATCCCGTGAGGACGGGCTTCACCTTCACCGGATGGGACGAGGATTTCTCCTGCGTCACCTCGAACCTCGTCGTAACCGCGCAGTACAGCGTCAACAGCTATACGCTCACGGTGGTATACGAGTATGAGGATCAAACCGAGGCCGCTCCGACCTATACCGGAGTTTACGTCTATAACACCGCGTACGTGGTCGAAAGCCCGGCTGTCGCGGGCTATACGCCGAGCATCGGGACCGTCATAGGCACCATGGGCGCAAACGATATCACCGTGACCGTCACCTATACCGCGGACGGGCCAATCGCCGGGCCTCTCCCCGGCGACGCGGACTGCGACGGCTCCGTCACCATGGCGGACGCGACGCTGCTCGCTATGTACCTGAACGGCGAAAACCCCGTCATTTCCGCGCAGGGCATGATAAACGCCGACGCCAATGAGGACGGGGAGGTCGATATCCGCGATATCGCCGAGATCTACGCGATCATCGCAAACAGCTGAAGACCCGGCCCAAGGGTGCATTCACTTGAGCGAGCAAAGCGAGCGTCGCCCATGTGGCCGAAAAATAATTATTTTTCGAGTCGAATGGGCGCACGCGGCGCGATAGCCGCGGAATGCGATCACCGGAGAAAGTAGGATCGCACCTGCGAGTCAATTCCGCGGTTATTCAACAAATAAAGCATGGCAAAAGGATTTTTCCCTGATGCCATGCCTTTTTGTTAGGCAATATAAACGGATAAGGAGCAGTGGTTTATATTCCTTATCTGCACCGAATAAAAGCGGAGATTTTTGTGCCCATCGAGGCGAAAAGCGCAGAAACACTCGAAGAGTTTTTCAAAATACATGGTGAAGGTCTTTCGAGCATGGCGGGCGAAGAGGGGTGCAAAAAGATACCTTTTGAGGCTGTGTATCTTTAAGTGAATGCGCCCAATGCGGCGCGCTTTGAAGCGCGCCGCATTTTTATTTTTTTATTCCGGCAAAAACGTATGGACTTTTAATATAGAAAGTGGTATATTGAATAAGTCGCAAAGGCAAGCTCGGGCGCAGCGCCCGAAATAAATCTTTCAAGAAGGAGAAACACATGAAAAAGTTCAGAACTGTCACCGCACTGCTGCTGACCCTCTGCTTTGTGCTCGCGGCTCTGCCCGCCTTCGCAAAGACGGAGAAGGAAGAACCTCAGCGCATCCAGAACTCCGACGTAACTCTTGACGAGAATGCGTCCGGCGGTTATGAGGGCGATTACGTCGTCATCTACAACCCCGCCACCTCCTCCAGCACCTCGTACTCCACCGGCACCATGACGGGCCTTATCGAGACCAGCGTCGTCTCCAAGGCCCCCGTTGAGAGGACCTCGAACGACGGTCTCTATAAGATCGACGTCGACGCCCAGATCGCCGAGCGCGAGCGCAAGGAATTCGGCGACGCTTACGGCAGGATCGAAACCGAGGGCGGCGAGCGCGCCTCCTACGTCGTAGGCAGCACCAAGACCTTCACCATCTCCAGCTACAGCCCGGGAAGCAGCAGCCTTAGCTTCAAGGTGCTCGCCGTTGGTCAGCACTGCTACATCTGGACTCCGACCCAGAACGTTGCGAATTACTACACCCTCGATTCCATCAACGCCAATTACGCCCAGATGGCCGCGGATGAGTTCGACAGGATGTACAGCCTCATGAACAGCTCGTTCGGCAATCATTCCAACGGCTCGAACGGAGACGGCAAGGTCAGCCTGCTGT
Source organism: uncultured Clostridia bacterium (assembly GCA_947306125.1). GTDB lineage: Bacteria > Bacillota > Clostridia > Christensenellales > CAG-138 > UBA3857. The sequence continues at coordinate 1,947 of CAMZFO010000071.1, read as the reverse complement.
TCTACAACATCGACGACGGCTTCGATCCCGAGACCAGCGGCGGCTATATCGCCGGTTATTTCTCCTCCGCCAGCTATTATTATGACGGACTTCCCATCATCAACATAGATACCTATCCCGGCATCTACTACGTCACTCCCTCCGGCGTCGACCGCACCAGCCTCGACCGCGCTTACGGCACCGCCTGCCATGAGTATCAGCACTGCATCAACTATTCCAACACCAGCGGCATGAACACCTGGCTCAACGAGTGCTTCTCCGCCGCCGCAGAGGAGATCTGCTATCCCGGCTCCTCCGTTGTCGGCCGCATCCAGTCCTGGGAGAATTATTTCTACAGCTCCAACGGCGATTGGCTCAATCCTCCCACCGAGTTCCAGTATACCTCCGACCTGACCCTGCACAAGGGCTTCTCCATGTATAACTGGGATAACAACCTCGAGATGGGCGATACGCTTGCCCTTTACGCGCAGGTGTCCTTCTTCGCCCAGTATCTCTACACCCAGTTCGGCAACACGATCTATAAGCAGATCTCGAACAAGTTCTCTTCGAGCGAGCCCACCGCCATCACCAACGCCACGGGCATGAACTGCGCGGATCTTGTCAAGAACTTCCGTGTCGCGACCTTCGCCAATACCACAGAGGACGTGCTGAACGGCGTCTACGGCTTCAAGCCCCAGGCCGATTACGATCCCGCGAACTATAATAACGTTCAGAATCCCTACAGCCTGCTCGGCCCCGTCGTATTCACCGGCACCTCCGCCACCATCAAGGGCGGCGGCGCTATCTGCGTAAAGCCCGTGAACGGCGTTTACAATCCTCCCTCCGGCGCCAACTCCAACCTCAAGTACATCGGCATCAAGGTCGGCCCGAACGTGACCTATGAGGTCAACGCCGTATCCAACAACAGCTCCTACGGCACCGTTTCCGTAGACGGCTACAGGATCACCGCCAACCCCGCCAACGGCTATTACGTTGAGAGCGCGGAGGTCATCTCCGGCACCGCCACCGTCACCGTAAACGGCAATATCATCACCGTCAATCCCTCCTCCGACTGCACCGTTCGCGTAAACTTCGCTCCCAAGCCCGTTTACACGGTCAATTTCGTATCCTGCGGCGCTTCGCAGGGCAGCCAGACGGCGTATCTCAACGATACCATCACGCTTCCCATGACCTCCTCCGTCGATCCCGAAGGCTGGGAGTTCATAGGCTGGGTGGGCGACCACGTTGAGGAGACCACCGCAGTGCCCGCGTATTATGCGCCCGGCGCAAGCTACACCGTCACCGGCAACGCCACCCTCTACGCGCTCTTTACCCGCGTTGAGGATACCGGCGGAGATATCATCTATCAGCAGACCAACGATCTTGCGGTAGGCGGCAGGTACATAATCGCTTCCGGCAACTACGCCGCGAAGAACACCACCTACAATACCTCCAACAACCACTACGTATCCGTACAGAGCATAACGGTAAGCAACGGCCTTGCAACTCTCGCAAGCAGCGTGGATCCCGAGACCGTGCTCTGGGAGATCGAGTCCGGTTCCGCCTCCGCGGGCTGGGTGTTCAAGAACAACGCCGTGGGCAAGTATTTCACCCTCGGCTCCGATGAATACCTCTGCGTCGGGACGTCGCCGCTTGCCTGGACCTATAACGGCGCCGATATGAACAACCAGATCGACTCCGAAGGTTATTACTATCTGGCTCTCGGCTCCAGCAATGCCTACTTCACCACCAGCAAGAACACCAACGGCAATATCAGGCTGTATCAGGAGATCAGCCCCGCCGTCAACTACTACTGCACCGATCCCGTCATTGCTCAGCCCACCTATTACACCGTAACCTTCAAGGATTGGGACGGCACCGTGCTTTCCACTCAGTCCGTTGAGGAAGGTACTGCCGCCACCGCTCCCGCCGTTCCCGGCAGGACCGGCTACACCTTCACCGGCTGGG